>JACIWK010000040.1 GCA_014360985.1 Candidatus Bipolaricaulota bacterium
CCAAGGATTCGCCGCACGACAAGGTTGATCACAAACACCACCGCCACCACGACCGACCCCAGGGCAGCAGCGATGTGGTAATAGCCTGCATCCTGGAGCTCGAACACCGCCACGCCGATCGTGGGCGTGCGCGGCCCATAGAGAAGGATCGAGATGTTGAGCTCTCGGAGCGTGGGCATGAATACGAGAAGCCACCCTGCCACCAACCCAGGCCGAATGAGAGGGATCACGACATCGCGCAGCTCTTGAAACCATCCCGCCCCGGACACGCGCGCTGCCTCCTCCAGCGAGGGATGGATCTGAACTAGGGAGGCCGAGGTGTTACGAAAGGCGTAGAACGTGTAGTGGGCGATGTACGCGACCGCGAGGATAGCAAACGTGTTGTAGAGGTTGATCCCGAACTGCCCCGACCAGGCAAGGATCATCGCCAACGCGACCACGGTGCCGGGGATGGCGTTGGGGAGGGTACACAGGATGTCCACCAGCTTGCGCCCCCGGATGCGGGTCTTGGCGGAGATGTAGGCGAGAAAAGAGCCAAGGACGACGGCGAGGGTGGCGGTGATCAGGGCAAGCGATAGGCTGTTCAGGATGGCGGATTTCGTCAGGCTGTAGTCGAACAGGACATAGAGGTAGTTGCGGATCGTGAGGTTCTGCCACGCCAAGGGAAGGCCCCATGCTTTCAGGAACGAAGTCAACACAAGCGCCACAAGGGGGGCGATGATTGCCACCCCCATGAACAGGTAGACGCCCGTCGCGACGAGGTACTTCCATGGGCCCAGTTCCACGCGTGTCGGCCGCACGCTCTTGCCGGAGATGATCGCTGCCCCGTGCTGTCTGCGGAGGAGAAGCTGGTTCAGAAAAAGGAGGCCAGCGGCAAGTCCCACG
>JACIWK010000041.1 GCA_014360985.1 Candidatus Bipolaricaulota bacterium
TCTCGCCGGTTTCCGGGTCGCGGTATTCCTGGTCCTGGATCCAGAAGTCGGCGTACAGCACATAGCGGTCGAAGATGTTCTGGCCGTATTCGCTGTAGGACTCCAGGTAGGCGGTCTGGATCTCCTTGCCGATGAACTCGATGTAGCGCGGCGCCAGGTATTCCTTCAGGTAGCGCAGGTAGCGCTCGCGCACCTCGGCCGGGAACTGTTCCTGCTCGATCTGCTGCTCCAGCACATACAGCAGGTGCACCGGGTTGGCCGCCACCTCGTGAGGGTCGAAGTTGAACACCTTGGAGAGGATCTTGAAGGCGAAGCGGGTCGACAGGCCGTTCATGCCCTCGTCGACGCCCGCGGCGTCGCGGTACTCCTGGATCGACTTGGCTTTCGGGTCGATGTCAGATCGGAA
>JACIWK010000005.1 GCA_014360985.1 Candidatus Bipolaricaulota bacterium
GGCCGCCGGGCCCTGGCCCTCCTCCACGAGCACGGGATCGAGGTACGCACAGGCGCATCGGGGACCGTGCGAGAGGCGATCGAGGCCTGGAAGAACGGGCAGCTGACCGAGGGTGACCCTTGCACCCGGCACATGTTCCATGGCCAAGGCGGCTGACGGTGGGGTCACCCTCGCCGTCGCCTCGGGCAAGGGCGGAACGGGGAAGACAACGGTCGCCGTCTCGCTCGCCCTCGCGGCGCGGGACTCCCGTCCGGTAGAGCTCGTAGACTGCGATGTCGAGGAACCCAATGCCCACCTGTTCCTCTCCCCAACCACCTTCCGCCGGGAGGCGGTGGAGCTCCCCGTTCCCAGGGTCGACCTCGACCGGTGCACGTTCTGCGGCGTATGCGCGAAGGCGTGCCGGTTCGGGGCCCTTGCCGTGGTCGGGAGGAAGGTCCTGTTCCACCCCGAGCTGTGCCACGGGTGCGGGCTGTGTGCGCTCGCCTGTCCGGAGAGGGCGATCCGGGAGACGCCGCGCGCGATCGGGTGGATCGAGGAGGGAGATGGCCGCGGAGTCCGGTTCCTTCATGGGATCCTCGACCTGGGGGAACCGATGGCGACCCCGATCATCCGCCGTCTCAAGGAGCGAGCGAGCCACGACGGGGTGACCGTTCTCGACGCCCCCCCCGGAACGGGGTGCCCAGTGATCGAGACCCTCAAGGGGGCTGACTTCGCCCTCCTCGTGACCGAGCCAACCCCATTCGGCCTCCACGATCTCCGCCTCGCCCTCGAAGTGACGCGCATCCTCGGGATCCCAGCCGGAGTCGTGATCAACAAGAATGGGATCGGCACCGACGCTGTGGAACGGTATTGCATTGATGCGGGCATCCCCGTGCTCCTGCGCATCCCCATGGACCGCCGCATCGCCTCCGCCTACGCCCACGGGATCCCCCTCCTGGATGCGCTCCCCGAGTGGAAGAAGCCCTTCCTCGGCCTCCTCGAGGCGTCCCTGAACGGAGCAAACTGCGTGCGATGACCGAGCTCGTCGTGGTCTCAGGGAAGGGAGGCACCGGGAAGACGACCGTCGTCGCCTCACTGGCGGCGTTGGCCCGCGACGCGGTGATCGCCGACTGCGATGTGGACGCGGCCAACCTCCACCTCCTTTTGCATCCCCAGGTGGAGAAGACGGTGAGCTACGAAGGGTCGGAAGTTGCCGAGGTAAACCCCGCGATGTGCACCGGGTGCGGGGCGTGTGCAGAAAGCTGCCGGTTCGCCGCCGTCGTCCGCCGAAACGGGGCCCATGCCGTGGATCCCCTGTCCTGCGAAGGGTGCGGGGTTTGCGCCGCGGTCTGTCCGGAGAAAGCTGTGAAGCTTTCCCCGCGTCTTTCTGGCTGGATCTACATCTCCAAGAGCCCTTACGGGACGGTGGTTCATGGAGAACTCAGGCCGGGCGAGGAAACGTCGGGGAAGCTGGTGAGTCAGGTCAAGATGCGGGCCCGAGAGATTGGGCGTCAGGAACGTGCTGACCTGCTCCTCGCCGACGGGGCGCCGGGGATCGGGTGCCCCGTGATCGCCTCCCTCTCGGGAGCCCACGCGGCGCTGGCCGTGACCGAGCCCAGCCGATCTGCCCTTCACGACCTGGAGCGGGTGGTAGCGGTGGCCCGCCAATTTCGCGCCCAGCCCCTGGTCGTGATCAACAAGGCTGACCTCGCCCCCGATCTCGCCGACGAGATCGAGCTCTACGCGCAAAGGGAGGGGATCCCAGTCCTAGCACGGATCCCCTACGACGAGAAGGCGGTCGCGGCCCTCGTCGCCCAGCGCCCCCTCGTCGAACATGGGGATAGCCCGGCAGCGGAGGCGATCCGCGCCCTGTGGGAGAGGCTGACCGCGGAGAGGGGATTGAAGACACCGCCCTCCATCGGGGCGAGCAGGTGGACAACCTGACGTTCGTTCCCCATGGTGAGGCCACACTCGATCTGGACCTTGGCCGAGAGATCCGGCCCTCCCCGGTCGCAGGCAAAGGCGAGAAAACCCGCGCGACGGTGTTCGACCGCGGGCCGAGAGAACGGGTGCGGTGCGTGAGGAGAGGCGGTGATGCGCATACTCATCCTATACGACAACGTGGCCCATCCCCCTCTCCGTGGGGGATGGGGATTCTCCGGCCTCGTTGAAGCTGGCGAACGGAGAATCCTCTTCGACACCGGGGCCGACCGGCTGTTGCTCGCGCACAACGCACGGGTCCTGGGTGTGGACCTGGCCCAGGTCACTGACGTCTTCCTGTCCCATGCCCACTGTGACCACGTGGGCGGGCTCTCCTACGTCCTGGAGAGAGCAGAGGGAGTGCGCGTGTGGGCCCCGAAGGGGATGGCCCGCTACCTCCGGCCGCGGACGCCCGACGCCGAGCTTCGCATCGTGGATGGGCCGTGCGAGCTCGGAACGGGGCTCGTCTCGACCGGAACGTTGGGCCGCTCGGTGCGGGAGCAAGGGCTGATCGTGCTCACATCCCACGGGATGGTCCTCGTCACCGGCTGCGCCCATCCCGGGGTGGAGCGAATGGCTGAGCGCGCGTTCGAGCTTACAGGAGCCAGCCTCCACCTCGTCCTAGGTGGGTTCCACCTCGGCGGGGCCCCATCCCACCAGATCAGGAGAGTGGTCGCCCAACTGGGCCAGATCGCGCACCGTGTTGGCCCGGGACACTGCACGGGCGAGGAGGCGACAGGGGCCCTCCTCGTGCGCTTCCCGGGCTCGGAGGCCCTCGCGGTGGGAAAGGAGGTCAGAGTATCGGAATCCAGGGGAGGGGACCGATGAACAGACCGCAGCATGTGCTCATGGTCCTCTCGGGAAAAGGGGGTGTGGGGAAGTCCACCATCGCGGTGAACGTAGCGGTCGCGCTCGCCCACCGCCTTGATGTGGGGATCCTCGACGCCGACCTCCACGGGCCCAACGTCCCGAAGATGCTCGGGATCGAGGGGGCGACGATGGCGCTGCGGGGCGGGAAGCTCCTCCCGGTGAGCACGCCCTACAATCTGACCGTGGCCTCGCTTGCGTTCGCCCTCCCCAGCGTGGATGCCCCCGTCATCTGGCGGGGGCCGCTCAAGATGAGGGCGATTCAGCAGCTCCTTGAGGACGTGGCCTGGCCATCCCTTGACCTCCTCGTCGTCGACCTCCCCCCGGGGACAGGGGACGAGGCGTTGTCGGTGGCCCAGCTCGTGGGAAGAGGGGAAACGGCGGTGGTCGTCACAACGCCCCAGGACGTAGCCGTCCTCGACGCGAGCAAAGCGGTGAGCTTCGCCCGCAAGGTGGGGGTAGCGCGGATCGGGGTGGTGGAGAACATGGCGGGCCTTGTCTGCCCCCACTGTGGCCAGGAGATCGCCCTATGCGGGGTGGGCGGCGGAGAGGAAC
Organism: Candidatus Bipolaricaulota bacterium; assembly: GCA_014360985.1. Classification (GTDB taxonomy): domain Bacteria; phylum Bipolaricaulota; class Bipolaricaulia; order Bipolaricaulales; family Bipolaricaulaceae; genus Bipolaricaulis. The sequence goes on from JACIWK010000005.1 coordinate 3,382, forward strand.
TGGCAGGAAGGATGGACGTCCCCTTCCTGGGCCGGATCCCCCTCCTCCCCGCGGTGCTCCAGGGAGGGGATCGCGGACGACCGGCCGTGCTCCTCCCCCAGGCCCGCGAGCCGTTCCTGGCGCTCGGGAACAAGGTTCTCTCCCTCCTCGATGGTCCGGAAGAGGGACTCCCCCAACCGGAGGCACCTCATGGCGAACAAACGTCAAGTTGACGCCTCGGTGGCGCCAGGGCAAAGTGAGCGGGAGATGAACAGGCCGGTCGAGTTGTTTGAGGCGTTCCTCAGGCGCCGGGGGCTCCACATCACCCAGCCGCGGCGGGCGGTGGTGGAGACGGTGTTCGCTCTCCCCACCCACTTCGAGGCCGCCGAGTTGTGGGCAGCCCTGCGCGGATCCGTGTCCTCGGCCGCCACCGTGTACCGCACCCTGGAGCTCCTGGAACAGGCCGGGCTCGTGCGCCGCGTGTCGTTCGGCGAGGCTCATGCCCACTACGAGCACACGTTGGGCCGCGAGGATCACGGCCACCTCGTGTGCCGGGACTGCGGGAAGGTCATCGAGTTCTCCGACCCCGGCTTGACGCAGGTCGTCGCCCGCGCCGCAGCCCGCCACGGGTTCAACCTCTCCGAGGCCGTGATCCAGGGGTACGGCTTGTGCCGGGCGTGCCAGGCGAAGCGGCTATAATCGCCCCGATGCCGGGGTGGCGGAACTGGCAGACGCGCGGGACTCAAAATCCCGTGCCCTGAGAAGGGCGTGTGGGTTCGATTCCCACCCTCGGCACCACGGACCTCCGATGATGAACTTCGTGCGCGTGTTGGGGCATCTTCTCCGCGGGCGGACCGCGCTCTGGCAGTGCTACACGACTGTCTCATGGCGCACCTGCGCGGAGTGCCTATCCTGGCACGGCCGGATCGTGGCCGACCCGAGCGCGTTCCCCGCGCACAACGGCTGCCCCCATGAGGTCCGCCGTTTCCCCGTGTGGAGGCTGGCCGCCTACCGCGCCCATGGCCAGCGGATGGCGGAGCGGGCCAGGGAGGAGCTGCAGCGCCGCGACCTCTTCCGCCAAGCGATCGCCCTTCTCCCCACTGACCAGGAGCGCAGTGTGGGCCTGTTCGACCGCGCCGCGGCGGTGGACGTCTACATCCCTGAGCTCGAGACCTTGGCGCGTCATCCCGTTCTCGCCGACCCCGCCCTCCGGGCCCGCCTGCGCGAGGTCCACCTCGCGCGCTGGAAGTCCAAGTTCGCCCGGGAGCGCTACGAGCGGCAGCCAGAGCGAGCCCGTACCCAGCAGGAGAGGTGGGGTGTCCAACGCATCAAGGAGCTCTTCCCCTAACGAGCGCGGCGGGCCGCGGTTCTGGGCCGCTTGCGCCCTCGTGTTCGCCCTCCTCGTGTACGCTGGAGTGCGCTTCATCCCTTCCCCCCCTCCGTCCAGAGTGCCGCTTGAGGCGGTGAACATCCCCGCGGTCGTGGTCCCGATCGAGTTCGTCCTCCACGGAAAGATCAACCTCAACCGCGCTTCGGCCGAAGAGCTGCAGAAGTTGCCCGGAGTGGGGCCTGTCCTCGCGGCCCGCATCGTGGCGTTCCGCGAGGAACACGGACCGTTTCACTCCGTGGACGACCTCACTCTGGTGTTGGGGATCGGCCCCAAAACCCTCGACGGGTTCCGTGACCAGGTGACCATCGACGATGAATGACCCCCCTTGCCTGGGGCATGGGCAGGACGTACCATGCTCCCTCCCCAGACCCATTCAGGAGGAGACCCCCATGGCTGAGAGTCGGATCCCGATCAGAGCATTCGACCTCGCGACCGCTTCGCGCCGCGAGACGACTGCGGTCCACGCCCTCTCCACCCGGCTGCGGGCCGAGGCGTGGCCGGAGGATCCACCTCAGGCGTTGGAGGACTGGGAAAGGAAGCTCAGGACGATCCCCCCCTACTGGACCGTGGGGCGGTGGGTGGCGTGGCGGGGGGAGGAAGCGGTGGCAGCGGCAAGCACCTACTTCTACAACACCCCCCACAACCGCCACATCGCCGATGCCGACATCGGCGTCCTCCCTGAACATCGGCGCCGTGGGATCGGAAAGGAGCTTCTCACCCGCATCGTGGCCGCGGCCGAAGAGGAGGGCAAGACGCTCCTCATCTTCGGCACGGACTCAGCCCTCCCCGTGGGACGGGCGTTCGCCGAGCGGGTGGGGGCGAGGCCAGGGATGGTCTCCGCCACGAACCAGCTTGATCTGGCCCACCTCGACCGCGCCCTGATGGCGCGGTGGCGCAACGACGGGCCCCGCGACCGGTTCACCCTCGGGTGGTGGATCGGCCCCTATCCGGAGGAGGAACTGGAGGCGATCTGCCAGCTCAAGGACGTGATGAACACCGCCCCCCGGGACGAGCTGCAGATGGAGGACTGGACGTGGACCCCAGAGATGGTGCGCCAGGGGGAGGCGGCGCTGGCCGAGCGGAGGAGGGAACGGTGGACCCTTTACGCCCGCCACCGCCCGTCGGGCGAACTCGCCGGGTTCACCGAGGTGTTCTGGGATCCCGCCCAAAAGGAAACCCTGTGGCAGGGCGACACCGGCGTCCTCCCCAAGTACCGCGGCCGCGGCCTGGGCAAATGGCTCAAAGCGACGATGATCGAGAAGGTGTTGGCCGAACGGCCCTGTGTCGTACGTGTCCGCACTGGCAACGCCAGCTCCAACGCCCCGATGCTCGCGATCAACCACGCGATGGGGTTCCGGCTGTACAAAGAGTGGACGATCTGGCAGATCGAGGTGGCCCAAGCGCGGTCCTACCTCGCTGCGGGTTGAACCGATCCTGTGGCTTGTGCTTTCGGCGAGCGCCCACACCGGGTAAGCTCTTGCCGTTGAAGGAGGTTCGGACATGCGGATGCGTGCGGTTGCGGCAATCCTAGTCGTCATTGGGATCGGGGCCCTTCTCGTCGGGTGCAACAAAGGAACCCCGCCTACGATCACCAGCCAACCCCAAGGGAAAACGATCTGCGCTGGGGGTTCGGTTACGTTCAGCGTTGTGGCGAGCGGCACGGCGCCGCTCAACTACCAATGGGCCAAGGACGGAACGGCGATTCCTGGAGCAACGAGCGCGAGCTACACGATCAACCCGGTCTCCTCACCCGATGCCGGAGCCTACACCGTGACCGTGCGCAATGCCGCGGGAAGCGCGACGTCGAGTGCGGTCACCCTCACCGTGAACGTGCCCCCCACCCTCAGCGCGCACCCTGCCACGCAGACCGCGTGCGCCGGAAGCTCCGTCCTGATGAGCGCGATCGCGGATGGCACCCCGCCCCTGACTTACCAGTGGAGAAAGGACGGCGCGGACATCGCTGGTGCCACAACCGCCATCCTCACCCTCCCCGCCGTCACGGGTGCGGACGCGGGAACCTACCTCGTCGTGGTCACGAACGCCTGTGGGAGCGTGACTTCCAGGCCCGCGATCCTCACCGTGGGCGAGGCGCCGACGATTGTCGTTCAGCCCGCGTCGCGGGAGGCAAAGGTCGGCGAGGAGGTGACCCTCGCCGTGGAGGCATCGAGTACAGCGCCCTTCCTTTTCCAGTGGCGCAAGGACGGCACGGACATCCCTGGGGCAACGGGCCCGACGTTCACCCTCCCCGCGGCAGCGGCCGATGACGCGGGGACGTACACCGTCGTCGTCACCAACGGGTGCGGAAGCGTGACTTCGGAGCCCGCCGAGCTATCCGTGACCGCTGCGGCCGCTCCCCAGCCCGCGGCCGAACCGACCACCGCCCCGGTCGAGAGCTCGGCGTTCATCACCGTGAATGGCCACCCCCTCTCCCGGGACGCGTTCGACGCCATGAAGGAACAGGTCCTCAGCTTCTACGGACAGCTGTACGGCCAGTTCGGAATCGACATCCGAGTCTTCCTCGCCGGGGCCCGGGGTCGCCGGTTCGACCTCGATCTCGCCCTGATCGCCGTGAGCAGCCTCGTCACGCGCGGGATCGTGGACGGGGAGGCGGGGCGGCGGGGAATCGTCGTTTCCCCCGAGGAGATCGAGGCCGAGTTCGAACGGCAATACCAGGCGATGCTCGATGCGTACGCGATGACCGAGCAGGACCTCATCAACTACTTCGCGATCTATGGCGGGACCCTGGAGGAGTTCAAGGAGGAGGGCCGGGCCAGCGTAGCAGAGCAGCTCCTCTACGAGAGGGTCCAGGCAGCGGTCGTAGGCCCGATTGAGCTGTCGGAGGACGATCTCCGTCGATACTTCGAAGAACACAGGGCCGACTACCGCATCCAGGAAGAGGTCCGCGCCTCCCACATCCTCGTCGCCACCGCAGAGGAGGCGCAAGAGGTCCTCACCGCGCTGGCCGACGGTGCTGACTTCGCCGAGCTCGCCCGGGAGCGCTCCACCTGCCCAAGCTCCGCCGAGGGAGGGGATCTCGGTTGGTTCAGCCGGGGGAAGATGGTCCCCGAGTTCGAGGAGGCGGCGTTCGCCCTCGCGGTGGGCGAGACGAGCGGCGTCGTGGAGAGTCAATTCGGGTTCCACATCATCCTTCTCACCGACCGTCGCGAGGCGTCCGAGCCCGCGTTTGAGGAGGTAATCGCTCGCGTGCGGACCGACGCCGAGACGGAGCTCGCCCGGGAGAGGTTCGACGCGTGGCTGAACGAGGCGCGGCGGAACGCGGTCGTGGTCATCAATGACCCGATCCTCCAGGCGATGTACGTGAAGAGTGTCGACCTCGATCAGGGGATCGCCGCGTTCGAGCGCATCCGCGAGGAAGGGAAGGTCGAGGAGCGGTACATCTCGTTCATCATCGGCTCGCTGTACGAGGAGAAGATGGCCGACCTCGAGTCGGACAAGGAGCTCGTCGAGACCGAGTTCCCCGAGGGCCCGGAGCGCGAGGCGCAGATCGCCGCCCTCGACGAGGCGATCGAGGCCGCGCGCCAGGCCGCCCTCGCCGCCTACCGCCGGGCCCTGGAGGAGCTCCCCGGCGACGAGGATGTGTTGGAACGGATCGCAGCGCTGGAGGGGGCGGCCGCCCTCCCCCGGTAGGCTCACCGCCCAGGCGGGCCCCTCCGGGGCCCGCCGCTTCACCTAGTTAGTGGGCGGTGAACGCCTCCGTGCGCAGCTCGACCCAGTCGAACTCCCACGGCCAGAGGTACGTCGCGATCATGAACAACCGCTCCTCCCCCGGCCGGATGTCCCACAGCTCCCGTTGCGCTTGCCCCACCAGCACGTGACCCGGCTCGCGGTAGAACCGGGCCACCACCTGCCCGTGAGTCAGGCGTAGGTCCGCGCTCTCGTTGCGGACGAGCCCCTCGATCAACGATCCATGGTAGGTAGGCTTGACCTCCCACCGCACCACGTTCAGGGGACGGCTGATCCCGTAGCGGAGGATGCGCACCGCCTGGCCGGTGAGGCGGCAGGGGCCCTGATCGGTGATCAGCTCCTGGATCACGGTGAGGACGACGCGGAACTCCTGCTCCTCCGGTCCTTCCGGATCCCGGTCGAACTTGTGGTGCACCACCGCCCCGCTCCCGAGCGTCCCATCTCCGAACTCCCATAGGTACTCGACGATGCACCCCGCGCCCGGGACCGAGTCCGTGGCATCCAGGGTGACCAGAAGGGGAAGCTCCCCGCCCTCGGCCGAGACGCGGAACGTGGCCAGGGGCGGAGCCGCCCCGCGGCACGGATCGGGGGCTACGCGCACGCAACCTGAGAGGAGGAGCATCCCTCCCACCAATGCCCAGCACCACTTCCTCATCTCGTCCTCCTTCGCCGGGCGGGACAGATGGCCTTGTCCCCTCTGGCCGTCGGTGTTAGAGTCCATTCGCCTAGGCACCCATCCTCCCGGCCCCGTGCTGGGATCGTACAAGGAGGTGGGAGTTTGGCCATAGCGAGGTGTACGACGTAGTTTCCCGACGGGGCGGCCCGTGCCCGACGCGGGCCGCTCCCTTCGTCCGGCCTCCCGCCGCGGCGGGCCCAGTGTGCTTGCTTGTCCCGTACCGGCCGTGCTCCCCCGCGCACCGCGAACCCGGCGTGGTAGGCCTCGTACCCATCGGCGAACTCGCCCCAGATCCGGAACATCCCCCACGCGTTCTCCGCCACGGCCCACCATCCTACCCGCGGGGTAGCACGGGGCCCGGGCCGTCCTTGACCAGCCACCAAGCCCGGTTATACTCCGGCCTTCATCGTCTGACGGTCCGCCGCCCCGCGGGGGAAGGCGGGTGGAACCATGGACCGCCGGTCATCCGGCATGCCAAAGGGAGGCCTACAGTGGACAAGGCCAACGTGAGCGCGCGCGGTGAGGCCGCGCCAGGCATGCCGGACCGGAGTGCCTAACCCCGTCTAGCTTCTCTCGCACCTCCGTTCCCCGAGCGAGCGTCCCTTGCTGGCCGATCCGCCCCAGGGCTGGGGGCTTGAGCTCCAGCTGGGCACGGCCTGTCCCGCAAGGAGGAGATCATGCAGCCTGTGAAGAAGCTTGGGTACACGTCACGTCCCGCCCGGTGGGATGATGTGGAGGCCGCCGTCGAGCTGTTCAACGCCTGCTCGCAGCACATGTTTAGACGGAACCAGTCCACCGTGAACGAAGTCCGCACCGAGTGGGGCACGCCCGGGTTCGACCTGGAGGCCGACACTCAGCTTGTGTTCCACGGAGATCGTCTCGTCGGATACGTTGAGTGTTGGAACCCGACCGCGCCCTACGTGCGCCCGATGTTCTGGGGGCGGGTCCATCCCACCCACAGGGGCCGCGGGGTCGGGAGCGCGCTCGTGAACTGGGCAGAGGAGCGAGCCCAGCGATCGCTGGCCCTTGCCCCCCCGGAAGCCCAGGTCACGCTCGGGCAAGGGGTATGGGAGCAGGACCAAGCGGCTCACGCCCTCCTCCTCGCCCACGGGTACACGGTGGCGCGGCGCTTCTTCCGGATGAAGACCGCCTTCAACGGGGCGATCCCCGAGCCGGCGTGGCCGGAGGGGATCACCGTGCGCACGTTCGATCCCGAGCGGGATCTGGAAGCTGTGGTGCGGGCCGTGGACGACGCGTTCCAGGACCACTGGGGCCATGTGCCGGGCCCGGTCGAGCAGCGCCTGCCCCTGTGGCGCCAGTGGATCAGCGACGATGCGGAGTTCGACCCCACACTGTGGTTTCTCGCCGTGGACAGAGACGAGATCGTCGGGGTCTCCCTCTGCCGGCGGACCGATGCCGAGGACCCCGACCAGGGTTGGGTGAACACCCTCGGGGTGCGGAGACCGTGGCGGCGGAGAGGGATCGCATTGGCCCTCCTCTATCACTCGTTCCGCGAGCTCCGCGCGCGGGGCCGCACCGGGGTGGGTTTGGGCGTGGATGCCACCAGCCTCACCGGCGCCGATCGCGTCTATGCTCGGGCTGGGATGTGGCCCGAGCGGGTGAGCATGACGATGGAGAAGGTCCTCCGCCCCGGCGTGGATCTGCGGCGGACGGCGCTGTAGCGAGCCAACGGGCCGTGTCGGGGGGAGACCCGGCACGGCCCCCTCGAGGCCCCCAGGCTACCGGGGGAGAGCGAGGCCGGTCTGGTCCTGGTAGGCCCCGCCGGCCTCCTTGTCGCCGTACGTCCGGCTGGGACGCTCCCCGCGGAAGAACACGACCTGGGCGATCCCCTGCCCGGTGTGGAGCCGGATCGGGAGCGGGGAGGTGTTGATGAGGGCCATGGTGAGCACTCCGCGCCACCCCGGCTCGAGCGGGGTCACGTTCACGACGAGCCCGCACCGGGCGTAGCTCGACTTCCCGAAGCACAGGCCCAGGACGTCGGACGGAAGGGCGAACCGCTCCACGCTCTCCCCGAGGGCGAACGTCCCGGGGGCGAGCTTGAACACCCCCGCGCAGGCGACCTCGCGGAACGCCCCGGCCGGGGTTCCCTGCGGGTCGAGGGTGACCCCCGACCCCCGATCGGGGACGAGGAACCGCGCTCCGAGCCGGATGTCGTACCCGAACGACCCCAGGCCGTAGGACGGCTTCCCCTCCTGCCGGGGGACGAACGGGGAGATGAGCGGGTGGGGCCCGGCACACAGATCGGCGATCTCACGGTCCGAGAGAGGGGCGGTCGTCATGGGTCCTCGGCCACGGTCCGCACGCCTACGGGCAGAGGGCGAACACGAGGTCGTGCGCGTAGACCATGTGGAGAATGCGCGACGGCGGGCCGTTCGTCGGATCCACGCACAGGACGACGCTCGTCCCCTCCACGCTCGCCTCGCGCACGGTGAACGCGCTCTCCCGGTACGGGGTGCGCGTGACCAGGGACACGCCCTCTTCCGCCAGTGCCCCCCGCGCGGGGAGGTCGGCGCGGGCCGTCCCCTCCGTGAGGTAGTGGAGGATGAACAACCCCACGGGCGCTCCGTCCTCGACCTCGTACCCGGCAGCGAGCCCGACGTAGGGCTGAAGCGGAGGGCCTTCCTCCAAAAGCGCCTTCAGGCGGCGGGCCGCCGTGCTCGACGGGGATGAGAGAAGGGTGCTCCAAGCGGCGCTCCCCGAGAAGCCCAGGCAGGTGCTCGGGCCGGGGAGGACCACCACGCCCGACGCGCGCTCGAGGAGCTGGGCCAGCGAGACGGCCCACGGGACGTCGGCCCACGTGCTCACCATGCCTGCCCGGGCGGCGAGGACCGCCTCGACTCCGCCTAGGGCCGAACACATCACGAGAAGGCGCTCCTCGAACGGGAGCGCCGTGTTGAGGATCGCAAGCTCGGGCGCCCGGAGCCAGCCGGCGGTGAGGTCGAGGGGGTGGCGGAACACGGCCGCTCCGAACAGAACTTCCTCGCTGAACCCCCGGTCGCGGAACCGCGCCGCCAGGGCATCGAGGTCGACCCACTCCGCGAGGTGGACCACCCACAGCGGGGGAAGGCCATCGAGGACCAGGTTGGCCTCCCACACGTGATCCGCGGTGTCCCATCCCCAGACTTCGCCGTGCAGTTCGAGATGCCTCGAACAGAACGCCGACGGAGCCGCCTGGCGGGAGGCGGTAGACAGAAGGAGCGCCCGCCGTTCCTCGATCGGGCTCTGGCTCATGAGGTCCTCCAGCCCCTCGTCGGCGCGGATCCGGGCCCAGTTCGTGAAGCTGATGACCGGTGCTCCAAACTGAGCGGGGACTAACCTCAAGACATCTTCCAGCGCCCCGGCCCAAGCAGAAGGAGGAGCGAGGACGATGAGCCCGAGAACCGCCAACCGAACGATGTTCGCCATGACCCAGTATCACGCACAGCCCGCCCCTCGGCAACCGCGCGAGCGGGCGACGGTTGTGCGCTACCGGACGATCACGGTGAGGGAAAACGTCTGCTCGGGGGGCAGGACCTCCCACGGGCGGCGGTAGGCGAAGGAAAGCTCCCCCTCCCCGGTCGCGGTCGCCTCGTAGCGGAAGTAGAACGTCCCGCCGGCCCCGATGAGGTCCGACTCCGAGCGGTAGGCCACGCCCTCGATGCACGTCAGGAACGCTGGCTCACCCTCGACCTCCCACCCGTAGCCGGTGGTGGGGTTCCCGGGAAGGGCGATCATCAGGTGCTCCCCCACGCGCAGGGTGACCGTCGCCGCCTCGTCCGTCTCATCCACCAGCCGATAGACCCCAAGGCCGATCCCGCACACGGTCGCTTGGGCCGAGGCGTGAAGCCCCCCGGCCGCCCCTGCCGCCACTACCTGAAGCTCGGCCCGGAACTCACCGACGGAGGTCACAACGAGGGCGGTGTACTTCCCCGCGGGGACATCCTCCCCATCGCCGCTCACGAGGTCCCAACGGCCGATCCACTCCTCGACCGAGGCTGGATACGACACCGTTTCATCGACGTAAACGACGGTCCCTTCAGCATCGAGGACCTGGAACCCCGTCACGAGAAGCGCGTCGCACAAGCACGGGCACGGACCCCCGCGCGCGATCTCCAGCGCGAGCACCTGCCCTTGAGCGAAGAAGAACGTCCCGATCGTCACCTTGACCTGCCCGTCCATGGACATCGAGATCGCGACCGCGCTCGACGCCTGAGGCGAAGCCCCGACCGCCATCCCTACGATAAGCAACACAGCCAACCCGATCCTGTGCATCACGGACACCTCCCGGAGAACTATACACCTCTGCGGCGGTTTGGGTTTCGAACGCCCTCCCTCCTGTGCGCCTGACCGACTCTCGGGCGTCAGGAACCGAATGCGCGAAGCGCGGTGCGGGAGTATCATCCTCCCAAGCGACGTGGTCAGGGAAGGGCAAGCAAGATGAGAATCGCGTTTGTCACGACCTTCCCCAGCCCCGACACGGGCGGGGGGATGGGACGGGTGGCGCACGAGTTGGCCGCGGCGAGCGCCCGTGTGCATGAGGTGCTCCTTCTCTGCCCAGGAGAGGACACGTCCGTGGGCCCTTCCACGCCCGGCCAGCCCACGTTGGTGCGGGTCGCAGCGCGCGGCGAGGGGGATGTGCTTCTTCCCGACCTCCGCGAGCGGCGCAAGCTCCAGTCGCTCCTGGCGAGCTTCCGCCCCCAAATCGTGCATGCGCACGACTTCGGGCCGCTTGCGCTGTGGCTCCAGGACTGGGCCCGCAGCACTGGGTGCCCGTTCGTGATGACCCTCCATTGCCTGCCTTCCCAGGCGCAGGCGTTCAGCTCCCTCGAGAAGCCCCCCTTCACGAAGCGGATCGCCAACAGCTGGCTGTTCAACGCGTTCGTTGCCCTGTTCTTGCAACGGTGCGACGGGGTGATCGCCCTCAACCAAGCGATGGCCGACGACCTGCGGCGCACGGGGTACAGCGGGCCCGTGTACCAGGTGCCGAACGGCCGCGACCTGGCCGCTTATCATGCCCTCCCCCCCGTGGACGTCGCTCAGCCCGAGAAGCACCTTCTGTTCGTGGGTTCATTCGCGCGGCGCAAGAACCAGCGCTACCTCCTGGAGATGATGGAGCACCTCGCGGTGCCGGCCCGGCTGACCCTCGTCGGCGAGGCCCTCGAACCGGGGTACCTCGCCGAGCTGCGCGACTATCAGCGCCAGCAGGGCCTGGATCGTGTGGACCTGGTGGGGCCGGTCCCCTACGAGAAGATTCCCTCCCTCCTCGCCCGGGCCCACGTCTTCGTGTCGGCATCGCGGCTCGAGGTCCAGAGCCTGGCTGTGATCGAAGCCCTCGCCTCCGCGACGCCGGTGGTCGGCCTCGCCAACGCGACGATCGATGAATTCGTGGACGATGCGGTGGGAGCGAGGCTCCCGCCAGGGACCAGCCCCGGCGAGTTCGCCCAACAGGTGCAGAGGATCTGCACCTTGCCCCCCACCCAGTACGAAGCCCTGTGCCGTGCCGCCCGCGAGCGGGTCCGTGCGCTCGACTGGCAGGCCGTGGTGGAGGAGAACCGGCGCGTGTACGAGGAGCTGGCGACGGCCCGCGCCATGGGGGGCCGCACACGGGCCCGGATGTGGACCCCGTGGTTGGTGGCCGCAAGCGCCGTGCGTTACGGATTCAGCGATCTGGTCCACCCCGTGGCGGCCCGCCGCCGGAGGACGCGGACCTTGGCCCGGCAGGCCTGATCCCCGCGGCCGTGGTGGACCCCTGCGTCCCACCCGGGTAGCCTCCCTCCATGATCCACCACGCAGCGAGACCGAGGAGGGGGGATGGCGCGGCCGCTTGAGTACGGGGAGGATGTCCTCCTCGTGGAGGCGGGCAAGGAGCGGACGTTCCTCGTGCGGCTCGAGCCGGGGAAGGAGTTCCACACCCATCGGGGGACGATCGCTCACGACGAGCTGGTGGGCCTCATCGAGGGTTCCACCGTCCTCACCCATACCGGCAGGCCGTTCCTCGCTCTCCGGCCCTTGGTCGGGGACCGGATGTTCAAGGTCAAGCGCCGGACCCAGATCGTGTACCCCAAGGACGCGGGGTGGATCGCCCTCGCGCTCGACCTCCGGCCGGGGGCGCGCGTACTTGAGATGGGCACCGGATCCGGCGCGTTCACGATCCTGCTCGCGCAGCTCGTCGGGCCAGGGGGGCTGGTGTACACGTTCGACCGACGGGAGGAGTTCCTGGAGAACGCCCGCGCCAACATCGCCCGGGCCGGGGCCGCCAACCAGGTGGAGATGGGGGTCCTCACCGCCGGGGAGCCGTTCCCGGTGGAGGACGTGGATGCGGTGTTCCTCGATCTTCCCAGCCCGTGGGAGGCGATCCCCGCAGCGTGGGCCGCCCTCGCCCCGGGGAGACCGCTTGGGCTCATCGTCCCCACCGCCGAGCAGCTCAAGGAGTCCGTGCGGACGCTCCACGAGACGGGGTTCGTCCTGATCGAGGTGGTGGAGCTCATGGAGCGGCCGATCCTCGTCCGGCAGAAGGAAGGGGTCCGCCCGAGCGAGCGGATGACCGCGTTCACCGGGTACCTCGTCTCCGGCCGGAAGCGCCTCCCCTGGTCATCGCCTGCGGACGTCCCTGAGCCGCTGCCCCCTGCGGGCGTCGAGGAATAAGACGATGAACGTCCCGAGCGTGTTCGCGCTCCTCAAGGTGGGGTTTGGTCCCAGCTCTTCCCACACGATGGGCCCATTCTTCGCCGCCCGCGACTTCCGCGATCTCGTCGCGTCCCGTGGGCCAGCGCGAGGCCGGCTGCGGGTGATCCTGCTCGGAAGCCTCGCCCTCACCGGCCGCGGGCACCTCACCGGCGCCGCGGTAGCCGCCGGGCTCTCCGGTCACGATCCCGACCGGGATCGACCGGTGTCGCTCCCCGAGGTGGCGGCAGAGGTCCAGGCGGCGGGCGGCGTTTCTGTTGGCGGACGGTGGTTCGCGTTCTCCCCCGAGCAGGACATCGCGTTCGACCCCTCGGTGGAAGCCCTCCCGCACCCAAACACCCTCCGGTTCGAACTCCTCGATGACGAGGGGCGGGTCCTGGTCTCGGAGGAGTACTGCTCCGTGGGCGGAGGGATGGTGGTCGGGGGATCGTTCGGGGCCCACCCGTCCCTCAAGGGCCGGTTCACGATGGCCGAAGTGTTGACCGACTGCCAAAAGCGGGGGGCGGACCTTGGGGGCTTCGTGCGGGAGAACGAGCGGCAACGGGGGCTGTCCGCCGGCGAGATTGAGGCGCGGCTGGCGACCCTGTGGGGGGCGATGCGGGACTCCATCTCCCGCGGGCTTTCCACCCGCGGCGTCCTCCCCGGCCCGCTTCGGCTCGCCCGCCGCGCCCCCGGGCTGTACGAGGCGCTTCAGGAGCGAGAAGGGATACCGCTTGCGCGGGAGATGGACCTCGTCTCCGCGTACGCGATCGCCGTCGCAGAGGAGAACGCGGCCGGCGGGCGGGTCGTCACCGCCCCCACCACCGGCGCGGCCGGCGTGGTCCCCGCCGTCCTGCGCGTCCTCCAGGAAGCGCTTGCCCTCCCCGACGAACGGATCCACAATGCGCTTCTCGTGGCCGGTCTGATCGGCCTCGCCGTGGCGACGAACGCCTCGATCGCCGGGGCGGAGGTGGGCTGCCAGGGCGAGGTGGGGACGGCGAGCGCGATGGCCGCTGCGGCGGCGTGCTACCTCCTGGGCGGGGACGTCGAAGCGCAGGTGGACCGCGCGGCGGAGACGGCGCTCGAGCACTACCTCGGCCTGACCTGCGACCCCGTGTACGGGCTGGTGCAGATCCCATGCATCGAGCGCAACGCTGCGGCCGCGGTGGCGGCGCTCCACGCGGCGAGCCTGGCCGTCCTGTGCCGAGGCGAGGACCGGATCTCGTTCGACACCGCGGTCGCCGCCCTGGCCGAGATCGGGCGCGACATGAGCCCGAAGTACAAGGAGACCGCCCTGGGCGGTCTCGCCCGGTTGCTGCAGCATCGGGGGCATCGGGGGTCAAGTCTTTATTCTTAGTGTCTCTTGGGCACCCGAGACACCAAAATTAAAGACTTGACCCCTGAGGCATGATCGGCCACAGGAGCCCCTGCGGAACGCGGACGGCGTGCAGTCTTGCTTCGGATGAAGGTAGCGTCGCAGCTTGTCTGCGACGGCTTGGCATGAACCGCATCCCTGCCGTTCTCCATCCTCCCTTGGATCGCCCCCCTTCTACGTAAGCAGCCGAGGGTAGACTCCCGCCGCTCCATGCGCCCAGCGGAGCGGACCTGTGCTCCGCTGTGCCGGTCTCGGACCCTAAGAATGAAGGTCTGACCTCCGGGCGGCCCCCGGGCTAGGGATGAGTGGCGAACGGCAGGTTCCCCGTGGAGACGATCTTCCCGATCCACGACGAGCTCGTGTTCGAGGCCGGCGAGCGCGCGCGGATCGCGCTGCGGGAGGGATCAAGGGGGGCATGGAACGGGTCGCCGACCTCTGTGTCCCCCTCGCCGTCGACGTCATGATCGGCTGCCGCTGGGGTGAGAGCCGATTAGGTGGCGCGCATCGCCGCGGCCCGCAAGCTCCCACTTCTTGCCCACGTCATCTACCAAAGCGGCGAGCCGTTCAGGACTCCCTCCGAGAAGGCGACTTGACAGGCAATACAGCATCTGACCCTTGGGGCAGGCTACCCCGGCTGGTGATGCTGTACACCGTGCCTTCGAACTCCATCCGCACGGCCTAGCCACGGACCCCGTGCACTACGCCGGACAACTGAACCGAAGAGACGGCACCTCGGCGAAGCACACCCGCATAGGGGTGACCAGTTATCGGGACGCTGTCACACCCAACTACCGTAGCTACCTGGGCTTCTTCGACTGGCATGTGCAGGGCACTCGCATCTCCCCCCGTGCGACCTAACGTGGACTAACCCATGCAAGGTCCCGTCTTTTTCGCAGAAAGCGGGCAGGAGATACCTGATCAACGTTGGATCGCGCCTTTCGTACAGACGGAAGACAGCATGTGACACGAAATCGGCTGCTTGAAGCAGTCGGGACTCTGCCATTTCTGCTATGTACGGGATGTCGGCAAGGTTTCTCAGGACTCCCCAGGTTGTGCCCAGCTCGCGGAACGCGCGAACCCACAGCATGACACGGGCATCGAATCTGCCCTTCGAGAAGACGATCAACCCTCTCTGCGTATCGTGAGCTTCGTTGCGCCTTCTCATCAGGAAGATGTCAAACCGCCTGCAAATCTCCTCTGTGGCCCTTTGGACAGCGCTCTCGCCATGAAGGCTGTCCGACTTCTCAATGGCGGCTCCGAGCGTGACAAGTCCCGGATGCCTCTGTGTGGCAATACGTAGGAGAACCTGACCGATACCGCAAAGGAGAGCTTCTCGCGTACTGCCTGGAACCTGACGCCACTCTTTGCTACCACTGCGCATGTCTGCAGCATGGAACCGCATAGGAGGAGAACCCGGGATCAGCTGTTGCTGTAGCTTATCGAGGGCCTGGGTAAGGTAGTAGGTCTGCCTTTCGAAGACAGCAGCTCCGCCGAGAACGAAGAAACGATCGCTGGGGTCTCTCTCGTTCCCGGACTCGTCAATGTACAGGATGTACACGCTATGGTGGATGATACCGGGCACGACGCACAGAGACAAAGCAAAGGCGACTGACGGCTACGGCCCCGGGTTCTCGAAGACGAACCCTATCAGTCGCATCCGTATTGTACGCCTCGCCCCCTGGTTGTCAAGCTTGCGGGGCGGGTTCATGAGCGCCATGTGTCCCGTCGCACCTGGGGCTTCCCCCCTGTCTGGGGGACAGTGCACCGCTTGCCACCCACCCTTTCCAGAAGTGTGTGGAGTCCTCGACTCGCTCCCACCCAATGGGAGCGACTATGGCCAGAAGCGGCCGGGGACACCACTGGGGCAAGCGGGATCGCATCTTCATTGAGATGGATGGATGTGCCAACTGGCCTAGCTGCGTGCGCAAAGCGGGCTCGTGCGCTAGTGTCCTGTCAGGGTAGTGAGTAGCCAGGTACGGGCAAGCTTAGTACAGTGAGGCATGTCCAACAGAGCGCTCGTAGTGGAGTTGACCCCGGAGGAGCGCAAGGCGCTTGAGGCGCTTGCGAACTCCCGGACCGCTCCTTTCCGTCAGGTGCAGCGGGCACGGCTGATCCTTCTCGCCGCGGGAGGGGCCACGAACACGCAGATCTCCCAGGAAGTGGATCTGTCCCGGTCGATGGTCGCCCGGTGGAGGGAGCGGTTCGTTCGCCATCGACTTGACGGGCTGACCGATCAGCCCCGCCCGGGGCGGCCGCGGGTGTACGCGGAGGCGGATCGTCTCCGGGTGGTGGAGGCTGCCTGCAACGGGCGCCCACCGGACTCCACGCAGTGGAGCGTCCGCAGCTTAGCCAAGGCCACCGGGGGCGGTCGGGACACCGTGCACAAGATCCTTCGCGAGCACAAGCTGAAGCCCCACCGGATCGGTACCTTCTCCCACTCCCCCGACCCTGACTTCGTGGCCAAGGTGGTGGATGTGGTTGGGCTGTACCTTGACCCGCCGCAGAACGCGGTGGTCGTGTGCGTGGACGAGAAGACCCAGGTCCAGGCCCTCGACCGCAGGCAGCCGCTGCTCCCGATGCGCCCTGGCCAGATCGAGCGTCGGACCCACGACTACAAACGCAACGGCAC
Organism: Candidatus Bipolaricaulota bacterium; assembly: GCA_014360985.1. GTDB lineage: Bacteria > Bipolaricaulota > Bipolaricaulia > Bipolaricaulales > Bipolaricaulaceae > Bipolaricaulis. Next base: position 19,799 of record JACIWK010000005.1, read on the forward strand.
GGTGCAGCTCTTTGCAGCGCTGGAGGTACATGCTGGACGGGTCATCCCGCGGATCGAGGACCGTCACCGATCCCGAGAGTTCCTGGCGTTCATGAACCACCTCCTCCAGGCGTACCCCAGCGGGGAGATCCACGTGATCCTCGACAACGTGATCACCCACCGCTCGAAGGAGGTCCAAGCCTGGCACGCCAAGCATCAGCGGGTGGTGTTCCACTTCCTGCCGACGTACTCGTCGTGGCTGAACCTGATCGAGGTTCTGTTCAGCCTGGTGGAGGCGAACGTCATCCGGCGGGGGGTGTTCCCGTCGAAGGACGACCTGGTGGAGAAGATCCTCGCCTACATCGACCGCTTCAACCACGAGGGCCGCCCGTTCCGGTGGACGAAGACCGCCGACCAGATCCTCCGCTCACTCAGTAAGCTGACAAGACACTAGGCCCCAAGGAAAGGGGGCGACGGAGGATCCCGTCGCCCCCGTATCAGTTCGCATCCAGTGTCTATGGGGCGATCGTCAGGTTGACGGTGATCGCCTGGGAGATCGTCCCCGCCGTGCCGCGCACGCGGAGCGGATAGGTCCCTGCGGCGGCGGCCGTAGCAGACGCGATCTTGAGGGTGGTCGTGTCCGCTGGAGCTGGGTTGGGGTCGAACGTCGCCGTCACCCCGGTGGGGGCCCCCTCCACTTCAAACTGAACGGGATCAGCAAACCCACCCACCCGGTTGATGGCGAGGGTGATGGTCGCTGACTCCCCCTGCTTGACCTCGACCGCATTCGGGGTGGCGCTTAGGCTGAACCCGGGACTCGCCTCCACGGTGAGCCTCACCTGCGCCGTCTTGTCCAGCCCATCGCCCCTCCCGCGGACGGTGAGGGTATACGTCCCCTCCGCAGCGGTGGGGGCGACGTTGAGGGTGAGGGTGCTCGTCGCCCCGGTGGCCGAGGCGGGGTTGAACGCCCCCGTCACCCCCGCCGGGGCCCCCTCAAGCGTCAACGCCACGGCCCCGGTGAAGGTAGCGCTGCGGGTGATGTTGACCGTAACGGTGCCGCTCGTCCCCTGTTTCACGGTGAGCGCGGACGGGGTCGTGGCGAGCGAGAAGTCGGGCTTCACTTGAACAGTGACCTCCAGCGTGGCCTCTTTCTTTGTCGTGCCGCTCGTGGCCACGACCTTGAGCGTGTACTTCTGAACGGCCACCGCCTCCCCCACGGTGAGGGTGAGGGTCGTCTCCGTGCCCGTGGTGGTGGTCTTCACGGGGTCGAACTTGGCTGTCATCCCCGTCGGGGCACCGGTGATCGAGAACTCGATCTCGCCCTTGAAGTCGCCCGTGCGAGTGATCGCGATCTTTTGGGTCCCCGACTTGCCTTGCGGGATCGACATCGCCGTCAGGGTCGTGGGGAGGTTGAAGCTGCCGCTCGAACACCCCGCCAACAAGCCCAGCCCGACAACGATCCCCATGAACGCTGTCCACTGCCAGATGCGCTTTGTGTTCATAGTCCTCCTTCCCCTCGTGGGCATGGCGCAGAACCCGTGCCCACCCACAACTGCCGCTGCTGTGCCGCGGAGCCGTGGGGGCCCGTCCCTGGTGCCGGCCCGAAAGGGATTCTCCTCCTTTGTCTGCTTTGGTTATCCGTTGCCTCCCGCCTCCCAGGTTCGCTCGTCAAAGCATAGCGACATTGCCCGCGAGGCGTCAAATCGCGGCCCCCCTCCCGCCCGACGTTCCTGCTGCTGCCAACAGACCCCCCCACGGGGCCTCATTCGAGCGGGACGGTTTCGCGTACCGTCTCTTGACGGCTAACAGCCGCCGCAGGGCTTCTTGGGCTGCTTCGGTTTGTCCGCCTTCTTCTCCTTCATCAGCACGTGGGCCTGCCTCCTTCATCGCCTCCTACCTGGGGGGCGACTGGCGCGAGTATAGTGGGATTTCCCTTCGGGGCAACAACGAGGGCGGAGGGGAGGGTTCGGGGGGCAGCGCGTGGCCAGCCCTACATCGCGAGTCGCTCCCGGAGGTAGGCCATGAGCTCCACGATCGGCACCCGCTCCTGGACCGTGGTGTCCCGGTCGCGGACGGTGACTGTCCCATCCTCCTGGGTCTGTCCGTCCACCGTAATGCAGAACGGGGTCCCCGACTCATCTTGACGCCGGTAGCGGCGGCCAATGGAGCCTCGGTCGTCGTAGGCCACGTTCCAGACCCGTTTGAGTTCCCGGTAGATCTCGAGGGCCGTCTCGGGCATCCCATCCCGGCGGATGAGGGGGAACACCGCGGCCTTGACCGGAGCGAGCCGAGGGTGAAGCTTCAACACCACCCGCGGCTGGGGAACGCCGCTCTCGTCGGGGACCGCGTCCTCGGCGTACGCCTCGCAGATAAAGGCGAGGAGGGACCGGTCCACCCCCGCCGATGGTTCGATGACGTGGGGGATGAGCCGTCCCTTCGTCTCCTCGTCGAAATAGGAGAGGTCCTTGCCGCTGCCGGGGTGGCGAGGCTTCCCGTCGGGGCCCGTCTCCACTACCAGCTCGTCCCCGCGGCGGACGAGCTTCCCCTCCATGTGGCTGCGGAGGTCGAAGTCGCCGCGGTGGGCGATTCCCTCGAGCTCCCCAAACTCGCCCTCCGGGAGGAACGGGAACGCGTACTCCACGTCCGCCGTCCCGCAGCTGTAGTGACTCAACTCTTCGGGGCTGTGCTCGCGGAGGCGGAGCCGCTCCTCGGACAGGCCTAGCGACACGTACCACCGGAAGCGTCGGTCGCGCCAGTACTCGTACCAGAGCCGGGATTCCTCGGGGTGGCAGAAGAACTCGATCTCCATCTGCTCGAACTCGCGCGAGCGGTAGGTGAAGTAGCGGGGGGCGATCTCGTTGCGGAACGATTTACCGATCTGAGCGATCCCGAACGGGAGCTTGACCCGGGCCGTGGCGAGGACGTTTCGGAAGTTGACGAACATCCCCTGTGCCGTCTCCGGACGGAGGTAGGCCTCGCTCTCCGGATCGACGAGGGCTCCGACGTAGGTCTTGAACATGAGGTTGAACTCGCGGGGCGGGGTGAGGTCACAGGTCGTGTGTTCCCCGGGCCGCTTCGAGGGCTTCTCCGGGCACTGGCTCGCGGCGAGCTGGTCGGCGCGGAATCGGGCCTTGCAGCGCCGGCAATCGATGAGCAGGTCCTGGAAGAGGTCGTAGTGACCGCTCGCCTTCCACACCTGGGGGTGCATGACGATGCTCGTCTCGATCCCAACCATGGCATAGGGGGACGGCATGCCGGGGGGCGGGGTCGTGTCGTCGTGGCCCTGGACCATGTCCTGCCACCACGCCTCGCGCACGTTGCGCTTGAGCTCGGCCCCGAGCGGGCCGTAGTCCCAGAATCCGCCGATCCCGCCGTAGATCTCGCTCGAGGGGAAGATGAACCCCCGTCGCTTGCACAACGAGACGACCTTCTCCATCAGTTCGTTCTTCTCGGGCATGTTATCCCTTCTCTCCCCTGCGTGACCCGTGTGGATGCTAGGCTACCGAACCCAATCGGACGGGGCAAGCCGGCGCGTGGCCGCGGCGACCGCGCGCAACCCGCGGGCAACCCCTTCGGTCAGCCGAGAGCGGTTGTAGCGCCAACTCCAGTTGCCGGATGGGGAGGCGGGGCGATTCATGCGCGCTGAGCTGTCCAACCCCAGGACATCCTGGAGGGGGATCATCGCCAACTGGGCCGTGCTGTCGAGGGCGAGGTGAATGAGCGCCCATGGGGCATCCTCATCGCGCTCGAGGGCGATCCCATGGTGGGCAAGGTAGGTGCGGGCCCGCTCCCTCTCCGCCGGGGGGGCGGCCTGAAACCAGCCCAGCGTCGTGTCGTTGTCGTGGGTTCCGGTGTACACCACGATCCGCCCGTGTTCGGGGTAGTTGTGGGGGAGGTGGGGGTTGTCGTCTCCCCCCGCGAACGCGAACTGGAGGACCCGCATCCCGGGGAGGCCGAACCGGTCGCGGAGGGCCTCCACCTCGGGGGTGATCACCCCAAGGTCCTCCGCCACAATCGGCACGTTGCCGAGTTCGCGTCGAATCGTCCGCAGGAGGTCCTCGCCCGGAGCCTTGACCCAGCGCCCCTGGATCGCCGTCGGCTCCCCCACCGGAATCTCCCAGTACGCCTCGAGGCCCCGGAAGTGGTCGAGCCGCACGAGATCACAGCTGCGGAGGGCCTGGCGAACCCGGGCGATCCACCACCGGAACCCATCCCTCTCCAGCACGTCCCATCGGTAGAGGGGGTTCCCCCACCTCTGGCCGGTGGCGCTGAAGTAGTCCGGGGGGACCCCGGCGACGACGGTGGGGTTTCCGCGCGCATCGAGCTGGAAGAACTCGGGGTGGGCCCAGACATCGGCTGAGTCGTGGGCGACGAAGATCGGCATGTCGCCGATGATTCCCACTCCGCGCTCGTCCGCGTAGGCTTTCACCCGGTCCCATGCCACGAAGAAGCACCACTGGGTCCAGGCATGGAACCCCACCTCCTCGGCGAGGGCGCGCCGCGCCCCAGACAGAGCACGCGGAGCACGTGCAGCGAGCTCACGGGGCCAGGTGGGCCACGGGGCGCCCCGAAAGTGAGCCTTGAGGGCCATGAACAGGGTGTAGTCGGCGATCCAATCTTGTTCAGTTCGCTGGAATCGAGCGAGCTCCCGTCGCTCGGCGCGTGAGGAGCGGCGCGCGAACCCGGCGTAGGCACGGCGGAGAAGCGGCCAGCGTGTCTCGTAGAGCCACCCGAAATCGACCCGGTCTGGGGGGGAGGGCGGGATCGTCTCCTCCCGGAGCCATCCCCGGGCGAGGAACTCCTCTGGATCGAGGAGATACGGGTTCCCGGCGAACGCGGAGAACGATTGGTAGGGGCTGTCCCCGTACCCGGTGGGTCCCAAGGGGAGGACCTGCCACCACCGGGCCCCGGCCGCGGCGAGCCAGTCGAGGAAGTCCTGTGCCTGGCGGCCGAGGGTCCCGATCCCCCACTGGCCGGGGAAGCACGTGGGGTGGAGCACGATCCCGAACGAACGACGGAGTTCCATGCGGGGGTAGCTTAGCCTGTCTCGCCCGTGGGCTCAGGAGCTGCCGGGGGCGGGGCGCGCGCGTCGGGTAGACTGCGTTTGGTGTTCGCGGTGAAGCGGCGCAGGTGGTGGCTCGCGGTCCTCGCTTTGGGCGGTGGCGCCCTGGCGGTGGCTCTCGTGATCTCTCTCCTCCGGCCGCCCGTGGGGGGCGGGCCGGACGACGCCGAGGTCCCAGCGGAGTGGTTCGCCGACCCGCCCGGGTCGGCGACCGCCCACGATGGGACGCCCGGCGAAGCCCCCGCCTCCGAGGAAGGGCACGTGCCGGAACCGAGCGACATCGTCCCGAAGGGCTACGTACAGGTGGGACGACTGGCCTACGAACTCGACGGGCGGCGAGTGGCGGAGGAGACCTACCGCCTGGAGCGGTTAGGCAGCGATGCCGTCCGGCTGACGTCCTCCGGCAGGTTCTTCTTTCGGGTCGTGGTTGTCGCCGTCAGCGTGGCCTTCGAGCAGGAGATCCAACTGGATGGCGACCTGCGCCCACGCACGTACACGCTGGAGACCCGGGGGCCGCTCGGGTTCGGGAACCAGCGGATCACCGTCGCCGTGGAGGGGACACGGGCGGTCGCCACCTCGGGCGACGAGAGGCAGGAGATCCCGATGCCCGATGGTGACGCGATCTTCGTCGGGACCCTGGCCGCCTACGCGCTGCTACCCGCGGTTCACCTCGCACGGGCGCCAGGGAAGGTCCTCCTCCTCCAGCCGGTGGGGAGTGGGGCAGGGCCGGGGGGGAGAGCTGCGGCGGGAGGGCCCATCGAGGTGATCCACGACGGAACCACTGAGCTCGCCGTGGGCGGACGGGCCGTGATCGTCGAGCGCTACCGGGTACAAGCAGGAGGATTCACGGGGACCCTCCTGGCACGGGGCTTGGAGTTCGTGGCGTTCCTAGGAGAGGGAGAACGCGTGTTCCTCGCCTATCGGGTCGACCTCTTTCCCCGCGGCCTTGGGCGCGGGCCGTGACGTTGCCGACCGTGAGGCCGTCCCCTCTTGGACGGTCCGGAGACGTCGCGGCTTGCGGACAGTCCTGCTCGCCTGGGTTGGCGGAGGCGGAAGACAGGCCACGGGGTGACCGCATGTTGTTGCCAGATGCGGGTGATAGAATGCGGCCCATGGCACAGCAGGTACACGTGATCCTCAACCCAGCGGCGGATCGGGGCCGGGCCGGGGCGCGACAGGAGGAGCTGCGGGCAGTTCTGGCCAAAGCCGGAGTGAAGGGGGAGATCGCCCTCACCGAGCGCCCGGGCCACGCGGTGGAACTCGCCCGGGATGCGGTGCGCGCCGGGGCGAAGGCCGTCGCGGCGGCGGGTGGGGATGGGACGCTCCACGAGGTTGGCCAGGCCTTGGTGGGCACGGAGGCCGCCCTCGGCATCCTGCCGATGGGTTCGGGGAACGACTACATCCGCGTGTTGGGGATCCCCAAGGACCTCACTGGCGCAGCGGCGGTCCTGGCCCGAGGCCGCCACCGGGCCGTGGACGTGGCGGACGTGCACGGCCAGTTCTCCCTCAACTCGTTTGGGATGGGTGTGGAGGGGCAGATCGCGGCCGACTACAAGCGGATGCGGTTCCTGAAGGGTGAGGTGGGCTACCTCTACGCAACGGTCCTCGAGGTGGTGCGCTTCCCGCCGTTTCAGGCGGAGGTCGCGGGCAACGGGTGGACGTTTGCGGGGAGGCTCCTCTCCGTTTCGGTGATGAACGGCCCCTACGCGGGCGGCGGGTACCGCCTCGCCCCCCACGCCCGCCTCGACGACGGCGTGCTCGACGTGGGGCTGATCGGCAACTACCCGCGGCTGGTGCGGTTCGTGGTTCTGCCCAAGACCCGCGACGGGTCCTACCTGAACCTGGCGCGGGTGCATGCGAGGAAGGCCGAGCGGGTAAGGATCCGAAGCGACCGACCTCTGCCGGTGCACATGGACGGGGAGCTCCTGCCGGAGCCCGTCCAGGAGATCGGTGTCTCGCTGCGCCCCCGCGCCTTGCACGTGATCGCCTGATCCTCGGAAGCGATCGCGGGTCCGGACCCGCAGCCCTCGGGGCTGCTGCGAGCGAAGCCCGAGCGCGTCGGAGCTCTCCGCCCACATCTCCCGGCCGTCCGTAGCCGTTGAGATCCGACCGCCCTCCGTTGACCTTGACAGGGTGGGGTGTCCGTACTACGCTCCGGCATTCGTGCATGGTTGTGCAATATGCCAAATAGCTCGACGGAGACGGTTGAAGCGGTTCTGAGCACGATCGGCAAGGCCCTCGCCCACCCGGCGCGGGTCGAGCTGTTGCGCCTGCTCGAGGACGGCGAGCGGTGCGGATGCGAGTTCGTCCCCCTCCTCGGCCTCGATCCGTCGGTGATCTCCCGTCACCTGGCAGTGCTCTCGCGGGCGGGGCTCGTCGCTTCCCGCCGGGATGGGGTGCGGATCCTGTGGCGACTGGCCCGGCCCGACACTCCCCGTCTCCTGTCCTGCCTGGCCAATTTGCGGTGCTCAAGGGAGTCCGGATGAAGCGCGAGCTGCGCCTGTCCCTGTTGCTGGGCGGATCGTTTCTCGCGGCGTACTTCGTTCCGTGGTCGGCGCCACCGGTGCAGAAGGCCCTCGCCGAGGCGTTCCTCCTTCTCCAGGACTACGCCCGGGAGCACGTGCTCACCTGTCTCGTCCCGGCCCTGTTCATCGCTGGCGGGATCGCGGCCTTCGTGTCCCAGGCGTCGGTGATCCGCTACCTCGGCCATGGGGCAAGGAAGGCGGTCGCCTACGGCGTGGCGTCGGTCGCGGGGACGGTGCTCGCCGTGTGTTCGTGCACGGTGCTCCCCCTGTTCGCCGGGATCTACACCCGAGGCGCCGGGCTCGGGCCGGCGACGACGTTCCTCTATTCGGGCCCGGCGATCAACGTCCTCGCGATCACCCTCACGGCACGGGTGCTCGGGCCATCGCTGGGACTGGCCCGCGCGATCGGCGCGGTGGTGTTCTCGATTGCCATCGGGCTCGCGATGCACATCCTGTTTCGGAAGGAGGAGCAGGCAAAGGCAGACGCAGCTGCCGCTCAGCCGGAACCGCCCCCTCCAGCCCGCGCGTTGTGGAAGACGGCCGTTCTGTTTGCGCTCATGATCGCGGTGCTCGTGGTCGCGAACTGGGGCCGACCCGCGGGGGTCACGGTGACGGTCCGCGACGGGACGGCCGTCTCGGGGACGCGCGCCGGGGAGGATGCGTCCTCCCTTCTTGTGGTGCCGGAAGGCGGGACGGAGATCGTCGCGTTGCCCAAGGCAGAGATCGCAGGCGTGGAGTACAGACCATCCGTCTACACCACCTTCTGGCGGTACCGATACGCGGTGGCCGGGGCACTGCTCGTCGTGCTCCTGGTTCTGCTACCGTTCTGGGTCGGTCGGGAGGAGGGAGGGGCGTGGGCGCGCTCCACGTGGGACTGCGCGCTCCTCATCCTCCCCTACCTGTTCGGGGGTGTTCTCGTGGCGGGGTTCCTCCTCGGGCGGCCGGGCGAGGACGCGCTCATCCCGGCGCGGTGGGTCGAGGCCGCGGTGGGCGGGAACTCGTGGCTGTCGTGCGCGGTGGCCTCGGTGGCGGGGGCGTGCATGTACTTCGCCACGCTGACCGAGGTCCCGATCCTCCACGGGCTCCTCGGCTCCGGGATGGGCCAGGGACCCGCGCTCGCCCTGCTCCTCGCCGGGCCGGCCCTGTCGCTGCCCTCGATGCTCGTCATCCGCCGCGTGCTCGGGACGAAGAAGACCGGCGTGTTCATCCTGCTCGTGGTGGTCCTGTCCACCCTCGCCGGCAAGCTCTACGGGACGGTGAGGGGGGGGTGAGTCGGGCGCGGTGCCGCCGCGGCGAAACCCGGCGAGGCAAGGAGGTGTAGATGCGCCGGATTGAGGTGTTCGGCACAGGGTGCCCGAAGTGTCGGGCCGTCGTCCGCAACGCCGAGCAGGCGGTGGCCGAGCTGGGCGTGGAAGCGGAGGTCGTGAAGGTGGATGATCTGGCCCAGATGGCGGTGCGGGGGGTGATGATGACCCCCGCGCTGGCGATCGACGGGAAGCTCGTCGCGGCGGGACGGGTCGTCCCCGCGACCGAGATCAAGAATCTCTTGGCAGGTCACGGGCGCAGCTAGGTGTGCACGGAAAAGGAGGAACGGATGAAGCGAAGTGCGGTGATGGCGGTAGGACTGGTGGCTCTGGGTGCGGTGGCATTGGCCTCTCCTAAGCTGACGGCAAGCCCGGAGCTTTACGATTTCGGCACGGCCATGGACGGCGCGGTCGTCGAGTATCGGGTGGCCCTCACGAACACGGGGACAAGCACGCTCACCATCAGCAACGTCAGCTACAACTGCTCGTGCACGAGCTACTCACTGCCCAAGCGGACCATTGCGCCCGGCGAGACGGTGATGATGACGGTCACGTTCCGGACAGCGGGCTACAGCCGGTACGCGCAGCCCGTGTCCCAAGTGCTGACGGTGAGCTCCAACGACCCCGTCAACCCACAGCAGGTGATCGAGGTGCGGGGGTACGTCCGGCAGTTGGCTGCGCACGAAGGGGCTGCCCCCACGCTCGACCAGGGGTTCTACGTCCTCGTCGACCTGCGCGCTCCCGAGGAGTACGCCCGCGGGCACCTCCTGGGGGCGATGAACATCCCGTTCGCCGAGCTTCAGGCGCGGTTGGGGGAGCTCCCCCGGACGAAGGTGATCTACCTCTACGACGCGACGGGGATCGAGGCCGTCCAGGCGGCACAGCTCCTTCAACAGAACGGGTTCCTCCTCCCCCGCGCGATCTCCGGTGGGCTCGCCGGGTGGTGGCTGGCGCTGGGGGACCTGTTTTTCGTGTGGGCGCCAGACGTAGAGCGGACGGTCGCTACGGGGACCCCGTACTACGGGACCTTCTCCGTGGTGACTCCGACCCGGCTCGCCCAAGGGTTCCAGTACGTGGTGGATCTCCGCTCCGCGGAAGCTTATGCCCAAGGGCGGTTCCCAGGGGCGCACAACCTATCCCTCCCCACCGCCGAAGATGTGGCGGCCTGGGCAGCAACTTTGCCCCGTCCGCGGACGGGAACCTCGCTCGCGATTTGGATCGTCGATGAGGACGGCTCCGTGGCCTGCTCGGTCGCGCAGTACCTGCAGAGCGTGGGGTTCGCCCAGGCGCGGTGCTTGTTCGGTGGGATCGCGGCTTGGCGAGCTCAGTTCGGGGATGAACTTCTGTTCCCCTCTCGGTAGGGGGTAGGGCGTGGGTCTGAGGGCGGCCCGGGCCCGGCGCGGACCAGGCCTGGGCGCATTTGAGCGGTACCTGACCCTGTGGGTCTTCCTCTGCATTGGGGCGGGGATCCTCCTCGGCCGGGTCGCCCCTGAGGCCGCCCGGTACCTTGACTCGCTGGCGATCTACGTCGGTGGGGCCCCGGTTGTGTCCATCCCCATCGCGATCGCCCTGTTCTTCATGATGTACCCGATCATGGTCAAGATCGACTTCGGGGAGGTCCTCCGCGCAGGGAAGAACGCGAAACCTGTTCTCCTGACGCTCATCGTCACCAGGGGGATCAAGCCGTTCACGATGTTCGGGATTGCGACCCTGTTCCTCGGTCTCCTGCCTGGCTCGGAGGTTCTAAAGGACGGAACCCAGGTTGAGCTGCTCCGATCCTACATTTCGGGAACGCTCCTTCTCTCCATCGCGGTCTACGTGGCCCTTCCGCTTGTGGCGGGGTACCGGACCCGAAAGTCAGTCGTGGGGCAGATGGGCGAGGCCTGGTTCCGGGGGAGATTCGTTCCCTGGCTCACGCCCGTGTCGGTGACCGCCCTCCTCCTGACCTTGGTCCTCCTGTTCACGTTCAAGGGGGAGACCATCGTCCAAAACCCGCTCACCATCCTGTGGATCGCGATCCCGCTCTTCCTCCAGACCTGGCTCATCTTCGGGCTCACGTACGGGCTGGCGCGCCTTCTGTGGTTCCGGTACGAAGACGCGGCCCCGTCGGCGATGATCGGGGCGTCGAACCACTTCGAGGTCGCGATCGCCACGGCGACGATGCTCTACGGCCTCTCGTCGGGGGCGGCGCTGGCGACGGTGGTCGGGGTCTTGATCGAGGTTCCGGTGATGCTGATGCTGGTTCGGGTGTGCTTGCGCACCTGCGGCTGGTTCGCCGCGGAGGACCGGGTGGCCCCGGAGGTGGCGTGATGCGCTGGCGTGGCCTGGCCGTTCTTCTCCTCGGCATGCTGTCCTTCGGCGTAGCGGCGGTCGAAGTCGAGCTGCACTACTTCTGGTCCGCAACGTGCCCGGATTGCCAGGTGATGAAGGCGTACCTCGCCGAGCTCCAGGAGGCGTATCCTGAGCTACGGGTCGTGGCCCACGAGGTCACGCTCAATCCCGACAACTGGCGGCGGATGGTCACGCTCGCGCGGGAGTACGGGTTGGCGAAGGAAAGCGTCCCCACGGTGTTCGTGGGGAACCTCGCCGTCGTCGGCGTAGGCCTGGCCGTGGAGCTCCAGATCGAAGAGGAGGTCCTCCGCTGCCGGGCCGAAGGGTGCCCGTCGCCGCTGGGGCGTCTCCCGACCCGCCTCCGTCGGGTCCTGAGCCCGCTCGAGATCGTCCTCATCCTCGCCGTCGGTGTGGCGATCCTTCTGTTCCTCGCGAAGTGATGCGCAGAGAGCGGGTGCTCTTCCTGTGCGTGCACAACTCCGCCTGGTCCCAGATGGCGGAGGGGATCCTTCGCCACCTCGCCGGGGACCGGTTCGAGGTTGCCAGCGCAGGGAGCGCGCCCACCGCGGTTCACCCGCTCGCGGCCGAGGTCCTCGCCGAGCGGGGCGTGGACACCTTCGGGACAGAGATCCAACGACGTACGCGGGTTTCTGGGTCGGGCCTTCGACGAGGCGATCCTGCTGTGTGGCGACGATGCGCCGGGGAGCTGCCCGTTCTTTCCAGGCGGGCCCCAGGAGCACGTTCCCTTCCCCGACCCGGCTTCAGCGGAGGGCGGGAAGGACGAGATGCGGCGAGCGTTCCGCCAGGTTCGCAACGCTCTGTGGGAATAGATTGTAGGTCGGTTCGCCGAAGGAGGAGAAGGACATGAGGGCTAGGCGCGTGGTGCTCGGGCTCTTGGCAGGGCTCATGGTTGCGGTGTGGGCCGCGGGGGCCCAGGAGGTCGAGGTCCTGTTCTTCTACGAAGAAGGTTGCTCGCACTGCAAGCAGGTGGAGACGTTCTTGGGAACGTTGGTCCAAGGTGGCCTCCCATTCAAACTCCAGCGGTACGGCATCCACACCCCGGAGGGGTGGAGCCTCCTGCAGAGGCTCCTCACGGCCTACGGTGCTGAATTGGGCCCGGTACCAATGGTCTTCGTAGGCGACGTAGTCATGGTGGGCACTACGTTCTACGGTGTGGGCCCCCAGCCCGTAACCCTGTCCGGGCTTGCCCAGGAACTGACCTTGGAAGAAGCGATCCGCACAGCGCAGGCCATGGGTGCACCTTCGCCGCTCACGAAGCTGCCCCCGACCGTCACGGAGGGCGTGCTGTTCACACGCGCCGATGGATGCCCAGACTGCCGGATCCTGGAGGCTCTCGTCGAGCGGTGGGTCGAGCAGTACCCCGGCCTCGGGGTCCGGCAGCTCGACCTGGCAACCGCAGACGCAGCGTCCACGTTCGACAAGCTGAAGCGGATGTACGGGGCCGACGGCAACGCCCCCGGTTTCTTCGCCGGGGACGTGGCTGTGGTAGGTGGGCAGGTGTTCCTCCCCCGCCGCGCTCCCGTTGCGTTGGACACCGCGGACGGAACCGCCGCGGTCAATGACGCACTGGCACAAGCTGTCCGAACTGGGGCCAGCTCTCCTCTCGATCGCCTGCGGGTGCGGGAACAGCTCACCCTGGGAGCGGTGATCGTCGCCGCGGCCCTCGACTCGGTGAACCCGTGCGACTTCGCCGTCCTCCTCCTCCTCCTCGGGACGCTGCTCGTCGTGGGCAAACGAGTCAAGGTGATCTGGGCCGGACTCGCGTTCGCGGCAGGGATCTTCGTTGCCTACTACACGATCGGGTTCGCTCTGTACTCACTGGTGGGTGGGATCCGTGCGTTCCGGGTGCCGTTCGTCTACGCCGTCTCGGCCCTGGCGATCGTGATCGGCCTGTGGGAGATGAAGGACCTCCTCTGGTACGGGAAGTGGTTCTCGATCGAGGTTCCCGAGAAGTGGAAACCGTTCGTGAAGAAGCTCACGGCGTCGGTGGTGTCGATCCCGGGAGCGTTTGTGATCGGGCTCGTGGACTCGCTGTTCCTCGCCCCGTGCACTTCGGGCCCGTACATCGTGATCCTCACCCTGCTCTCCCAGACCACAAGCCGGCTTCAGGGGGCGCTGTGGCTGCTTCTGTACAACTTCATCTTCATCCTCCCGATGATCGGGATCACGCTGCTTGTCCACTTGGGGTTCACGACCACCGCCCGAGCCGAGCGATGGCGGACGGCCAAGCTGGGCAAACTCCACTTCACGACCGGGCTCGTGATGGTCGTGATCGGAGTGGGGATGATCGTGGGGGTGCGCCTGGGGTACCTGTAGCTCACCGTGCCCAGGAGAGGTCCCACAGGCGGTCGAGGGCGGGGCGGAACCGGTGGGCAAAGTCGTCGCGCGTGATCGGCTCCGGGACATTGGGAACGGTGACGTAGGGGATCCGCACCCCGCGGACCTCGACGTGTCCTGCGCCGGGGGGAGCGAGGGACGCCCAGTCGTCGTGCGCGTAGGTGCGCTCCAGTTCCTCGCGGGGCACGGAGTGGGTGAGGATCCCGTCGCGCCGGGCGCGGTCATAGCGGGCGAGGTTCCGGCGCCACGATTCCTCGAACGGGACGTCGAGGTAAAGGATCGCCCCCCTTCGGAGGACCTCGACCGGGAGGTGGGCGAGGGCATCCCGGTACGCGGTCGGCCCGCCACGAGCGAACTCCACGATCACCGTCTCTCCGGCCCGGGCGGGATGGTGGAGGAGCTCCTCCCCGAGGGAGAGGATGAGAAACGGCCACAGCCGATCGTCGGACACGGCGTAGTTCTCCCCCGCACGCCGGGAATGGAGCCGTCCCCGACCAACCCTTTCCCACAGGTCGTCCTCGACGAACTTCTGCCACAGAAGCGGGAAGTCATCGGCCACGCGCAGCGGCCCGAGGTGGTAGACCTCCGCGCGCTCCTCGGGGGGGAGCTGGGTGAGGAACTGAATCAGCTCGGACTTCCCGGCTGCCGGCCGGCCGAGGAGGAGGAGGTAGGGGAGGATCCCCGCGCGCGCTTGGGGATGGTAGGCGAGGCCCACCTTCGTCGTGAGGTCGGCGATCACCGCGGCTGGTGCCCGATCGGCGTCCAGGAACTCCAGGGCGTGCCCCCGCTCCGCGTGCCACAGGTCGAGCCGAGCGAGCATCTTCTCCAGAACCTCCCCCGGGACTGCATAGCGGGGATCGCCGCGTGCTTCCTGGCGCTGGAGCGAGAGGGAAATCGGGGCGGACAACCTCAGGAAACGGTCCGGCCAGAGGAGGTTCTTCTCCTGGCGCGCGAACGCATTGAGGAACGCACGGTCGCCGAGAGCGGAGGCGTAAGCGGCGTGGACCCCGAGGTGCGATTCCGCGATCACCGTCTTCCCGGAAGCGAGTGAATCGCGGATCGCTTTCTCCCACCGGGGCAGCTCCGCCCAGACCGCTTCGTTCAGCCGGGCCCGTTCCCGAAAGAGGTCGATTCTCCCCCTCTCCGCGACCTCCTTCACCAGTTCTGGGAAGACGACCACCTGTTGTGGGTAATAGAGGCGAACCACGGACAGAAGCTCGCTTTTCCCCAGGGCAGGCAGGCCTTCGAGGGCGAGGTACATGGGAGGTATGGGCGGAGGAGGACTTGAACCCCCGGCTTCTCCCCCGTGAAGGGAGCGCTCTACCAACTGAGCTATCCGCCCTGGGGAACGATGGTAGCTCTCTGCGCCTCCCCGCGCAACAAGGGTCTAGCTCTCCTCGATGTCGTCGATCATCGCCGCCAGGGACTCCCCCTCCCGGCGGCGGGTGATCTCCACCAATCCGAGCTTGGTCACGCCGATCAGGTCGGCCGGCACCCGGTCCTTTTTCAGCTCCTGAGCGAGGAGGGCCATCACCTTCTCCTCGTCGTCGTTTTCCATGTCCACGAAATCGACAATGATGATCCCCGAGATCTTGCGCAGCCTGAGGATCCGCGGGATCTCCCGCGCTGCCTCGAGGTTCGTGCTGAGGATTGCCGCATCCTGATTGCGGTGCCGAACGTCGGAGCCCGTGTTGACGTCGATCGCCGTGAGGGCCTCCGTCTCGTCCACGACGAGGAACCCGCCTGCCTTGAGGGGGATCCGGCGTTGCAGCACCTCGCGCAACCGGCGCTCGATGTCGTAGCGCACGAACAAGGGGACCGTCCCCCGGTACATCCGGACGCGGCGCCGGAGCTGAGGGAGACGTAGCTGGTTCAGGAACTCCAGGATCTCCTGGTGTTGCTCGGGGTCGTCCACGATGAGGGAGCCGACGCTGTCGAGGAAACGGTCTCGCACAAGCGTGCGCACGAGGTCGGGGGGGCGGTGGAGGAGGCGGGGAGGGGGGGCCTCGTTCGCCGCGATCTCGATCTCCTCCCACAGCGCGCGGAGGCTGCGGAAGTCGAACTCCAGGTCCTCTTCGGACGCGCGAAGGGCAGCGGTGCGGGCGATGAGCCCTTGCCCTTCACCCTTCAGCCCGTATGCGATCTGGCGGAGGCGGTGGGCCTCCTCGTGGCCGCTCACCCGGCGGGAGATCCCGACCCGATCCTCGGTGGGGAGGAACACCCAGTACCGGCCGGGGAGGCTGACCTTCGTCGTTCCCTGGGGGTTCTTCTTCCCCATTCCTTCCCGGCGGACTTGGATCACGACCGCGTCGCCCGGGCGAAGCACCTTCTGGATGGGGACGCTTTCCTTCCATGGCTCGAAGCCCTTCGCCCGAAGGAGGGTGTCGTTGATCTCGTGTTCGGAGAGGAACAGGGCCTTCTTCTCCCCGACGTTGACGAAAGCGGCTCCCATCCCAGGGAGGACCGTCTCCACCCGCCCTTTGTAGATGTTCCCGACGAGAGCCCGCCGCGTGGGGACCTCGAAGTGCACCTCCACGAGCTCCCCGTCCTCGACGATCGCCACCCGCCGGCGGGAGCCGGCGAGCGTCCGTTCGACCGTGATCAGGATGTGGTTACCCTTAAGCGTACAGCCTCCCTCGGCAACGCTCCGGGCATGGAAACGGCTGTTCACCCGCGGGCATCAGGCGGGGGCGAGACCGGGGTGGCAGGGTTAGCTTCGCCTCAACCGTCCCCTGGCTCCTTCGCTACCGCCACGATGCAGGTGAAGGCCTCCTGATCGCGGTAGGCGATGTCGGCGAGCATCTTCCTATTCAAGGCAACCCCCGCTTTGCGCAGACCGCCCATGAACGCGGAGTAGGAAATCCCTTCGCTCCGCGTGGCCGCCCCGATCCGCACCATCCACAATCTGCGCATGACCCGTTTCTCAAGTTTGCGCGACACGTACATGTGCCGCCGCGCCTTGAATACGGACTGCTTAGCGATGCGGTAGCAGGATCGCCGCTTCCCCTTGAACCCTTTCGCTGCCTTCAGGATCTTCCGGCGTCGCCGCCCGTGTTTCACCCCTCCCGGAACGCGCATCGTTGCTCCTCCTTCAGATGTTTAGTATTCGCCGCAGGCGCTTGCGGTCCGCACCGCGCGCCTCCACGGGCCGGTTCGCCTCGCGGCGGTACTGGGGCCGCATCTTCGATAACTTGTGTTTGCGGTTGGCACGGCGGTGGAAGATCCTCCCCGTCCCGGAGACCTTAAACCTCTTCGCTGCCGCTCTGTGGGTCCTTGTCTTCATTGCGCCCTCCTCTGCGGGGCAGGGGGACGAGCAGCATCTGCAGGGTTCGTCCCTTGGTGATCGCTTCCTGATCCACTCGAGCCATATCCTTGGTCTGTTCCGTGACCCGGGTCAGGATCTCCTCGCCCTTCCCGATATGGATGATCTGGCGTCCCTTGAAGAACACCGACACCCGCACCTTGTGGCCAGCGTCGAGGAACTCCCGGATCCGCGCGAGCTTCGTCTGGAAGTCGTGTTCTCCGGTCTGGATCGTGAACTTCACCTCTTTGAGGCGGGACGTCCTCTGCTGCTTCTTCTCCCGTTTCCCCAACTGGTACCGGTACTTCCCATAGTTCACGATCTTGCACACCACAGGATTCGCTTCGGGAGCCACCTCCACGAGATCGAGCCCCTTCTCACGCGCGAGGGCCAAGGCGCTTTCCACTGGGTGCACTCCCAAGCTTCGTCCGTCGGCATCGATCAGTAGAACTTCCCGTGATCGAATCTGCTCGTTTACCCGAAACTCCCGTCGAATAGGTTCCTCCTCATACTGGTATTCTAGCCGTCCTCGGGCGACGGGGCCACGCCGTACAGGCCGTTTGTGCGGATCCACCGGTCCACCGCTGGCGGAACGATCCCTGCGGTGGGGAGCCCTTCCCGGTACCGCCGGCGGACTTCGGAGGACGACACGGAGATCGTGGGCATGTTCAACAAGTGCACCTCCGCGCGGTCGAAGGGCGGTCGGCCGAACGTGTCGGGGCTCACCCCGGGGCGCGGGGCGACGATGAACGGGCAACTCGCCAGCAGTCGCGGCCAGTCGTGCCAGGTCTCGATCCGGGCGAAGATGTCCGCGCCCACGATGTAGGCCACCCCTTCCCGGTGGACCTCCTTCAGCGCGGCGACCGTATCCACGGTGTAGCAGGGGCCGGTCCGATCCACCTCGAACCGGGATACGGTGAAGCCGGGGTGCCCGGCCACGGCCAGGCAGACCATCGTGTACCTCGCTTCAGCGGATACCCCCTCGGCCACCGCGCGGTGGGGAGGGCACCCCGTGGGCAGGAACACGACCTCGCGCAGCCCGCATTGGCCCAGCGCCTCCTCGGCCACCCGGAGGTGGCCGATGTGGATGGGGTTGAACGTGCCCCCGAACAATCCGGTCCTACCCTGCAAGCTCAAACCGCTCCTCCCCGATGCGCACCGTGGTCCCGGCCTCCACCCCGCGCCGCTTGAGCGCGGCGATGACCCCCAGCCGCTCCAGGCGGTGGTAGAAGTACTCCTGGGCGTCCTCGGTGGAGAGGTCGAGACGTCGGGCGAGCCGCTCCACGGCTGGGCCGCGAACGACGAGCTCCCCCCCCTCCTCGGCGATCTTGAACGGGGCCTCGCCTGGGGTGAGCCGCCACACCCGCGTGGGGGGAGCCTCGGCCTCCGGGAGGAGGGATGGCGCCGTGCGGAGTCTGTCCCAAACGAGGAACAAAAGCTCGCGCACCCCCCGCCCGGTGATGGCGGAGATCGGATGAAGCTCGATCCCTTCCTTGCGGAACCGCTCCACCTCCGCTGCGATCCGCTCCGGCGGTAGGAGGTCGGCCTTGTTCCCGGCCACCACCTCCGGCTTGTCCCTCAGCTCCGGCCACGCCTCGAGCTCCCGCCGGAGGAGGTGATGGTCGGCGAGCGGGTCGCGCCCCTCCACCCCCGCGAGGTCCACGAGGTGAAGGAGGACCCGCGCCCGCGTTGCGTGGCGGAGGAACCGGTCCCCGAGCCCCTTGCCTTGGTGGGCGCCCTCGATCAGCCCGGGGAGGTCGGCCATCACGAGCGAACTGCCCTTCCCCACCTCGACGAGCCCAAGGTTGGGGGAGAGCGTGGTGAACGGGTACGGGGCGACCTTGACCCTCTTCCGGGACACCCGCGCGAGGAGGGAGGATTTCCCTACATTGGGGAACCCGACGATCCCTACGTCGGCGAGCACCCGAAGTTCGAGCATGAGCCACCGCTCCTCTCCCTCCTCCCCGAATTCCCGGATCCGCGGGGCCTGACGAGCGGAGGTGGCGAATGCCTTGTTGCCGCGTCCACCCCGTCCGCCGCGGGCGATCCGGACCTCCGCCCCATCGCGGGCGAGGTCGGCGAGGACCTCCCCCGTTCCCGCCTCGCGCACGACGGTGCCGACAGGAACATGGACGATGAGGTCAGCACCGTCCTTCCCCCGCCGGCAGTTCGGGCCGCCGTGGCCGCCATGGCCAGCCCGGAAGTGAATCTGATTCTGGAACCGAACGAGGGTTGCCACCGACCGGGTTGCACGAAGGACCACGTCCCCCCCCCGGCCACCGTTCCCCCCATCCGGCGTGCCTCGGGGGTTATGACGGGTACGATGGAAGCTGATCAGGCCGTTGCCCCCCCGACCAGAGGCGACGTGGATCTTCGCCTCGTCGATCCACATCCGGAGGGGTCTACCCCTCTTCGGGGAGCGGATCCACGTTCACGTACACGCGTCGGTGGCCCGCGAAGCGCACCCTGCCCGTCGTCTTGGCGAAGATCGTGAAGTCGCGGCCCATGCCGACCCCGGAACCGGGGTAGAACCGGGTCCCCCTCTGGCGGACGATGATGCACCCTGGCTGGACGAGCTCGCCCCCGTAGCGCTTGATCCCCAGGCGCTGCCCTGGTGAATCGTGGACGTTCTGCGTCGAACCACCGCTGCTCTTATGTGCCATGTTGACCTCTCACACCCTCACGCTTTCCCCGACCTCATGCACCACGACCTGCCCTTGGCGGGTGCGGGAAAGCCAGCGCAATCCGAGGACCATCGTCTCCACGACGGCGTCGACCTCGCGGTCGAGGAAGAAGTCCGACCGATCGACCTGGAACCGCACCTTGCTTCCATCCCGCACAACCTCCGGGTCGAGATGGAGGTAGTCCCGCAGACCGGCGATCGGGGCCTCCACGAGCGCGCCGGCGGCGAGCCCCTCTGGGGACCCATCCCCATGCAGGGTCACCGTGTGGACCCGACCCTCCTCGTCGCGCTCGATCACCACCTCCACCACCGGCTACCTCCTCGCGATTGCCAGGATCCGCGTGCGCATGTAGGGCTGGCGGTGGCCCTTCTTCCGGCGGTAGCCCTTCTTGGGGGAGAACCGCTGGATGATCACCTTCGGACCGCGTCCGACCTCCACCACCTTCCCCACCACCTCGACCCCCTCCACGTGGGGGCGACCGATCTCCACGCCCTTACCGTTCCGCACGAGGAGGACACGATCGAACCTCACCTCCTCCCCGACCGCCATCCCAGGGAGGAGCTCGTGCACGATCTCCATGCCCGCTTCGACGCGGTACTGCTTTCCGCCTATCTCCACAACAGCGTACGTAGCCATCTACCTCATCTTAGTGGGAAAAGGTTGCGCTGGCAATCCTAGCGAATGCGGGTCCCCGGCTCCACCTCTCGGTCCGGGGAGAGGAGGGCCAGCGTGCCGTCGGATGCGGCCAGGATCATGCATTCGGAGCGGATTCCCCGGATCGTGGCTGGCTTCAGGTTCGCCACCACCGCCACGAGCCGCCCCACGAGGTCCGCCGGCCGGTAGTGCCGGCGGATCCCGGCTACGGCCTGAGCCTGGTGGCCCCCGAGGTCGAGCTTGAGGGCGAGGAGCTTGTCCGTCCCCGGCACCTCGTCTGCGGCGAGGATCCGTCCCACCCGCAGGTCGAGCCTCTGGAACTCGTCGATCGAGATGAGCCCTTCTTCCTTCATCGCTTGATACCTCCCTTTCAGTTCGGCGATGTCCGCGTGGGCGAGGAGAGGCCGCGGCTCGCGGGCCAGCGGCCGGCCGCCGAGCCCGCTCCGGGCATCGTCGAACGTTGCTTCCTCCATCCCCAGCACGGCATACACCTCGCGGGAGAACATGGGGATGAACGGTTCAAGCAGGATCGCCAGCGCCTTCACGAGGTGGGCGGCGGAGGCGACGGCGCCCCGATCGCCGGTCCGCCACGGCGCCTTGCGTTGGAAGTACGCGTTCCCCGTTCCGGCGAGGAGGGCGATCGTGCGCAGGGCAGCGGCGAGGCTCCCCCCCTCGATTGCCCGGACGACGTCGGCGCACGCAGTATCGATCGTCTGCCCGATCTCGGGGTCGGTTGGCTCGGCGGGGACCGTTCCCCCGTGCTTGGACCACACGTAGAAAAGCACCCGGTGCATGAAGTTCGCGATGTTGTCCACGAGGACATGGTTGACCGCCTTGTCGAACTCTTCCCACGAGAACTCGACGTCTTTGGATTCTGGGCGGTTGTAGAAGAGGTAGAACCGCCAGTACACGGGGGGCAGGAGCTCCAGGGCCTCGTCGGCGAAGATCCCGACCCGTCGGGTCTTGGAGAACTGCTCCCCGCCGATCCAGTTCAGGTACTCCGTGGCCGCGATCTGATCAGGAAGGTGGAACCCATGACCAGAGGCGAGGAGCTGAGCGGGGAAGATGATCGTGTGGAACGGGATGTTGTCCTTGGCTTGGGTGTAGATGTGCCACACCTTGTCCCCGAACCAGAACTCCCGCCACCGTTCCTCCTCCCCCCGGCGGCGGAAGTGTTCGATCGTCGCGGACACGTAGCCCAGAGCAGCCTCGGCCCACACGTAGATGACCTTCCCCTCTGCCCCGGGGAACGGGGCGGGGATGCCCCACTGGATGTCGCGGGTCACCGCCCGCGGCCGGAGCCCGTCCTCGATCAGCCGCTCCGTGAACAGCCGCACGTTCCCGCGGAAATCCCGGCTTCTCACGTAGGCGAGGAGCTTCGGGGTCAGCGTGGCGAGGTCGAGGTACCAGTGGCGGGTGAGGCGGGCGACGACGTTGGATGAGCTACAGAACGCGCAGTGGGGCTCCTGGAGGAGCTCGGGCTCGAGCAGCGCCCCGCACGCATCGCACTGGTTGCCCTGGGCGTGGAGGTACCTGCAACGCGGGCAGGTGCCGATGATGAACCGATCGGCAAGGAATCGGCTGCACCCCGCGCAGAACGCCCGTGCCTCCTTCTGGGACACGATGTACCCGTTCTTCTCCATCTCCTGGTAGATCCAGGTCACGAACTCGTAGTGGACGGGGGACTCGGTCGTGGTGTAGTTGTCAATCGCGATCTCGAACTGGGCGAGGACGCGGACGATGGCTTCATGGACCTGCGCGGCGAGGTCGCGAGGGTTCATCCCGAGCCGCGCTGCCTCGTACTCGACCTTCGTCCCGTGGGCATCCGTCCCCGACACGTGCAGGGTCTCGTACCCGCGCAGTCGGTAGAACCGGGTGAACGCGTCCCCCGAAAGGAGGCACCCGATGAGGTTCCCAAGGTGAGGCAGGCCCGATCCGTAGGGCCATGCGCTGCACACCAGGATCCGTTCGACAGCGGTGTTCACGGTTCCCCCGACAAGGGGCCGATTATAGCAGGCCCGCACCGGCTTGGGACAGGACAGTGGATGGGCTCCTTCGCTCGGATAGGGTACACTACCGTCTGCGGAGGCATCGATGCGCGAAGCGACGATGGGGAGGGAGCTGGTGGTGTTCACCGCGAACCGGGTGGGGGTGCTGGCCGACATCGCCCGGGCCCTCGCCGAGCAGGGGATCAACATCCTGGCCGTGGCGGTGATGGTCCACGGCGACGACGCGGAGCTGCACGTGGTGCCCGATGCCCCGACCTACGCCCTCGATGCGCTCCGCAAGGCGGAGTTCGAGGTCGAGGAGCGGGAGGTCGTTGTCGTGGAACTCCCCCATCGCGCGGGGTTCCTGCGGCGGATCACCGAGGTCCTGGCGCGACAGGGTCTGGACATCCGCTATTTGTACGCGAGCGCCTCCGACGCGAGCCAGAGTTCGGTCGTCGTTTTCTCGTGCACGAACAACGGGAAGGCGGTCCTTCTCCTCCGCGAGAAGTAGCCGGACCGGTGGCGGTCCGCGGTGGGTTGGGGTGTCCCATGGAGGGCGGACATCTGGCGCGGACTTCCCCCGCCATCGCGGGAAGATCCATCGTCCTTTCACCGACCTTCCACAGGGTGGGGGCAAGGTCCTTCCGCACGGCTTGGGGAGGTAAGCGTGTACAGACGCGATCGGATCTTGATGGCCATTGCCGGGGCTCTGGCCTTGGCGGCGATGGTCGCGGTGCCGCTGGTCGCCCGAACCGGCTAGGTCCGGGAACGCGACGCCGGCGATCCCGAGCGGGATGAAGTCCTCGTCCCGTGCGGCCTATCCCCTGCCTCCCAGCTCGGACGTGCAGTGCGGGCACCGCGTGGCCCCGAGCGGGATCTGGGTTTTGCAGAACGGGCACTCCTTCGTGGTCGGGGCAGGGGCGACCTTCGGCTTCTCCAATTTCTGATAGGCCTTGACGATCAGGAACACCACGACCGCGATGATGAGGAAGTTCACGACGGCATTGATGAACGCGCCGTAGTAGATCGCGGCCGCCCCTGCCGCCCGCGCCGCCGCGGCGGACTCGTAGGGCTGTCCCGACAGGTTGACGTACAGGTTCGCGAAGTCTACGTTCCCGACGAGCTTGCCGATGATCGGCATGATGAGGTCGTTCACGAACGAGCTCACGACGGTGCCGAATGCGACGCCCATGATGAACGCCACCGCGATCTGGACGAGGTTCCCCTTGACGATGAACGCTTTGAACTCCTTCCACATAGCGATCCCCCCTTTCCTGCGCACTGTAGCGCGGGGCGCGTCCTCCCGGCAACTGTGGGACGAGCTGCCTCTAGGGGCTACCATTCGCTGCCATGGTCGGGACCTGGGTCAACATGGGGACGGTGCTCGTGGGGGGGCTGCTCGGCTGGACCCTCGGGGCCCGCGTCCCGTCCTGGGTGCGGGAGGGGGCGACGGTGGGGGTGGGGTTGGCCACCATCATCCTTGGGCTGCGGCTTGCGTTGGGGACAGGGGAGGTTCTCGTCCTCATGGTGTCCGTGATCGTCGGTGGGGCGATCGGGACGGCGCTCCGGCTGGGGGAGCGCCTCGAGCGCGGTACGCGGCGCGTGGAGCGCCTGTTCCGCGGGCACCCGGTCGGGGAAGGTTTCCTCACGGCGAGCCTCTTGTTCTGCGTGGGCCCGATGGCGCTTCTTGGGGCGATCCAGGACGGCCTGTACGGCGACTGGTCCCTCCTCGGCGCGAAGTCGATCCTTGATGGGATATCGGCCCTCACCCTCGCCGCTGCCCTTGGTCCCGGTGTCCTGCTTTCCCTGATCGTGATCTTCGTGTATCAGGGCGGGGTCACGGCAGCGGCGATGCTCCTCTCCTCCCGCCTCGTGGGGTTCTCTCCCGCGGCGGGGCCAGCGGTGGAGCTGTCCGCCGCGGGAGGGGCGATCGTCCTCCTCCTCGGGATCCGGCTCCTCAGGGTGCGGGAGGTGGAGGCGGCGGACTTCCTCCCCGCGCTCGTGCTCGCGCCCATCCTGGCCTGGGCCGTTTCGTTCCTCTGACCGTGTCGCGCTTGGCTGGACTGCGCGGGGAGCTCGCCCGGTTTGACCGGACGTTGTGGGTCCTTGTGGCAAGCCAGCTCATCACCTCCGCCGGGTTCTCGATCGCCTTGCCGTTCATCTCCCTCTACCTGCACCGGGATCGAGGCTTGGCGATGACGGTCGTAGGGGCGATCGCGTTGGCCCATGGCCTGGTGAGCGCCGTCGGGCGGGTTGTGGGAGGGGAACTCGCGGATCGGGTCGGACGCCGGCCGACGGTGCTCGGCGCGGTGGGGGGACGGGTCGCTCTGTTCCTCGGGCTGGCGGCCCTCGTCGCCGACGCGGCGGGTCCGGGGCGGCGGATGGAGGCGTACGGGCTCCTCCGGGTCGGGGGAAACGTGGGGTGGGCAGCGGGGCCGGCCATCGGGGGGTACATGGCCTCCTGGTTGCCCTATTGGACCTTGTTCCTCACCACAGCGGTCATCACCGCGGGATCGCTTGCGGTCCTCGCCCGCTACGCCCGCGAACCGGGGCGGGCGGAAGAGGACCGGGTGATGAGGGGGGGATTCCGGGAGCTCATCGCCGACCAGCGGTTCGTGGGGTTTGTGGCGCTCTCCCTTCTCGTGTTCGTGGTCGCCGGGCAGCTCGTGTCCACCCTGTCCGTGTTCACCGTGGATCGGCTCGGCCTCACGGAGGCGGAGTTCGGCGGGCTTCTCACCTTGAACGGCTTCCTCGTGGTCCTGTTCCAGTACCCGCTCGCCCGCACCCTGGCCCGGTTCCCACGGGGGCGGCTCCTCGCCGGGGGGAGCTTCCTCTACGGGTTGGGCTACCTCGCGTTCGGTTGGCTCAGGGCCTACCCCGCCCTCCTCGGCGCCATGGTCGTGGTGACGCTCGGGGAGATGGTCTACGCCCCGAACACGCTCGCCGTGACGGCGGATCTCGCCCCGCCGGGGCGCCGGGGTCGTTATCTTGGGGCGTTCGGCCTCGCGGAAACCCTCGGCTGGTCGCTCGGCGCGTTCGTGGGCGGAGCATTGCTCGACGCTTTTCCCGTCTCTCCGCTCGCGACGTGGGGGGTTGTGGCCGGGCTTGGGTTCGCCGCCGCGGCCGGGTTCATCCTGTGGGGCCGCTCGTGGTGACGCTGTTTACCAGCGCCTCGATCGCCCGTTCGAGGGCCATGCCCCGCGATCCCTTGACGAGGAGGAGGGTCGGGGCCGACCACACCTCCTTCCGAACCGTGGCGAGCAGGGCCTCGAGGTCGTCCGCCTCCGCCGCGCCAGGGCCGTCCCAGAGGCGGAACGCCCGCGCCGCGCGGGGACCGTAGCAGAAGACGGCATCCAGATTGAGGTTCCGCGCTTCCCGAACCACTTGGGCATGGAAGTGATCCTCGTCGAGCCCGAGGTCGAGCATGTCCCCGAACAGGAACATCCGGCGCGCGGCAGGAACCTTGAGTGTGGCCAACGTGCGGAGGGCCGCGCGCATGGAGAGAGGGTTCGCGTTGTAGCAGTCGTCGAGGATCCACCCAAACGCGGCCGGCCGGAGCTGCAGGCGGTGGGGGATCGGTTCCACGTGGGCGAGCGCCTGGGCAGCGCTCTTCTCGGGGACCCCCATCCCCCAGGCGAGGGCGATCGCCCCGCAGGCCAACACGGGGACGTGCTCCCCGAGAAGCTTGAGCTGGACAGGGATCTCACCCACCGGCGTCACCGTGCGGAACGCCACCCCTTCGGGGCGGTCGGTGACCATCTCCCGGGGGTAGAAGTCGGCCTCGGCGTTGCCCCCAAACCGCAAGCAGAGACCAGGGTATCGCTCCGACCTCGCTCTGAGGTGGGGGGAATCCCACCCCAGGGCGAGGATCCCCTCCTCGGGGAGGACCGCGGCGAGCTCCCACTTCGCGTCCGCGATCGCGTCCAGTGATCCGAGACCTCCGAGGTGGGCGGGTCCCACCGAGGTGATGATCCCCGCCCATGGCCGCAGGAGCTCGCCCAGGGCGCGGATCTCCCCCGGCGCCGTCATCCCCAGCTCGAACACCGCGGCTTCCACATCGTCTGGGATGGAGAGGATCGCCAAGGGCACCCCGATCTCCGTGTTGTAGCTTTCGGGGGCGCGGTAGGTGCGGTAGCGAGCGGAGAGGGCGGCTGCGACGAGTTCCTTCATCGTCGTCTTCCCGAACGAGCCCGTGACGGCGACGATCGGGGCCTCGATCGTCGCTCGGCGCCAGGAGGCGAGTTCGCGCAGGGCGGTCGGGACGTCGGGGACGAGGAAGAGGTTGCTTCCCGATCCCGGATCGCGGGACACGACCGCCCCCACCGCTCCCCGGGCGAACGCCTCGTCGAGGAAGTCGTGGCCGTTGGCCCGACTGCCCATGAGGGCGATGAACACGTCCCCCGGTTGGACCCGGCGTGAATCGCAGGTGGCGCCAGAGACGGCAAACGGCCCCATCGGTCGGATGAGCCGGGCTTCGAGCGCCTCTGCGGCCTCGCGCAGGTCCCACATCGTCTACTCCCCCTCGATCGGGAGGATGAGGGACACCTCGCCGTACACCACCGACCCGGGGATCCGGTCGGCGATCCCATCCACCCCGTACAGCCACGTCTCGCCGATCACGCGCGAAATGGGGTCAACCGCAAACAGCTCCACGGTCAACGTGTCATAGGACGGGATCCCCTCGATGTAGTCGAGGAGATCGAGGAGCGATTCGAGCGTTGGCGGGCCCTCCCCCTTCTCCCGCGGGCGGGGTCCCCCGTACGCGCGGAGCTCGACGTAAGGGGTGACGATGTCCGCTGGGATCTCGAGCCACCCTTCCCAGTGCTCGACCACCCCGCGCCAGCCGCGGAGGGTGACGAGGAAGCGGACCCTGTCCCCCGGAGCGTACGCGTCCCGCTCCGTCTCCAGGGACACGACCTCGGTGGCGGAGAAGCCAGGCTGGACCGTGGCCTCCACGGTGACCGTCTGGAGGTGGGGGTCGCCGAACTCGTTGTAAGCGAGGATGTCCGCGATGAGCGCGGCCTCCCACGGTACGTACACGGCGACGTCATGGGTGGAGAGGAACACGTCCTCGCGGACGAGGGGGCGCGGAAGCCCACGCCCAGTGATCGTGTATTGAACGGAGACCGTCCCCTGGCCGATCCGGTCGAGGGCCTCGTCCGCCGCCTCCAACCCAGCGACGTAGAGGAGGAGCGCCAAGAGGCGGGGTTCGTCCACGATCTTGACCTGAAGAGCCTGTTCAGTGGCGCGGCTCGCATCGCGGATGCGGAAGTCGACCGCGATTCCGCTGGGGATGCGGCCGACGATCCCCCCCACCGCCGTCCAGCGGTCGGCGAACACCCCGCCCACGACCTCGCCCACCGCCCCCAGCTTGTAGGGGGAGTCGAGAGCGGCCACCGTGTCGAAGATGTGCGCGCTCGTGAGGAAGTAGCGCGTCGAACCGGTGAACAGGAACGGGTGGCCGAAGGCGAGCACGGCGTTCCTCTCCACGAGCGTCACCGTCCCCAAGGCCCCGATCGTGACGTCGCCGACGGCCAGCCCCACCCCCACCGGAGCTCCAGGGACGAGGGGAAGGCTCGGGGTCGAGGTGGACGCAGCTGGGGCGGCGACGACGCGGGATACGCCGAGGTCGAGGAGTCCCGGCACCCCACCGCGCCACGCGGGGAGGAGATCGACCAGGGGGTGCCAGGCACGGCGCAGGTCGAACCCTTGTTCGAGCGCCGCCAGTGCTCGCGTGGAGAGGCCGCTTGCCATCACGGGTGCGGACAGCGGTCCGTCGCTGAGGGGGGAGATTGCGGGGCGGAATGGGAGAGCATCGAGCCCGTCCTCCGTGGCCTGGATCCCATCCGCGGGGAGGGGTTGCGTCTTGCTCGGTGCGATCTCGGCGAGGACCTCGAGCATCGCCTCGATCGGGGTCACGAGGCCCAGCGGACGCTCCCGGTCCGCGGCCCAGGTGGCGGCGCGCGACAGGGCCCCTGCCAGCCGGCCGTCGAGGTAGACCGGGCTCCCCGACATCCCCTGGGCGATCCCGCCGGAGCGGGTGATGGCCGGCCCGGAGGCGCGGATGATGATGAAATCGTTCCTGTATCCCGGCTCGTCGAGGACGGCCACCACTTCGACCTCGAACCGGGAGATCTCCGTCCCCGCCACCACCGTCAACCCGTACCCCATCATCCCTGGCTCGATCTCGGCGAGCGGGATCGTGTCCATCCCCAGGGCGACAAGGCCCACGCACCACGCCATCACCAGCCCAAGCTTCGTCATGATGTAACCTCCTTGGCGAGCGCCACCGCCCGGGTCGCGCCCTCCTCCATCGTGCGCACGGGGGACAGCCCGGCGCGGGCCAGAACCTCCCTCCCGTCCGCCTCGTTCGTCCCCGTGAGCCGGATCACCACCGGGAGAGGGAGCCGAGAGGTCGCCTCGACCACCCCTTGGGCCACGGCGTCGCAGCGCGTGATGCCGCCGAACACGTTCACGAACAGCACTTTCGCTCGCCCATCGCGCAGGATGAGCTCCACCCCTTGGCGCACCCGGTCCGCCCGCGCTCCTCCTCCGATGTCGAGGAAGTTCGCCGGGCGGCCGCCGGCCTGGGCGACGAGGTCGAGGGTGGCCATCACGAGCCCGGCCCCGTTTCCAAGAATCCCGATGTCTCCGTCGAGCCGGACGTAGCTCATCCCCAGTCCACGGGCGTCCGCCTCGAGCGGGTCCGCCGCGGCATCGGTGAGGCCGATGAACTGGTCTCCAGGCCGGTGGTCATCGTCCAGGATGAGCTTCGCGTCGAGGGCGACGAGGCCGTGGTCCGTCACGGCGAGGGGGTTGATCTCGGCGAGGTTCGCCTCGTAGCGGGTGAAGACATGGTAGAGCTTGGCCGCGATCTCGGCGAGGGGCTTGCGGAGCCCGGGCGGAGCGGGGGACACCAGGCGGCGCAGGCGGAACGGGAGAGGACCCTCCAAGGGCGGGATGTGGACCTGGCGGATCGCTCCGGGGTCAGCACGGGCGACGTCTTCGATGTCCACCCCTCCCCGCGGGGAGTAGATCATGACCGGGGTCCGCGCCCGGCGGTCCAGGGTCACGGAGAGGTAGTGCTCCGACTTGGCTTGGATCGCTTCGACCACGAGGAGGTCGTTGATGGGGAGGCCCTTGAGCTGCGACCCGAGCATCTCCTGGGAGATCCGTGCCGCCTCGTCCGGGTCGCGGGCGGTGCGGATCCCTCCCGCTTTCCCCCGTCCGCCTACCGGGAGCTGCGCCTTGAGCACGACCGGCGTTCCGAGGCCCGCGGCCACCCTCCGAGCCTCCTCCGGCACGGTGGCCCGTCCTCCCCGCGGTACCGGGATCCCTTCCCGATCCAAGATGTCCCTCCCCTGCCATTCCAGAAGCCGCAATCTGCCCCCTTCCAGCGGAAGGTTACCCTCCGGTCAGCGGTGGGGCCAGAGACATGCGACCGGTCCCTGGAGGCCAAGTGCCGACTGTTTGCGGGTTTTCCCTGTTCGGGGTACACTTGGGAGCGATGCCCACGAATCACGATTCGAGCTACGACGTCGACAAGATCCAAGTCCTGGAGGATATCGAGGCGGTCCGGAAGCGGCCCGGGATGTACATCGGTTCCACGGGACCGGACGGGCTGCTGCAGATGATCTACGAGGTCGTCGACAACTCGGTGGACGAAGCGCTCGCTGGGTTCTGTACGACGATCGACATCGTGATCCACGACGACAAGCGGATCACCGTCCGCGACAACGGTCGAGGAATCCCGGTCGGGATCCACCCTGAGGCCGGGGTGAGCACGGTCGAGCTCGTCCTCACCACCCTCCACGCTGGCGGGAAGTTCGAGACCGGGGGATACAAGGTATCGGGGGGGCTGCACGGGGTCGGGGTGTCGGCGGTGAATGCCCTGTCTGAACACTTTGCCGTCGAGGTGCGGTGGAAGGATGGGAAGGTCTACCGCCAGGAGTTCCAGCGTGGCCGCAAGGTGACCGAGCTGGAGGTGGTGGGAGAGACGACCGACACGGGGACCCAGATCACGTTCCTTCCCGACCGGGAGATCTTCGGAGACATTCACTACAACTTCTCCAAGCTCGCCCATCGGCTGCAGGAGCTCGCGTACCTCAACGCCGGGCTCGCGATCCATCTCGACAACCGCATCACGGGGGTGAAGCGCACGTTCCACGCCGAGGGCGGGATCGCCGCGTTCGTGAAGGAGCTTGCCACGGGGAAGGAACCCCTCCACGAGGGGCCGATCTACCTCGCCGCGGATCGGGAGACCCAGGCCGTGGAAGTGGCGATGCTGTTCACGGATGCGATGGACGAGGAAGTGTTCACGTTCGCCAACAACATCAATACCCGCGAGGGGGGCACCCATCTCACCGGGTTCCGCGCCGCGTTGACGAAGGTGTTGAACGACTACGCGCGCGAGAAGCGGATCCTGCGCCAGGAGGACGACGCGCTGCCGGGGGAGGCGATCCGCGAGGGGCTGGTGGCGATCGTGTCCGTGAAGCTCCAGCAGCCGGAGTTCGAGGGGCAGACGAAGGCCAAGCTGGGGAGCCCTGGGATCCGCGCGTTCGTGGAGGAGGTGGTGCGCGAGCAGTTCGGCCAGTACCTGGCCAAGAACCCGGGGGTGGCGCGGGCGATCATCGAGAACTCGCTGTCGGCGCACCGGGCGCGGCTGGCGGCGGCGAAGGCGCGGAAGCTCGTCCGGCGGAAGGGGGCCCTGTTCGGGGGAGGGCTCCCGGGCAAGCTCGCCGACTGCACGAGCAGCTCCCCTGAAGAAGCGGAGCTGTTCATCGTCGAGGGCGACTCGGCTGGCGGGTCGGCCAAGCAGGGCCGCGACCGGAACTTCCAGGCGATCCTCCCCCTGCGCGGGAAGGTCCTCAACGTGGAGAAGGCCCGCCTGGGTAAGCTCCTCGACAACCAGGAGCTGCGGGCGATCATCACCGCCCTTGGCACAGGGATCCGCGACCAGTTCAACCTCGACGAGCTGCGCTACCACAAGGTGATCATCATGGCCGACGCTGACGTGGATGGCTCCCACATCCGCACACTCCTCCTCACGTTCTTCTTCCGCAACCTGCGCCCCTTGATCGAGCGGGGGCACATGTATATCGCCAAGGCCCCCCTCTACCTCGCGCAGCGGGGCCAGACCCGGAAGTACCTCTACTCCGAGGACGAGCTCCAGGCCCACCAGGCGGAGGCGGACGGCAAGTACACTGTGCGCCGGTTCAAGGGCCTCGGGGAGATGAACCCCGAGGAGCTGTGGGAGACGACGATGAACCCCGCGACGAGGATCCTCCGCCAGGTCACGATCCGCGACGCGCTGGAGGCGGACGAGGTGTTCACCACCCTCATGGGCACGGACGTCTCACGGCGGAGGGACTTCATCCGCGAGAACGCGCACCGGGTGGCGGTGCTCGATATCTAGGTTGCATCCCCCGCCCCCGCGGGGAGAATCACGTGGGGCCGTAGCTCAGTTGGGAGAGCGCTAGCATGGCATGCTAGAGGCCACGGGTTCGACTCCCGTCGGCTCCACCAGGGAGATCGTCTCTTGACAAGCGACCGAGCGGCCATTGCTCTTCGGTGCACAAGGCTCTGCGAGCGCGCCTCCGCCTGGCCCCTTAGGGCACGGGGGAGGGGGCGCAGGTCCACCTGATGCAGACGCTCGCGTGGTCTGCGCTGTTCCTCGTCAGCGCAACGGTGGTGGTGCGCAGCGGCCTCGCCCTATCCAAGGCCGGTGATCTTCTTGCCGAGAAGACGGGGCTGGGTCGGCTGTGGGTGGGGACGATCCTCCTCGCCGTGGCCACGTCGCTGCCCGAACTCGTCACGAACCTGGCGGCCGTTCGCCTCGATGCGCCGGCCCTCGCCGGTGGCAACATCCTTGGGGCGAACATGCTCAACGTCGTCGTCCTCGCCTCGCTGTTGAGCCTGTTTCCGACGGTGGCGGTTGCCCGGGCCACCCGTGATCAGCAGCTGCTCGTCGTGACGGCCCTCGCCCTGACGGGCGTGGTCACGGTGTTGGTGGCCCTCGACGGCCCGGTGAACCTGGGCCCGGTGAGCCTGGGGACGATGCTCATCCTCGGGGGGTACCTCCTGGGAATGGTGGCCGTGTACCGCGCCCGGGGGGTGGAGCTCGGGTCCGAACTGCGGTCTGAGGGCACCGCCGTCGATGCCCCCCCCGCATCGGCGAAGAGGGCCTGGCTCATGTTCGGTCTCGCCGCGGCCGGTGTCCTCGTTGCGGCTCCTGCCCTTGCGGCGAGCGCGGACCGCCTGGCGGACATTCTCGGGATCTCGGGGAGCTTCATGGGGGTGCTGGCGGTGGCGATTGTGACCACGATGCCCGAGACGAGCGTGACGTGGGGCGCGCTCAGGCTCGGATCCGAGGAGATGGCCGTCGGGAACGTCTATGGGAGCTGCGCGTTCAATGTACTCGTGCTGGGGTTGGCGGATCTCATCTACCCGAGACCGATCTTCGCCCTGCTCGACCGGTCGCACCTTGTGGCCGGGTTGGGGGCGCTCCTGGTGATGGGACTTGGACCGCTGTTCCTCATCGTCCGGGCGCGAAACAGGCTCGTTGGGTCCCGGCTTGTCGCATTGGCCATCATCGGGGGCTGGATCGGGGCGATGCTCGTTGTGTTCTCGCTGGCGCGGCCGGGCTAGCGGGCGGAGATCGAGCTCCATGCGGAGGGCATCCCCTCCATCCTCGTAGTACCGACCGAGGCGGCGGGTGGCTCGAAACCCGTGGCGCTCGTAGAACCGGCGCGCGGCCTCGTTCGCGATGCGCACCTCGAGCCGGAGGAGAGTGATCCCCTCCGCGACCGCGATCCGGATGAGCTCCCCGAGGAGGGCGCTCGCGGCCCCCCTCCGGCGGTGGGGAGGGGCCACCGCCAGGTCGTGGATGTGGAACACCGGCATCTCCGCGGCGCGCTCGCGGCAGGCGATGAGGAACCCGATCGGTGGTCCCTCCTCGGCCACGAGGACCACGGTTCCCGCGTCGTCGAGGTAGGCGGCGAGGAGGTCCGATGGCCACGGGTAGGAGAAGCTGGCCGCCTCGATCGCCGCGATCGCGGGGAGATCGGTCCGTCGCCCGAAGCGAACCCGCACGTGGCCCCTCGGCTCGCTAGCCCCGCTTCCAGAACTGCCAGAACTTGCGGGCGACGAGCGTGGCACGTACGCCACCGTCCTTGATCTCGAGGGCGAAATCCATGATCCGCGTCTCCCCGGTGCGGACCTCGGTCAGTACACATGTCGCGCTCACCCGTCCCGTGAGCTGCCCCGACTCCAACCGGAATTCGAGCGACTCCACCCGGATGTCCCGCACGACGAGGATCGCGTCCGCGGCCTGGGGGTCAGCGACGATGCGGATGTTCCTCTCTCCCAGTGTCACGGTGAGCCCGTCCATGAACGGTACGCGAACCGCCGGGTTGGCGGGTTCCTTCTCCCAATCGGGCGGGCGGATCGCCACCGTCTCCACGCGGGCCAGGGGATCAGGGGCCGGCCACAGGACCACCACGAGCAGGGCGACCCCGACGATCGCCACCGCTAGCCCAATCACTGTCTTGGTTCGCATCGCTTCCTCCCGCGTGTCCACCCAGAGAGACGGCGGACGAGACATTGTAGCGGTTCAGTCGTGGGCAACCTCCTCCGGCGGGAGGAAGTACCATCGGGCGCGACGCGTGACCGTTGCCGAGCCCTGCCTCCGGAGCGGGAGCGTGGGCTACTTGCGCGAAGGGAGAAGCGGCAGCCTTCGCCGCGCGGGCCGTCTTCGGCGGAACACGGGACGTCCTCGCCTCGTTCATCAGGGCGGTGGAACTCGACCAGGCGTACTGGGGGAGGGCCGCACCGGGCGCGGTGGCCCCTCTGCAACCGGTTGACCCTCATCCGAGCCCGGACCCTGCGCGGAAAAGCACCGGATCGCGCCGCTGATCTCCCACTGCCTGGACGTAACCGAGCGTAACCGAGATCACTTGACAGGGGCTGCAGATGGTATATACTGGTGAAAACTAGAAACCACGAGAAACGGGGAGAGGAGGTGGCACTAGGCAACTGACTGACGACCGCCCGACAAAGGCAAACCCACGGCAACGTGGGGGCGCAAAGCCGACGGGTCCCTTTGGGATGGCTGGGTTGCCGAAGCATGGTCAGGAAAGCGGTTGTCCTGGTGACGATCGGGCTCATGGTCGGGTGCGCGGCGTGGGGCAGCACGACCACGGTCGGTGCCCGGGCCGCGATGAGCATCCCCCCCCTCACTCGGCTGTCCTGGGCCGGGGCGCCGGATGCCGGGCGGGAGATCTTGGTTTCTGTGGAATTTCCTCACCTGGGTGCCCAAGGTTCGGAGTCCGTTGAGCTGAAGTCGGCTGTTGTCCTCACTGTGCGGAGCAACGTGCCGTGGGCGCTCGTTGTGCGACCGATCGACCCCTCTTCGCGGGAGGTCGTGGAGGTCCGCACCGGGCGTGGAGAATACCGGCCGGTTCAGCTGGAAGGGCTGGTCCTCGCCAGGGGTCTGCCAGGTGTGCACGAGATCGTGCTCGACTACCGGGTGAACCTGGGCGAGGCCGGGTGGAGCGGTGGGCGTTCGCTCACCTTGGTCTACGCAGTCGAGGGATAGACGTGCCCACGCCGACGGACGGACGCGACGTGGGGAAGTGGACGCTGGTCGAGAGCCTGCGAGGTTGGCCCGTACCATCGGGCCGAGGGGAGGTGGTCGTCCGACCGAAAGGTCCGCGAGCGCAGGAGAACGGTTTTCAACCTAACCAAGAGGTGATCGAACGGGCAAACCCGGGGCGACCCGGGGACGCAAAGCCACAGGTCTCCCTGTGGGGAGATGGCTGGGCTGCCGAAACGCCTCCAAGGTTAAACGTAGTACCAAACCAAACTATCCTTGGAGGAGAAGTGATGACGAAGGTTCGTACGCTTACGGTTGGTATGTTGGCTTTGGGGCTGCTGGTGGGCGTGGCGGGGATGGCCCAGGTCACGCAGGGTTCGACGGCGACGTTCACGGTGCCGACGTTGATCCGACTCTCGCTCTCGACGAGCACGATCAACTTCGGGACGTTGACCGATCAGGACTACGATGCGGGGCAGAAGAACCTTCTGTCCGCGCAGGGCATCCAGATCTGGAGCAACAAGAGCTGGACCCTGACCGTGGCCGCGAACGCTGGCACGTGGACCGGGCCGTGGGCGAAGCCGTCCACGGATCTTCTGTGGCGAGCATACAGTTCGGATGGCCGTGTCTCCTCGTACGTGAGCACGTTCACTGAGCTGACGACTGGGGCGACCCAGGTCGCCGCCGGCACAAGGGGCGGGAACATCCAGCTCTCCATGGACTTCCAGGTCCTCGTGAGCTGGGAGAACGACCCGGCCGGCGACTACAGCCTGGCGTTCACCTACACGCTCACCGCCCCGTGATGAAGGTTCAAACACGGGCAGCCCGGGTTCAAGAGGAATCCGGGCTGCCTTTCTTCCCCAAGGTAGCCAGACGAACATGCCGCTGAACCGGATGGGGATGCTGCTCCTGCTCCTGTTCCTGGGGCTCGGGGGACTGGCCCAGAACACGGGCTGGCTCAACCCATCAGCTGACTCCGGTCCGTTCACGGATGGGTCCCGAGCGTACTACGACGATGTTCTGTACGCCACGGCGGCGGATGGGCAAGCGCATCTCTTCTGGGGCTACGGGATTTCCCTTCCTGCGGGGAGCGAAGTCGTCGGGATCGAGGTCCTCGTGGATGCCCGGAAGCATGGCGCGCCCGCCTCCGCTCTCTACGTCGAGCTATCGTGGGACGGGGGGGTGAGCTGGACAGCTACCGGCTACTTTGCGGGCTGGATGTCGGCAGCGTGGAGACAGTACATACTGGGAGGAAGTAGCGACACGTGGGGCCGGACGTGGACCCCTGCTGAGCTCAGCGATGGATCGTTCCGGGTGCGCCTCCACGCCGTGCAGGCATCCCGCCTGGACTGGGTGGCGGTGCGCGTGCACTACCGGGAAGGGATCGCCCAGGCCCTGACCGTGACCCCCCAGCTCGTGGATCTGGGGGTGCTGACCCTCGCCGACTACGACGCGGGCTACCGGGAGGTCTCCCCCGCCCAGCGGATCACGGTGTCGAGCGCCACCGCGTGGTCCTTGCACGTGGCCGCGGACGCGGCGATGTGGGCGTACACCGGCTCTGAACCTCCGCCGGGGAAACCGTGTTCCCACCTCGAATGGCGGGTCAGCGCGTTCGGTCCAGGCGTCGCTGGCTCCCAGACGAGCTACGTGGGGTTGTCCACGGGGCAGCGAAAGGTGGCCGGGGGGGCCGCCGGTACCGGCCTGTGGCTGGAGGTTAGCCTGCGGCTCCGGGTGGACTACGACACCACGGTCCCCGGCACGTACGAGCTTCGCTTCACGTACACGCTGGCAGCACCGTAGGCAGCGGCGCGTATAATCCCCACCGTGAGGAAGTTTCTCTGGATCTCAACCCTGTGCCTGGGTCTCTCGGGCCTGGGCCTCGAGGTCGACCTCCTCGAGGTGGACCTTGCCGTGGCCCCGGGCCAGGTGTACACGTTCTCGTTCATCGCCCGCAACGAAACGGCGGTTCCGGAGACGTTCTCCATCTACGTTGGTGACTGGGACCGCGATGAGACGGGCGAGAACCGGTTCTACCTCCCAGGGACGCTCCCGCGCTCGCTCTCCGCGTGGCTCTCGGTGGCCCCTGCCTCCTTCACCTTGGGCCCCGGGGAGGCGCGCGAAGTTCGGGGAACGCTCCATGTCCCCACAGGCACGGCGACGGGGACGCATTGGGGGATCGTGTTCGTCCACGGCGAGCCGCGACCGGTGGAGCACGGGGGGACGACGGTGATGGTCGCCCGCCGGATCGGGGTCAAGATCTATGCCACGGTGGGAACCGGGGAGAGAACTGCCGAGGTCTTGAGCTTGGAGCCGCGGGGGCTGAACCCTCTTTGGCTCAGGCTCGAGTTTGTGAACACCGCCACCGTCAACCTGCGCGAGGTCAAGGTCGAGGTCGAGGTCTATGACCAGTTCGGCAACCTGGTGGCGAAGGCGGGAGTAGATCCATTCCCCTGCCTCCCCGGGGCCGCGCGGTGGGTGGTGGTGCCCACCGATTTCCGTCCTGTCCCGGGGGCTTACCACATCCTGGCCAAGGTGGACATCGGCGGGGATGCCCTCCTGGCTGGCCAGGTCTCGCTGCGGGTGCGTCCGCTGGAGTTGGCACCGGTGGCGGACGGCAAGGGCGTGCCGCGGGATCTAAACGGCGATGGGTTCTATGAGGACGTGAACGGCGATGGGGTGTTCGATGACTCAGACGTGACGACCTTCGTGGCGGTGTTCGGGCACCCGATCATCCAGGGGAACTGGTGGGCGTTTGACTTCAACAACGACGGTGTAGTTGATTGGGACGATGTGTTCGAGCTGCAGCGCATGCTCGATCGATAACGGGCTGAACGCCCCCTGGTTCTGGCTCTAGGCGCAAAAGTCCTCTCTTCAAAGGATCCTCTGTCTTGTCATCCCGTCGCGCCTGGCGCAGAGTGGACACAGGATGTGGCACAAGGTAACGATCATCACATGCGGCCTGCTCGTCCTCGGTGGCATCTCCTTAGGACAAGAGTTGACGCGGTTTCGGGTGGTGGGTGGAGAGGCCGTTGTGGGTCTGGAGGCCGAGATCCCTGTGCTCATCGCCGACGCCCCGGCAGGGGTGAAGGCCGTGGAGGGGACGCTGACCCTCACTGGCGCCCAGGGCCAGATCACCGGGGTTCACTCTGAGTATGGAGTGCAGGTTGTCGCTCAAACCGCCCGCACGGTGCGATTCCGCTGGCTCGACCTCGCTGATCAGGTGGGCCGAAGGGCGCGGGATGTCGAGCTCCTGACGGTGAGCGTGGTCGCGGAAGAAGCTGGGGAGGTCCAGATCTCACTTACGATCTCTTTCCTCGCCACGGACACTTCTGCACCCTCCGTAGCGGAGGGGAAGGCCGAGCCGGTGAGGGTTCGCGCACTCGCTATCGGGGAAGGAAACGAGCCGCCGCGCGCTCGCGACGATGCGGTCCAGACCACGGAAGGAGTGGCGGTGACGATCCCTGTGCTCGCCAACGAAGCGAGTGGCGCGCCGTCCCTCGACGGGCAGGGGGGGCCGAGCACTCGAATGGAAGGAGGGGAATGGACGGCGGGGGATGTGGTCTGGGTCAAGGTGGGACTCGCCCTGGGGCCGGGCGGGGTGAGGCGGCTGGAATTCGAACTCCTGGTCACGGACCGAGACTTGGTCAGCGTGGAAGCCCTTGCTCTGGAGGTATTGGCGACGGGCACTTGGGAGATGGATGAACGAGACCCTGGCCGGTGGAGGGTGCGCCTGGCAGACCTCTTCGATCAGATCCAGCCAGGGGCGGAGGAGCTGCGCGCCAGGATTCAACTGCGCCTCTCACGGGTCGGCACTGCCGAGCTGGTGGTCCGCTCGGCTCATGGGGTGGATGACGACGGCGAGCCGTTCACCCTCCCCGATCGAACCATTGCGGTGGCCGCCGTGCTAGGACCACTCGAGCCGGGAGGGGCACGCCCGCAGGATCTCGATGGAGATGGGCTGTTCGAAGATCTTGACGGGGACGGGAGACTCACCCTGCGCGATGCTCTGCTGTTGGCCTTCCACTACGATCGGCCGCCGCTGAGCCTTGTCCCCGCCGTTGTGGACTTCAACGGCGATGGGGTGCTCTGCTTCGCCGATGCGCAGGCCCTGGCCCAGGTTGCATTGTCCCGTGCGGGAGAAGGACCGTGAGGACAGGGCCAGCCGCTGGCAGCAGTCGCCACCCTGGCCCCGCGGAGCTGGGAATGCCCACGGGGATCCCATCGTCGTCCTGACCTCTCGCGTACCGATGGCGGCCCTCCTGCGGCTGGCGTTCACGGGCTTGGCGGCGTCCCTGTTCGCGTTGGGCGGCGCGGGCCAGATGATCTCCCTGTCCGTCGTCTCCCCGCCCCGGACCGTCCCCCCGGGGGAGTTCGTGATCCACGTGTTCTCCCTCCGTAACCTCGCGGAGACGGCGATGACCCTCAGTCTGGAGGTCGAGGTCCCCGATGGATGGACCTCGCTTGGGCTGCCGACCTCCCTGTCTGTCCTGGCCGGGGATGAGGAGGTGGTGTTTTTCACGGTCGCCGTTCCCCGGACGGCTCCCGCTGGC
Source organism: Candidatus Bipolaricaulota bacterium (assembly GCA_014360985.1). Classification (GTDB taxonomy): domain Bacteria; phylum Bipolaricaulota; class Bipolaricaulia; order Bipolaricaulales; family Bipolaricaulaceae; genus Bipolaricaulis. The sequence goes on from JACIWK010000005.1 coordinate 59,127, forward strand.
TCGTACCGGGTCCGCCTCTGGGCCCGGTGGGAACATGGGGAGGCGCACGCGGAGGCCGAGGTCCGGGTCACGGCGGTGGCGGGGGTGGAGCTCCTTCCGCCGCGTGGGGAAGCGGTCGGACCGGGAGATACCGTGTCCTATGACCTCGGTCTCGTGAACCGGGGGAACGTGCTCGATCGGTTCTCCGCGGACGCCTCCTCCGCCCATGGCTGGCCGGTGCGTGTCGAGCCGCGCGAGATGAACCTTCGCCCGGGGGAGAAGGGGACCATCCGCTTGGTCCTCTCCGTTCCCGCCGGGGCTGAGCCTGGGCGCGATCTCCTCAGCGTGACCGTCCGCTCCGGCGAGGGGGCCGAGGCCCGCGCCGCCTGGTTCACGACGGTCCTTCCCCCGGGGCCGGAGGCGATCGTGGGCACGGTCCTCTCCGAGCTGGAGATGCGCCTGGGGGGGAAGCTCGGATACGACCCCATCTCCGGCCGTCGGCTCTCGCTCCTCACCCTGTCCGGGGGGGGCGAGGTTCTCGGAGGGGAGGTGAACCTTCTCCTCCACCTCACCGGACCCTGGGGACCGGCCCCGTACACCCTGTCTCGGTTCTCGCTCGGCTACGATCAGGGGTGGGCGTGGGCGGCGGTGGGCGAGGTTGGCCTCGATCTTTCGTCGCTCCTCCTCTCGCTGGGGGCCAATGGGATGAGCGCCGGGATTGCAACTGCGAGCGGATGCGCGGCCCTCGTTACGGGGTGGAGGGGGGACGAGGGGCGATTCGGAGCGCGCGGGGTATGGCACGGGGCGTGGGGGGAGCTGGGGATGGCGGTGCGGGAGACGCGAGGGGCGGACCACGTCCGCGCCGGGGCCCTGTGGGTCACGGGCTGGATCGCGGACGGCCTCGCCGTGCACGGGGAGACGGGGCTCGCGCTCGTGGATCCGTACCGTGACGTAGCGCTCCTCGTTGGCCTTACCGCCACGGCGGGAACGACTCTGGATCTCCAGGCCGACCTCTATGCGGTGGGGCCACGATTCCCCAGTCCCCGCTCAGACCGGGCGGGAATCAGCCTGTCCGGGCAGCTGATGGTGGATCCGGTGGGGCTCGCGTTCACAACGCGGTGGGAGAGGGACAACGTCCTCGACATCGCGCTCGTCCCGACCATGGTCCACTCCGACCTCACCGCTGCGGTTGGTTGGTCCCCCGCGGGGTGGCCGGCGGCGCTGTTCGCGACGGCGGCCTTCCGCCGCAACCAGGGGTTCGGTCCTGGTCCAGCCGTAGATAGGCGGAACCGCCTCCTCGACCTGGCGGTGACTCTCGACTACTCCTGGCTCGTGTTCCGGCTGAGCGGACGGTGGAGGTGGGAAGAGGACCTCATCGCGTCCACGAGCCAGCGGATCGAGGAGTACGGTCAACGATTCACTCTCGCCCTAGGTCAGACGAAGGCGGCCCTCTCCTTGCACCAGGCTGTCGCCTACAGCGACGGCAGCTTCGCCGCGGTGGCGAACCGGGTCGGCGTCGAGTGGCTCACGCCGGCCGGCCTGGCCCTCGGTTTCCACCATGCCTCGGACGGGGGGGGCGTGGGGATCGAGATCCCGTTCGCCTTTTCCCCTGCCACCTCGATCACCGCCCGTCTCGATGTGCGGTGGGCCTCTTCAGGCGAAGCGCGCGCCCTCTACGGGGAGGTCGGCTTCGAGCACGGGTTCGTCGCTACCCCGCCGTTCCTCCCCGTCAAGGGGTGGGTCGAGGGCACGGTGTTCGTGGACGAGAACGGCAATGGCCGGCCGGACCCTAGGGAGCCGGGGGTAACGGGGGTGGTGCTGGCCGTGGACGGGACCCAAGTGTCGACCGGGGCCGACGGGCGGTTCGTGTTCCCCCCTCTGGCTCCCGGGATCTACGTACTCAGCATCGACCGCCTACCGGCGGGGGTCCGCCCCCAGGTCGAGCTCCCCCTCGAGGTCGAGGTCGTACTCGCCGGCCGGACGATCGTGCACATCCCCTGTGAGCGGTTGGGTGAGATCTCCGGCGTGGTGTACGACGACCAGGACAGGAGCGGGACCCGCGACGCGGGTGAGGGAGGATTGGGTCGGGTGCGCCTCGTCCTCGAGCGGGACGGGGAGATGGTCGCGGAGGCCTATACCAATCCGTTGGGGGCGTTTTCGTTCCTCGACCTCCCGGAGGGCGAGTACTGGGTAAGGGTGGATGCGATCTCCCTCCCCGAGCGCCACGAGCTCACCACCCCGGTGGCGGTGGTGGTGTGGCTCCCGCCGGGTGCGACCGAAGAGGTGCTGTTCGGGGCCTGGCAGAGGCCGCGACCGGTCGTGGTCGTGTACCAACCCCCGGTTGCTGACTTCACGTGGGAGCCGCGCGTCCCTCGGGCCGGGGAACCTGTCGCGTTCGATGCGCGGGCGTCACTGGGGGAGATCGTGAACTATGACTGGGATTTCACCGGTGACGGCGTGTTCGATGCCGAAGGGGTCCGCGTGGCGTGGATGTTCCCCGAGCCGGGGTTCTACCTCGTGACCTTGCTCGTGACCGACCGCGACGGCCTTCAAGACCGGGCCGAGCTCCTCGTCCAGATTAGACCGTGAGTCAGGGTTCCGTTCCGTTACGGCATCCCCGTTCCTCGGGGTGGGCGCCACGCTATCGGTTGTTCCTAACGACGATCCCGCCTCTGGATGTACCGATCACTTCAGGGGGGGCCGTACCCGCCGCCACCGGGGGTGCGGACGCTCAGGACCTCCCCCGGGCGGAGGTCGAACTCGGCCTTGCCGGGGAGGGGGATCTCCTCGCCGTCTCGGATGAGGACGTTCTCGCCAGGCGCTCCCGGCTCCCCGCCGGCGAGGCCGTACGGCCGGGTCACGCGGCGGTCGGCCAGGAGCGAGACGCGGGCGGTGTGCCCGAGCGGGGTGAGGTCGCGGCGGATCCCCCCCCCCCCCCCGAACCGTCCCCTGCCCCCAGTCCCGGGCCTAAGCTCGTGCCGCTCCACGCGGAGGGGATACGCGAGTTCGAGGGCCTCCACCGGCGTGTTGAGGGTGTTCGTCATTCCCGTGTGGACCCCGTCCACCCCGTCCCCGGTCGGCCGCGCCCCTGCCCCTCCCCCGATCGTCTCGTAGAACGCGAAGGGCCTTCCGGTCCGCGGGTCGGTGCCCCCGATCGCGACGTTGTTCATCGTCCCCTGGCTCGCCGCGGGAACGCGGTCCGGGACGAGCCCGGCCAGGGCCCCGAGGACGACGTCGAGGATCCGCTGCGCGGTCTCGAGATTTCCTCCCACCACCGGGGCCGGTGGGCGCGGGTTCACGAGCGATCCCTCCGGCGCGGCGACCTCGATCGGTCGGTAGCACCCCGCGTTGGGGGGGATCGTGGGGTCGGTCACCGCGCGCAGGGCGAAGTAGACCGCGGACGCTGTCACCGCGAGCACGGCGTTGACCGGCCCCTGGGCCTGGGAGGCAGTCCCGGCGAAGTCGACCCGCACCCGGTCCCCCTGGAGCTCGACCCGAGCCCGGATCGGGAGCGGGCCGCTCCCCGTTCCGTCGTCGTCGAGGAAGTCCTCGAACTCCGCACTACCCTGGGGTAAGCGCGCAAGCTCTCCCCGCATCCGGCGCTCGCTATAGTTGAGCACCGCGTCCATCCCCGCGCGGAGGAGCGTGGCCCCGTACCGGGCGAGGAGGTCCCGGACCCGGACGATTCCGGTCCGGCACGCCGCGTGCTGGGCGCGGAGGTCGCCCCACCGCTCGTCCGGCGTGCGCACGTTCAGAAGGAGAAGCCCCTGCAGCTCCGCGTCGAGTTCGCCGCCTTTCCACAGCTTGACCGGCGGGATCCTGAGCCCCTCTGCGTACACATCGCCCGCGGTGGGGCACAGGCTCCCCGGCGCCGCCCCGCCGATGTCGGCGTGGTGGGCGCGGCAGGCGACGAACGCCACGAGGGCGTCTCCGGCGAAAACGGGCGCCACGAACGTGACGTCCGGGAGGTGTGCTCCCCCGAGGTAGGGATCGTTGAGGACGGCCACGTCCCCGTCTCGCCAGTCTCGCACCGCGACGAGCGCCGATCGGACGGAGAACGGCATCGCCCCGAGGTGGACGGGGATCGACTCCGCCTGGGCCACGAGCTCACCGCCTGCCGTGAACAGGGCCGACGAGCAGTCCCGCCGCTCCTTGATGTTCGGGCTGTAGGAGGAGCGGACGAGGTTCGCGTTCATCTCCTCGGCGACCCCGGCCAGGGCGTGGCGGAGGACCTCGAGCGCGATCGGGTCGAGCTCCCTCATCCAGCCTCCACGACGAGCATCCCGTACCTGTCCACGGTTCCCCGGCCCCCCGGGGGGAGGAGGGCCGTCGCGTCAGGGCCTACGAGGATCGCCGGCCCCTCGACTCGCGCCCCCGGCGCGAGGTCTGCCCGGGGGACGACCCGCGCCGGGACGGGGCCGCTCCGGTCGAACCACGCCGGCCACGTCGCGGGGAGTCTCGGGGCAGGAGGGAACGTGGGCCGAAGGTCCGCCTCCGGGGCGGGAACGCTCGCCCGGACGCGGACGGCGACGAGTTCGACCTCTTCCTCCGGCGCGGCGTGGCCGTACCGCTGCGCGTGCGCTTCGTGGAACGCTCTCTCCAGTTCTTGGACCCAGGCTGGCCTGACCCCTCCCCGAGGAAGCGGAACGTCGAGCTCGTGGGCCTGGCCCGCGTAGCGGAGGGCAGCCACGCCCGTGAACCGCATCGCCTCCCGCGGCGCCCCCTGGCCGACGAGTTCCTCCTCCGCCCGCTTCCGCAGCCGGTCGAGGATCTCGGCCAGGTCTCGCGTCGGGACCGAGCGGAGCGGGCGGACGATCCCCTGGCTCGTCTCGTGCCCGACCTCGGCCAGGAGGAGCCCGAGCGCGGACAGGACCCCCGCCGTGGGCGGGATGAGGACCGTCGGGATTCCGAGCCTCCGGGCGAGGGATACCGCGTGGAGGGGCCCCGCCCCCCCGAACGCGAGGAGGGCGAAGTCCCGCGGGTCGTGGCCCCGCTCGACGGAGATGACGCGGATCGCCCGCTCCATCGCCGCGTCAGCTACCGCGAGGATCCCCAGCGCCGCCTCCTCGACCGTCATCCCCAGGGGGTCGGCGATCCGGCGGATGGCGCCGTCGGCCGCGTCGAGAGCAAGGCGGTGAAGCCCGCCCAGGGGGAACGCGGGGAGGAGGTGGCCAAGGACGAGGTGGGCGTCGGTGACCGTAGGCTCGTGGCCCCCACGGCCGTAGCACGCCGGGCCGGGGTCGGCCCCCGCGCTCTCCGGCCCCACCCGGAGCGCGCCGCCTGGGTCGAGCCGGGCGAGGCTTCCCCCGCCCGCGCCGATCGTGTGGATGTCCGCCGTTGGGAGCGCGACCGGGTACCCGCCGACCGTGCCTCCCACCGTCCGGGTGACCTCGCCTCCTCGGACGAGGGCGACGTCGCAGCTCGTCCCGCCCATGTCGAGCGTGATCAGATCCGGGAACCCCGAGCGGAGGCCGACCCCGCGTGCCCCCTCCACCCCGCCCGCGGGACCGGAGAGGAGAAGCCGCACCGGCTCACGCTCCGCCGTCTCCGCGGGGGCGATCGCCCCGCTCGACCCCATCACCCCCCACCGGCCGGGGAGCCCGAGGCGGGCCGATCCCCGTTCGAGCGCGGACAGGTACCCCCCCACAACCGGTTGCAGGCCGGCGTTGATCACGGTGGTCGAGGCCCGTTCGTACTCGCGGAACTCGGGGAGGAGGTCGCTCGACAGGGTGACCGGGGTCCCGAGCGCGGCGAGGACCGCGCCGGCCTCCCGCTCGTGGTCCGGGTAGAGGAAGGAGAACAGAAAGCACACCGCCACCGCTTGGACGCCTGCCGCGCGGAGGGCGGGGAGGAGCCGTGCCACGGCCGCCCGGTCGAGAGGACGGACGACGGCCCCATCCGCGCCGATTCGCTCGGGGACCTCGAACCGGAGCTCGCGGGGGACGATCGGCCGGGGGCGGGTGAAGAAGAGGTCGTAGAGGGAAGATCGGTTCTGGCGCCCGATCTCGATCACGTCGCGGAACCCCTCGGTGGTGACGAGGGCCGTCTTCCCCAGCTTCCCCTCGAGGAGGGCGTTCGTGGCCACCGTCGACCCGTGGACGACGCGCGTCACGGAACCCGGGTCGATCTCTCCCCGCGCGATCAGCGCCTCCAGCGCCGCCAGGACACCGCGGGCTGGGTCGTCCGGCGTGGTGGGGAACTTGTGGAGGCGCGGCCCGTCTTCTCCGAGGATGACGACATCCGTGAACGTCCCCCCGATGTCGATCCCAATTGCCTTGTCCACGGAGGGAGGAGTATAGATTGGACCTGCGCTACTGACAATGGCTGGGAGCGGCACCCCCGCTGCAGGGAAGTCCAATCGTGAGTGAAACGGAGCCGATCGATCGTGTTCGGGGGCGCGCTGAGGGGGCGGGCTAGGCTGGGCCCACGCTCTGGTGCTGTGCTCACCTGACCCCCCTGTGAGAGACCCACTCCGGTGCCTCTCGGCCTGCGGGAGGGGTCTGCGTCCCTCGGTTGGGTTCGGGTGCCTGAACCGAGTGCGCGCAACCCCGCGCGGCACGGATCAGGTTGGTGAACGGAGGAGTCCGCCTCCGGTCCAGCATGCCGTGCCCGGCACCGAGAGTCTGCGTGCCGCACCGACCACGTGCCGGAGGTCCGTGGACCGTCGCGGGTGCCCACGGTCCGCCACGGAGTCACGAGCCGGTCTGTCCGGCCAGCTCATCCCGAAGGTCAGTGGAAACCGCTTGTCTCCACGCGCGCTGCAGCGCATCCCGTGCGCAGGGCAGGAGGGACAGCACGTCTCCATTCACGCACGTGGCGACGATCTCCCGGACCGTGGCCGTTCCATAGGTGCGCTCGACGAACCAGACCCAGGTCCAGCCCCAGTCGTTGGCGTGGCGACGGCTCCTTTCGATCTCGCTCAGCGACGGGAGAAGCTCTGCGGCGATGCCCGTCTGTGCCGCGCGAGCGAACGCCGGCTCGTGGGCCCACTGCCGAGACAGGTGGACCGCCAATCCCTCACTCCACCACAGGGGCACCGCCTCGATGTTGGGCGACAGAAACTCCTCACCGATGTGCACGAGCTCGTGGTGGAGCAGTCGTCGGAAGTGAGCGGGGACGAAGGGGAATGTGGATTCGGTCGCGTACGCGGACGGCGACAACACGACCATGTCCATTCTCTGAGCCTGGGCGATGCGCGCCGGATGCGACGGCCGCTCGATGTTCACCCTCAAGAGATCGTGTACCAGCCGGTCGAACTCGGCCCGGCAAGGGGCAAGGACCGCACCGATCCGTGGGAATCCCTGCTCAACACCGAAGTAGGAGAAGTAGGAGAGGACGCTCGGGAGTGCTTCGCGGATTGCACTCAGGGTGTCCTCTGCGTACCCGCGTTCTCCTGGAGCGTGGCGCACCTCCACCTGGGGGTCCCCGATCCGCGAGTAGCCAGCAAGCATGTCGGCGCTCATTGTGAGCTGGTCACGGTGGCCGGTCCATGGGGTGAGGGGTCGGAGTTCACCACCGCGGGGCGGCGCGGCTGCGGGTGCGCGGCGTCTCTGGCACGGGTGGGGTCAGCGGCGACAGGCTCCGTGGTCCGTGTGGGACGCTAGGGTTCAGATCACGTTCGGCCACCGATGGCCGAGGTCGCTTGCGGGGACCGACAACCCCCACTACCCTCCCCCCATGTCCGAGACAACGATGCTGCCTGATCGTTCGGCCGTCCCGGTCGAGGAGACCTGGGACCTCGAAAGCGTGTTCGCCACACCGCAGGATTGGGACGCAGCGTGCCGAGACCTCCTCGGCCGGCTTCCCACGCTCGCCAGCTACAAGGGGCGCCTGAAGGAGGGGCCGTCGGTCCTCCTCGAGTTCATCCCCCTCTACGAGGATGCCGCTCGCCTGATGGGAAGGATCTTCGTCTTCGCGAGCAACGCCTCTGCGGTGAACGCGCTCGACCAGGCGGCGGTGGGCCGCAGCGGGCAGGCCCGCGGCCTGGTTGCCCGGTTCGGCGCAGCGGTCTCGTTCCTGGACCCGGAGCTCGTGGCGATCGGGTTCGACACCCTCCGCCGGTGGATGGAGGAGACCCCGGACCTGCGGTTCTTTGCCCACTATGTGGATCAGCTCGAGAAGCAGCAGGCCCACGTTCGCTCGGGGGAAGTGGAGCAGGTGCTGGCGATGGTCTCCGACCCGCTGTCCACGCCGTTCAGCGTCTTCAACAGCCTCACCGGCGCCGACATGACGTTCCGGCCGGCCACCGACCCCCACGGCAGAACGCTCGAGGTGGGGCAGGCGAGCATCGAGTCCCTGCGGACCCACCCCGATCGCACCGTCCGGCGGACGGCGTGGGAGAGCTACGCTGACGGGTACCTCGCGCTCAAGAACACGCTCGCGGGTTCCCTCCTCGGAGCGGTCAAGGCCGACGTGTTCCGGATGCGCGTTCGCGGATACTCCTCCAGCCTCGAGGCGTCGCTCGCCCCGAACTTCATCCCCGTCGAGGTGTTCCACAACCTGATCGACGTGTTCCGGCGGAACCTCCCCACCTGGCACCGCTACTGGGCGCTCCGCCGCAAGCTTCTCGGCTACGACGAGTTCCACGTCTACGACATCAAAGCCCCGCTCACGGGGGACAAGCCGGTGATTCCGTTCCGACAAGCCGTCGACTGGATTTGCGCGGGGATGAGGCCCCTTGGGGAGGAGTACGTCGGGATCTTGCGGCGGGGGTGCCTCGAGGAACGTTGGGTCGACCGTGCCCGCAACCGCGGGAAGCGGGAGGGCGCGTTTTCGAGCGGATCCCAGGGCACCCACCCGTTCATCATGATGAGCTACGCCGACGACGTGTTCAGCCTGAGCACGCTCGCTCACGAGCTCGGCCACTCGATGCACTCCTACTACAGCCGCCGGAGCCAGCGCATGATCTACAGCCGGTACGGGTTGTTCGTGGCCGAGGTGGCGTCGAACTTCAACCAGGCGATGGTCCGGGACTACCTCCTGCGTACGCTGACGGACAAGACGTTCCAGATCGCGCTCATCGAGGAGGCGATGTCGAACTACCACCGCTACTTCTTCATCATGCCCACGCTCGCGCGGTTCGAGCTCGAGGTCCACGAGCGGGTAGAGCGCGGCGCTCCGGTGAGCGCCGACACGCTCATCGGGATCACGGCGGACCTGTTCGAAGAAGGCTATGGCGACGAGGTCGTGTGCGATCGCCAACGGATCGGGATCACGTGGGCTCAGTTCCAGCACATGTACATGAACTTCTACGTGTACCAATACGCGACGGGGATCTCGGGGGCCCACGCCCTGGTGGCGAAGGTTCTCTCTGAGGGCGAGCCGGCAGCGGCGCGGTACCTCGACTTCCTCAAGGCGGGCGGCTCGCGTTACCCGCTCGATGCGCTCCTGGAGGCGGGTGTTGACCTCCGGTCACCCCAACCGGTGGAGGCAGCGTTTGCCAACCTCGCTGGGCTGGTGGATCGCCTCGCGAAGCTGCTGGGGTAGGTTCGGGATAGTTCGACGGCATCGAGCGGGGCCAGTTCGCGCTGCACCTGCCTGCGGCGAGCCGCCCTGGAGCTAACGGGAGCGTGCCGACAGGCTGGCGAAGGGTGTGCCGTGACCCCCGGTGACCCTGTTTCGCTGAGGTGCTTCCCGCACGTGCATTGAGACGCGTCCTCCCGGGGCTAGAATGAGTGAGTCAGCGGTTGGGACCGGGGTGTACATCCGAGAGACGAGGGTGTTACCGTGACGCAGATGACACGGCGGATCAAAGTGTGCGAGACGGGGCGGATCGAGGATGCGGCAGAACAGCACCGTCTGTGGTCCATCTATGAGGCGGCGTTCGCCCCGCTGCAGGTCGCGACTCCAATGCGACATGGGAGCTACACGCGGCCGGAGTTCGAGGCACTCCTGAACGACCCTGACTTTCGTAAGTACGTCGCCCGCGTGGGGGGGATCCCTGTCGGACTGTGCGTGATCACGACGCGACTGGACAAGATCCCCTGGGTCAGCTCGTCCTACTACGCCCACCGGTTCCCCGACCTCACCGCCCGGGGCAAGGTGTTCTTTCTCACCGGTGTGATCGTGGATCCCGCGTATCAGACGGCACAGCGGGTGGGTGCGGTCCTGTTGGCGAAGGCTATCCGCTCCCTGGGCAATGAAGGCGTTCTGTGCGCCGACTACTCCGAGAACCTGCGCTCTGGGCTGCGGCCGTTCGTCGAACGAACGCTCGGCCAAGGTGCGGTGGAGGAGGTCCTCGACCGCCAGGTGTTCGTCGCCTACTCGTACCGGAAGAAGGACCCGAGTCCGTGAACCGTTGCCCGCGGTCCGCAGTCTGTGATCCGTGGTCCGTTGCCTGAGATGCGCCCTTCCCCGCCCGGTGTTCGTGGACCGGGGAGGCCCGCACCGGGTATCGTTCGGGCGATGAAGGCGTGCATCTTGACCTGGGGCTGCCAGCAGAACGAGCACAAGAGTGAGGCAATTGCCGGTGTTCTTCGGGCAACGGGCTACGTTCTCGTGGCCAACCCGGACGATGCGGATGTTGTCCTCCTCAACACGTGCATGGTCCGCGGCCGGGCGGAGGACAAGGTGCTCGGCCGGGTGGGGGAGCTTCAGCGGTTGCGGCGGACGCGGCCGGTCCTCATCGGGGTCGGGGGGTGCATGGCCCAGGGCCACGGGGAGGGGATCCTCGACCTTCTCCCGGGGGCGGACTTCGCGTTCGGGACGGCTCGCCTCGCCGACCTCCCCTCGCTCATTGCCCGCGCCCGGGACGGGGAGCGGTTCGCCTTCCTCCCCCGCCCGAACGGGCTTGAGCCCTTGCCCTTCGTGCGCCGGAGCCCCTTCCAGGCCTACGTGACGATCGCCGAGGGCTGCTCGCACGCCTGTGCCTACTGCGTCGTCCCCCGGGTGCGGGGGCCGCTCCGCTCGCGGCCGATGGCGGAGGTCCTGGCCGAGCTCCGGGGCCTCGCCCAGGCGGGGTACCAGGAGGCCACCCTCCTTGGGCAGAACGTGGACGCCTACGGCCGCGACCTGGGGGATGGGACGAGCTTCGCCCGGCTCCTCCGCGCCGTGGGGGAGGTCCCCATCCCTCGGATCCGGTTCACGACTTCGCACCCGGCGTACATGACGGACGAGGTGATCGCGGCCCTCGCCTCAGGCGGGAACCTCTGCCCCCACGTCCACCTCGCCGTCCAGTCGGGGAGCGACCGGGTCCTGGCCGCGATGAACCGCGGCTACACGCGCGAGGGGTTCCTCGCCCTCGTCCGCCGCCTGCGGGAGGCGATCCCAGGGGTGAACGTGACGACCGACGTCATCGTCGGGTTCCCTGGGGAGACGGAGGACGACTTCGCCCAGACCCTGTGTCTCATCGACGAGGCGCGGTTCGGGACCGTGTACGCGGCGATGTACTCCCCCCGGCCGGGGACGCGGGCGGCTAGGATGCCGGACGACGTCCCACCGGAGGAGAAGGCGCGCCGGCTGGAGAGGGTCCTCGCCGCAACCCGCCGGATCGCGCTCGACCTCCACCGGGCGCGGGTCGGGACGACGGTCGAGGTCCTCGTCGAGGCGTTCCTCCGCGAGAAGGGGCGCCTCGTCGGAAAGACGCGTGACTTCCGCACCGTGCTCTTCCCCGGGGATCCCGCTATGATCGGGCGAACCGCGATGGTGAAGATCGAGAAGGCCACGGCAGGGGCGCTGCACGGGCGGCTCGGGGAGGCGCGATGATCCTCACCGTCACCCTCAACCCGACCCTCGACAAGTTCTACTGGGTCGACGCGCTCCCCCTCTCCCTCGACCAGCCGGAGGAGGCGATCCTCATCCGGGCGACGAAGTCGCTCACCTCGGCGGGGGGGAAGGGGATCAATGTCTCCACGGTCCTCGCCTGCCACGGGGTGGAGACGGTCGCGTTGGGGTTCCTCGCTGGGCACACGGGGCAGATCATCCTCCAGGACCTCCTTTCCCGCGGGGTGACGGCGAACTTCGTGTGGATGCCGGGGGAGAACCGGACAAACGTCACGGTGATCGCCAAGGGCCGCGAGTACCACCCGCTCCTCATCCACGAGGAGGGGCCGCCGGTGTCGGAGGAGGCGATGGGGATCTTCCTCCGCAAGTACGAGCGGATGGTCCGGCGGGCGGAGTACGTCGTCCTGGGGGGGGCCATACCGTTGGGATGCCATCCCGATTGCTATCGCACGCTCGTCCACATCGCCCATGCCGCCGGGGCCCGCGTGGTTGTCCACGCCGGGGGGGAGCCCCTCGCGCACACAATCGCGGAGGGGCCATTCCTGGTGAAGCCAGACGTGCGGGCGGAACTGCAACTGGGGGGCATGCCGGTGCGCACGGCCGAGGAGATCGTGTGCGCCGGGAAGAAGGCCGTGGAGCAGGGGGTTGGGGCATGCCTCATCTCGCACCACGTCACGGGCGACATCCTCGTCACGCGCGACGGGGTGTGGGAGTTCGAGGCTCGGGTGCCGCTCACCACGTTCAAGAACCTCGTGGGTGCGGACGACGCGCTCGTGGGTGGGCTCCTTGTGGCGCTCCTCCGCGGGGAAGGGCTGGTGGAGGCGGTCCGGTACGGGATGGCGGCGGCGGTGGCCACGGCGGAGATCGAGGAGAAGCTCTGTGGGGACGAGGCCGCGATCCGCCGCGAGCTCGACCAGGTGGCTGTGCGGCAGAGGGGGGAGGGATGAGGGCGCACGAGTTCATGCGCCGTGACCTCACCTCGGTGGAGCTCGATACCACGGTGGCCCACGTCATCTACCTCCTCCACCAGTCCGGCCTGGCCTCGCTCCCGGTCGTGGACGAAGACGGGCGGGTGGTGGGGATCATCTCGGAGCGAGACCTCATCCGGGCCCTGCTGCCGGGGTACGTGGACATGCTCCACTCGACGGCGTTCCTCCCCAGCCTCGACCAACTGGGCCGGAAGCTTCGCGAGATCGGGGGGAAGCGGATCGCGGAGTTTATGGTCCGCGAGGTGATCGCTGCCCGTCCCGACGACACCGACCTCCACCTCGCCGACCTCATGATCCGCAAGGGCCTGAAGCAGATCCCTGTGTTGGACGACGAGAACCGGCTGGTGGGGGTGGTGCGGAGGATCGACCTCCTCCACCGCCTCCAACGGTGAGCCTCGAGTTCGTCGCCCTTGCCTTGGGAGGGGATGCCCTGGGTGCCGTCCACGTTCGCGCTGGAGAGATCATCGCCCGGGTCGCGGTTCCTCTCCCTGCCTCCCCGACTGCGGAGATCCAGCTGCGCCCGTTCGCCGGGCTGCCGGTTGTCACGCACGACAGCGCCTCCCTGCGGGCTGCGGTCGGACCGGCGGCGGCCGGGCTGGGCCCGCGATGGGTGGACACGGGAGCTCTGGCGTGGGCGGTGTGGCCGGAGGTGCCGGACGCGACGCTCCCTGACCTTGCCCGCCGGGTGGGGATCCCGATAACGGACGATGCCGTGGGCCGGGCGGAGGCGACGGGCCATCTCTTCCTTCACCTCCTCGCTGCGGCAGGGGGACTCCCTCCCCACGCGCGGGCTCTCCTCGCCGACCTCCTCCCTGACCCGAGCTGGATCGGCCCTCCCCCGCCTCCCCAACGGGGGAAGGGACCGCTCCCGCTTCCACCAACGGTGGACGCCGCGTTCGACCTCCTCACGACCGCCGGCCCCCTTACCCGCCGCGAGGGGCAGCTTGCCTATGCCCAGGCGGCGGGGGAGGCGTTCGTGGGCGGGGGGGTCCGCCTCCTCGAGGCCGGGCCGGGGACGGGGAAGACGATCGGGTACCTCGTCCCGCTCCTCCTTCGCCTCGCGGCGGGGAAGGGGCGGGCCGTCGTCGCCACCCGCACCCGCGCCCTCCAGGAACAGCTGTGGCGCCGCGACCTTCCGTTCCTCGTCGAGCGGCTGGGGGTGGATCTCCCGTGCGCGCTCCTCAAGGGGCGGGAGAACTACCTCTGCCTCAGGCGGCTGGCGGAGGTCCGCCACCAGCTCGTCTCGCGCGAGGTGCTCGTCCCTCTCCTCGTGTGGGCGGCGCGGACGGAGACCGGGGACCTCGACGAGCTGGCCGGGCTGCGGGCGACTCCCGCGGGGCAGGACATCGTCCGCTATCTTCCCGACCTCCCCTACCGCTGCGGGGGGTGGAGATGCCCGTTCTGGGAACGGTGCCCGTCGCGCCGGGCCCGGGAGCGGGCCCGTGCGGCGCGGCTCCTCGTCGTCAACCACGCCCTCCTCGGCGCCGACCTCGCCAGCGGGGGGGCGATCCTCGGCCCGTACGACCTCCTCGTCGTGGACGAGGCCCATGCCCTCCCCACCGTGCTGCGCGATGCCTTGAGCGTGTCCCTCTCGCCGCCGGTGATCCCCCGCCTGTTGGGTGAGCTCCGGCGCGGCCCGGCGGGCCTGCTCGCGGCGTGGGGGGATGCCGCGGGCGTGGAGCGCGCGGCGGAGGCTTGGGAACGGGCCGTGGCGGTCCACCGCCGGTTCTGGGCCGCGGCCGGGACGGCCCTTCCCCGGGAGATCGGCCGCTACGGGAGGGAGACCATCGCCCCCCTCCTTCCGGGGGGGACTCTTCTCGAGGAGGCCCTCGACGACCTCGCCGAGGCGATCGCCGGGATCGCCCGCAATCTCCCGGACGAGGACGCTGCCCAGGCCCGCGCCCTGGGGGGCGAGATCCGGCGCGTGGCGTCTTTGGTGGGGCATCTCCTCCGCCCCGACGGGGAGGGAACCGTGTTTTGGTACGCTCGGGAAGGGCATGGCCTCACCCTCACCGCATCCCCCGTGGACGTCGGTGACCACCTCGAGGCGGCCCTGTGGCCGAACCTGGCGGGAGGGATCCTCACCTCGGCCACCCTGTCCGTGGGGGACGACGGGAGGGCCCTCGCCCGCGACCTCGGGCTTGACCCTGCCCCCCCGTTCCAGGGATGGCCCTCGCCCTTCCCCTACGATCGTGTGGGGGCGTTCGTCCTCCGCTACCTCCCCCACCCCGACGATCCGCGGTTCCCAGAGGCCCTCGCCGCCACGCTGCGCCGGGTGCTGACCGTGGTGCCACGGCGGGCCCTCGCATTGTTCACGTCCCGCCGCCTCCTCGACGCCACCGCGGCCCACCTCGCCGGAACGCCCCACCTCGTCCAGCGCCGTGACGGGGAGCGCGAGGGGCTCCTCGCCCGGTTCCGCAACCACCCCCCGCCAGTGGCCCTCCTCGGGCTGGACACGCTGTGGGAGGGGATCGACCTTCCGGGGGAGGAGCTGGAGATCCTCCTCGTGGTGCGCCTGCCGTTCCCTGTCCCCACCGACCCGTTGGTCGAGGCCCAGTCCGAACGGATCCTCGCCCGGGGGGGAAGCCCGTTCCAGGAGCTGTTCCTACCGCGAGCGGTGCTCCGCCTGCGCCAGGGGGTGGGGCGGCTCGTGCGCACCCCCACCGACCGGGGAGCCCTCCTCCTCGCCGACCCGCGCCTCGCCACCCGGGCCTATGGGGACGTGTTTCTCCGCGCGCTCCCCGTTCGGGCGCAGTGGGTCGACGACCCGGACGAGCTGGCCATTGCCCTGGCCACCCTCTTCCGCTAACCTTGGGCCCATCATGGCCTATGTGCGTTGGAGCCGGTATTTTCTCCCCACCTGGAAGGAGGAGCCCGCGGAGGCCGACCTCCCCAGCCACGTGCTGATGCTGCGCGCGGGGCTGATCCGGCCGCTCGCGGCGGGGATCTACACGTACCTCCCGTTCGGATGGCGCGCCCTGCGCAAGGTGGAGGCGATCGTGCGCGAGGAGATGGACGCGATTGGGGGCGCCGAGCTTCACATGCCCATCGTCCATCCGGCGGAGCTGTGGGCGAAGACGGGGCGGCTGGTGGACGCCGGGGAGATCCTCATCCGGTTCCAGGACCGGGCGGGACGGGAGATGGTCCTCGGCCCGACCCACGAGGAGGTCGTGACCGACCTCGCCCGGCGCGAGATCCAGTCTTGGCGCCAGCTCCCGCTGATGCTGTACCAGATCCAAACCAAGTTCCGTGACGAGCCCCGCGCGCGGGGGGGCCTCGTCCGGGTCCGCGAGTTCACGATGAAGGATGGGTACAGCTTTCACGAGGACGCAGCCGATCTCGACCGGTATTACCCCGAGGTGTACCGCGCCTACGAGAGGATCTTCCGCCGCTGCGGGCTCGTCCCCGTCCCGGTGGAGGCTGATCCGGGCCTCATGGGCGGATCGGGATCCCACGAGTTCATGCTCCCCCACGACGGGGGCGAGGACACGTTCGTGCGGTGTACGGGGTGTGGGTACGCGGCGAACCGGGACGGGGCGGTGGCGGACAAAAGCTCGGATTCGGACGAAGAGTTGCGCCCTCTGGAGGAGGTGGCGACCCCCGACTGTTACACGATCGAGGCGGTGGCCAGCTTCCTCGGCGTCCCCCCGCGCCGGACGGCCAAGGCCGTGTTCTTCCGGGCCGGAGGGAAACTCGTGTTCGTCGTGATCCGCGGCGACCTCGAGGTGAACGCAGCCAAGCTCGCCCGCCTCCTCGGCACGGCCGAGCTCGCCCCTGCTTCGGAGGAGGAGATCGCTGCCAGCGGGGCGGTGCCGGGGTACGCGTCCCCGATTGGCATCTCCGGCCGCGGGGCGGTGGTCGTGGTTGACGACTCGATCCCGCGGGCCCGGAACCTCGTGGCTGGTGCGAACAAGGAGGGGTTCCACCTTCGCAACGTGAACTTCCCCCGCGACTTCCAGGCGTCGCTCGTCGGCGACGTCGCCCTCGCCCGCGACGGGGACCCCTGCGTTCGCTGCGGGGCCACCCTCCGCGTTCAGCGGGGGATCGAGCTCGGACACATCTTCAAGCTGGGGACGAAGTACTCCCAGGCGCTGGGGGCGACGTTCCTCGATCGGGAAGGCCAGGCGCGGCCCCTCGTCATGGGCTGCTACGGGATCGGGATCGGCCGCCTCTTGGCGGCGGTGATCGAGTCCCACCACGACGAGGAAGGGATCGTGTGGCCGGCGTCCGTGGCCCCGTTCCACGTCCTGGTGACGGTCCTCAACCCCACAGCGCAGCCGCAGCTTGCGCTCGCCACGTCGATCGCTGCCCACCTCGCCCAGCAGGGTCTCGACGTCCTCCTCGACGACCGGGAGCGGAGCCCGGGGGAGAAGTTCCACGATGCAAAACTCGTCGGGATCCCGGTGCTTGTGGCCATCGGTCCGCGCAGCCTGCGCAACGGGGAGGTGGAGACCGAGCGGCGGCGCGATAGCGCTCGGGATGTCGTTTCCGCCGATCTAGATGCGATCCAGCGCTCCGTGGGCGATCTCCTCCGCGCCGAGAGCGGTTGAAACGTCCTCAATCCCTCGCTATACTGGTCGCTGCGTAGGTCAAGGTACCCGATGAAGGTCTCGGCCATTATCCCGGCTTTCAACGAAGCGGAACGGATCGCGGCTGTGCTCCAACCCCTCCTCTCCTCCCCTGCCGTGGACGAGGTCGTCGTTGTGGACGATGGGTCCACCGATGCGACCGCGGAAGTGGCGGAGAAGTTCGCGGTGCGTGTGGTGCGCCTACCGGAGAACCGGGGAAAGGCGGCGGCGATGGCAGCTGGGGTGGAGGCGGCCCACGGAGACGTGCTCCTGTTCCTCGACGCCGACCTCACGGGGCTGACCCCGTCCCATGTGGCGGACCTGATCCAGGCCTACCAGACCGGGGACGCGGACGTGGTGATCGGCGTGTTCCGGAACGGTCGGCTTGGGACGGACCTTTCGCAGCGGATCGCGGCGTTCCTGTCCGGGCAGCGGGTGATGTCCCGGGCTCACTGGGAACGGGCTCGCGGCGCGGTGGAGGACACCGAGTTCGGTATCGAAACGGCGCTCGCGCGGTTGGCACTCAAAGAAGGATGGCGCAAGAAGAAGGTCGAGCTCTATGGGGTGAGCCACGTCCGCAAGGAGGAGAAACGGGGGTTCTGGCTGGGTTTCACGGATCGGATGGCTATGTACTGGGACGTGGCCCGTTCGTTCTTCCGCAAGCTGTGAGGCCGAATGGAGCCGTGGCAGAGGGGAGCAATACAAACCGATCGTGAGAGGTGATGTTCCATGGAGATGAGCGAGGTCCGCGCGCTGGGTCCGGATGAGCTGGCGGGGCTGGCTCAGACCGTCGGGGTCAATGGCAGTGGGGATCTCTCCTCCGTCGAGCTCGAGTTGGCGGTGATGCGCGTCCTGGCTGAGCGCCAGGAGCTGTCTGTCGAGGGGGTCCTCGAGATCATGCCCGATGGCTACGGGTTCCTCCGCGAGCGGTCCTGCCTGCCGAGCCGATACGACGTGTACGTGTCCCCGTCCCAGATCAAGCGGTTCGCGCTCAAGGATGGGGACCTCGTGCGCGGGCCGGTCCGGCAGCCGCGGGAAGGGGAGCGGTACTTCGCCCTCCTCAAGGTGGACCAGGTCAGCGGGATGGATCCCGAACGGGCGCGGAAGCGGGTGGACTTTCAGCAGCTGACCCCGCTCCACCCCAACGTCCACCTCGTCCTCGAGCACGACCCCGACGAGCCCTCGACGCGGATGATCGACCTCTTTTCCCCGATCGGGAAGGGCCAGCGCGGGCTGATCGTGTCCCCCCCCAAGGCGGGGAAGACGACCCTCCTCAAGCACATCGCCCAGGGGATCGAGGCCAACCACCCCGACGTCCGGCTCCTCATCCTCCTCGTGGACGAGCGGCCGGAGGAGGTGACCGACTTCCGCCGGTCCGTGAAACGGGCGGAGGTCATCGCGGCGACGTTCGACATGGAGCCCCAGCATCACACCCGGATCGCTGAGCTGGCGACCGCGGAGGGGAAGCGCCTCGTCGAATCGGGGTACGACGTGGTGATCCTCATGGACTCCCTCACCCGGCTCGGGCGGGCGTACAACCTGTCGATCAGCCCTTCCGGCAAGCTCCTCTCCGGCGGCATCGACCCCACCGCGCTTTACAAGCCCAAGGAGTTCTTCGGCGCGGCCCGCAATATCGAGGAGGGGGGGTCGCTCACGATCATCGCCACCGCCCTCATCGACACGGGGTCTCGCCTCGATCAAGTGGTGTTCGAGGAGTTCAAGGGCACGGGGAACATGGAGCTCGTCTTGAACCGCGATCTCGCCAACCGACGCATCTTCCCGGCGATCGACCTCGTCCAATCCGGCACCAGAAAAGAGGAACTCCTGCTGCAGCCAGATGTCCTTCGCCGGGTGTGGATCCTCCGTAAGCTCTTGATCGAGATGCCGGACCCGGGGGCGGCGCTGGAGTTCATCAAGAGCAAGATGGAACAGACGCGGACGAACAAGCAGTTCCTGGAGCTGATGAACAGTGAGTGAAAATCCGTTCCTGGTGGTGGCCCTCGCCCTTCTGTTCCTTCCGCTCCTTTTCGTCCCGTTCCTCTCCTCCGATCCAGTCGGAGGTCCGGTCGTTCCGATCACCGGCACCCGTGCCACGTGGTCCATGTACACCGTGCAGGCCGGGGACACCCTGTCCGGGATCGCCAAGCGGACTGGAGTCCCCGCCGACTACCTCCTTGCCAGCAACGACGTCGATCCCACGCGCCTCCAGCCAGGGCAGCAACTCCTCCTTCCGGTGGGTGGGGTGCTCCACATTGTGCGCCCCGGTCAGGCGGTGGCGGACATCGCCGCGAGCTATGGGGTGGCGGAGGGGGCGATCCGGGTGGTGAACGATCTGAGCGGTGAGCCTCTCGCTGGGACGCGGGTGTTCGTCCCGGCGCCGCCGGTCGTCCCCCAGGCCACGGCGGTGGCGCTCGGCAAGGGCTCGGGAACCCGCTTCGTCTGGCCGGCCCGCGGGCCGATCTCCTCCCCCTACGGGCCCCGGATCCACCCCATCCATCAGGTACCTTCGTTCCACGCGGGGATCGATCTAGCGATCGCCGAGGGAACGCGCGTTCACGCCGCGGCCCCGGGGCGGGTGGCCACCGCGGGCTGGGAGGGGGGATACGGTCTCCTCGTGGTCCTGGACCATGGTGACGGTTACACGACGTACTACGGCCACCTGTCCCAGCTCCTCGTGGAGGTCGGTCAGTTCGTGGAGATCGGGCAAGCGATCGCTCTTTCCGGTAATACCGGCCTCTCCACCGGTCCCCACCTCCACTTCGAGGTCCGCTGCGATGGTGTAGCGGTGGACCCGCTGTCTGTGTTGCCGTGATCCGGGTCGAGGGCGGGCGGCCCCTGCGGGGTACGGTGCGGGCCGCTGGCTCCAAGAACGCTGTGCTTCCCGCGGTGATGGCGAGCTTCCTCACCACGGAGCCCGTGATCATCGAGAACGTCCCCCACCTCCTCGACGTGGAGTCGGCGGTGGCGCTGGCGCGCGCGGTGGGCAAGGAGGCGACGTGGCGGGACTCGGTGATCGTCCTCACGGGTGGAGGGGAGCTGGCCCAGGAGGCGCCGATGGCGCTCGTCCAGCGGATGCGGGCCTCGTTCCTCGCGTTGGGGCCTCTCCTGGCCCGCACGAGGGAGGTTTGGATGCCGCTGCCGGGAGGGTGCGCGATCGGGCCGCGTCCGGTGGACCTCCACCTCATGGGCCTGCGTCGGTTGGGGGCATCGCTCGACGTCCGCGGGGGAACGGTCCATGCCCAGGCGGCTCGCCTGAAGGGGGCCACGGTGTACCTTGATTACCCCTCGGTGGGTGCCACCGAGCAGCTCCTCCTCGCCGCGGCGCTCGCCGAGGGGACGACGGCGATCGTCAACCCATCCCGCGAGCCAGAGGTGGTGGATCTGGCAGGCCTCCTTACGGCGATGGGGGCGGAGGTGACCTGGCAGGGGGACCGGATCACGATCCGCGGGCAGGCGTCCCTCGGCGGGGCTACCCACCGCGTGATCCCGGACCGCGTCGAGGCTGGGACGTACGTTCTCGCCGGCGCGATCACCCGCGGCGAGGTCACGGTGGAAGGGGCCCGGCCCGACCACCTCGATGCCCTCCTCGCCAAGCTGAGCGAGGCGGGGGCAATGGTGGAAACGGACGGGGACCGAGTCACGATTAGGATCGACCGACGTCCGGAGGCGGTGAACGTCCAAACCCTTCCCTACCCCGGCTTTCCGACCGACCTCCAGCCGCCGATGATCGCATTCCTCTCCACCGCGCGCGGCCGGTCCACGGTGCGGGAGACCGTGTTCGCCTCGCGGTTCAACTATGTGGGGGCCCTGGTGCAGATGGGGGCCCAGATCCGGGTGAGTGGGGACACCGTCCTCACCGACGGGGTGGAGACGCTCCGCGGAGCGGAGGTGGAAGCGACGGACATCCGGGCGGGGGCTGCGCTTGTCCTGGCCGCGCTTGCCGCTGCTGAGCGCACGGAGATTCGCGGGGAGGGGCACATCGCCCGCGGCTATGCCGACCTCCCCGGGGCACTGCGTCGTCTAGGTGCGGAGGTATGGGTCGCGGACTGATCCCGCCGATCGAGGACTACCTGGGTCGCCGAGCCCGGGTGTACGGGGGGGAGAAAGCGATCCTGGTCGATGTGGTCCCGCCGGGAGCGGATGGGGAGGACCGATGGGCGGAGCTCTGTGCATTGGCGACCACCGCTGGTGTGGACGTCCGGGGCCGCGTGGTGCAGCACCGCTCCCGTCCCGACCCGGGGACGTTCGTCGGGAGAGGGAAAGCTGAGGAGATCCGTGCGCAGGCACGGGTGGATGGAGCGGACACGCTCATCGTCGGATCGGAGATCTCCCCAGCCCAGGCCCGCAACCTGGAGGAGGCGACGGGCCTCAAGGTCGTGGACCGCTCCCAGCTCATCCTCGACATCTTCGCCCAGCGCGCGGGCACCAAGGAAGCAGCCCTCGCTGTGGAGCTGGCCCAGTTGGAGTACCTTCTCCCACGGCTGCGCGGATGGGGACAGGCCCTGACCGATCCCGGTGGCGGGATCGGGACGAGCGGTCCGGGGGAGACGCGCCTCGAACAGGGGCGGAGGGCGATCCGCCGCCGGATCCAGGCCGTGCGCAGGGAGCTGCGCAAAGCGGCCCAGGATCGCGCGGTCCAACAGGCCCGCCGGCGCCGGGAGGGCCCTCCGGAGATCGCGATCGTGGGGTACACGAACTCCGGCAAGTCGACCCTCTTCAATCGCCTCACCGGGTGCGACGTGCTCGTGGAGGACAAGCTGTTCGCGACCCTGGACACGCGCGTGCGGCGGGTGGCCCTCCCCGGCGGCGAGGCCCTGCTCACGGATACGGTGGGGTTCATCCGCGATTTGCCCCACGAGCTCGTTCCCGCGTTCCGGGCTTCGTTGGGGGCGGTGCGCGATGCGGCGGCCCTCCTCCTCGTCCTCGACGCGGCCTCCCCGGCCGCCCTGGATCACCTACGGGTGGTGCGCGAGGTCGTGGCGGAGGTGGTGGGCCCGGACCGGGTTCCCCCTCCCACGCTTCATGTCCTGAACAAGCTCGACCTCGTTGAGATCCCCGAGGAGCTGGCTCGCCTCGACGCGCTGCGGCTGGAGGCGGTGCCCCACGTTGTCGTGTCCGCGAGACGGGGCGACAACATGGTTGCCCTGTGGGACGCCCTCTGTGCCCTGCTTCCCCCTCGCCGGCGCCTCCCCGAGGTCGCCCCCCGATAGCTCTCCCGTGCTCCGAGAATCGGGCCCGTTGCGCCCTTCCTCCCACGGGGTAAGATGACAGCGAGGCAGGTGATGCACATGCTCAGGATGGTCGCCCTGGCCATGGGGGGAGTTGTGGCCATAGCCGGCGCCGCGGCGCCCGTGGTCACGATCTACTCGGGTGGATTCGGGTTCATCGCCGAGACGAGGTCCGTCCTCCTCGCTCCGGAAGGGGATCTCCTCCTGGAGGGCTTCCCCGTGACGATGCTCGTTGACAGCCTGGTGGTGGAGGGTTTGACCGCGACCCGGATCGACCCCCAGTGGACCGACCTCCCCACGGTGGAGGGCCTTGTGGGAAGTTCCGTCACGGTGTACGCCCATGGGGAGCGCTTTGCAGGCCTCCTCCTCGCCACGGTGCCGGCGCTCGTCCTGAGCACCGCGGACGGTCTCGTGTTCCTGCCCGCCTACGACCGAATCGTCGCCCCCGGGGAGGCCGCGGGTGCGCGGGGCCTTGCCCTCGCCATCCGCTACCGTGCGGCGGAGCCGGGGCGGACGGCGATCGGCCTGCGCTACCTCGCCGAGGGCCTCTCGTGGCGCGCGACCTACACCGCGTCCCTGGGGGAGGACGAGCTCGTCCTCCACGGGGTGGCGACGTTTGAGAACCGGACCGGCGTCGATTTCGCGGGGGCCGAGGTTTCCCTCGTCGCGGGCGAAGTGCACCGCCCGACGGCGAAGGTGCCTGAGGGGCTCGGAGTGCGCGCCCTTGCCCTCGCCCCCGAGTTCGATGCCGCCGCGGGGTTCGAGTACCACCGCTACGCGTTCCCGGAGCGCCTCGACCTCATCCAAGGGGTTGCGCTGGCTCCTTTCCTGTCTGGGACCGTACCCTACGTCCGTGCGTACCGATTCGCGGGTGGGGCCGTCGAGGTGCGGGTCCGTTTCACGAACGCCCTCGCTCCCCTTCCCGCGGGGGAGGTTCGGTTCTACGATCAAGGCGGGGAGCTCTTCGTGGGGGCGGCGGCGATCGGCCATACGCCGGTTGGCCGTGAACTCGATCTCGCCGTGGGGGCCGCGTTCGACCTGACCGGGGAGCGGGTCCAGGAATCCCGGCAGCGGCTCACGGAGAACCTGTATCGGGACGCGTACCGGATCACCCTCCGCTCTGCGAAAGAGGCACCGGTCGAGGTCGAAGTGGTGGAGACCCTGCCGGGCGTGTGGACGATCACCGACTCCACCCTCCCCTACGTGCGCCTCGATGCCCAACGGATCCTGTTCCGGGTCATGGTGCCCGGGTCGGGGGAGGCGGAGGTCCGCTACACCGTGGAGTGGCGGTACTGAGCGGGGGGGTATGGAGACACTGGAGCAGGACCTGTCCCGATTGATGGATGGGTATCGGCGGGCGATCGAGCGGGCGCTGCAGCGCGTTCCGGTGCGCAATGGGATCGTGTCGCTCCGTGACCTGTGGATCGAGACCGCCCTCCCCATGGAGCTGATCGCTGACCTCCTTCAGGCGGATGGGATCCAGATTCCTCCCCACATCGTGCGGGTGGACCTCGCGCGCCCCCCCCAGAAGGACCGGCATGGCGGCAAGCGATAGGATCAAGTTCGGAACGGATGGCTGGCGCGGCGTGATCGCCGACGATTTCACGTACGCCAACGTGGCCCGGGTGGGGGCAGCGATCGCCGCTCTCCTCCACGCCCCGGAGCGCAGGGATCTCCCTCCCTATCGGGCGTGGGGCGTGCCTTGCCGCCCGGCATCGGCGGGGCTGATCGTTGGCTACGACACGCGATTCTCGTCCGCGGAGTTCGCCTGTCATTTGGGAAGGGCCGTGGCCCAACGTGGGATCCCGGTCACAGTCACCGCCGCCCCCGTCCCCACCCCTGCTCTGTCGGCGGCGATCGTGGAATGGCAACTGGCGGGGGGAGCGATGATCACCGCTTCCCACAACCCACCCCGATGGAGCGGGGTCAAGTTCAAGCCCGAGTATGGGGGGTCGGCGACGCCCGAGATCACGGCCTTGATCGAGGCGCACCTTCCTTCCCACGCCCCCGAGGTGGGGGATCCTCCCGTGGAGACGAGGGAGATCAAGGAGGAGTACCTCGCCCGGTTGCGGGCGGCGGTGGACCTGCGTGGGCTGGCCCGGGCCCCGCTGTACGTCGTTGTCGACGCGATGTACGGCTCGGCCCAAGGGTACCTGGCCGAGCTCCTGCGGGCGGTGCGCATCCCTCACCTCGAGGTGCGCTCGACCGTGGATCCCCTCTTCGGGGGCCGCAAACCCGAACCGCTCCCGGAGAACGTTGTCCCTCTGAAGGCGGTGATCCGGTCCCTCAGGGCGCGGGTGCGTGGGAGGATCGTGGTCGGCCTGATCACCGATGGGGATGGGGATCGGGCGGCGGGGATGGACGAAAGCGGCGCGTTCCTGGATACCCACCGCACGGCGTCCCTCATCCTGTGGCATCTGGTACGGCACCGAGACCTGTCCGGACCCGTGCTCAAGTCGTTCGCCCTCACGGACATGATCGGCAAGCTCGCCGACCTGGCGGGCGTTCCGTGGCGGGAGATCCGGATCGGGTTCAAGTGGGCGGTGGAGGACCTCGTGACGGGGAGGGCAGCGTTCGCGGCCGAGGAGTCCGGCGGCTATGGGTACGGCTGGCACATCCCGGAGCGGGACGGGGTCCTGTCGAACCTCTACCTCCTCGAGCTGGTGGCGACGACGGGGAAGCCGATCGGGGCGCTCGTCACTGACCTGTTCTCCCTGGTCGGTCCCCACCACTACGCGCGGCGCGACCTTACGCTTCCCAACCGTCTCGAGGTCATGGCGCGGTTGGAGAAGGCGCCCCCGGAGCGGTTGGCCGACCAGCGGGTGGCGAAGGTGGAAACCCTGGATGGGCTCAAGTTGCGCCTCGATCGAGGTTGGGTCCTGTTCCGCGCCTCGGGCACCGAACCGATTCTCCGTCTGTATTGCGAGATGGACTCCCCGGAGTGTGTCCGAACCGCGCTCGATGAGGCGGAGCGGTTGGCTCGGGGGGGACTGCTGTGAAGGGCGAACCTTACGACCCGAAAGCCATCGAGGATCGATGGCGCGGCTTCTGGCGGGAGAAGGGGTACTTCCGCGTCGACACCGCGCGCCCCACGAACAAGTTCTACTACCTGAACATGTTCCCCTACCCCTCGGGCTACCTCCACGTCGGTCACGGCCGCAACTACATCATCGGGGACGCGATCGTGCGCTTCCTGCGGATGCGTGGCTACGACGTCCTGAACCCGATGGGATGGGACGCGTTCGGGCTCCCGGCGGAGAACGCGGCCATCGAGCGGGGGATCCACCCTCGCCAGTGGACGTTCGATAACATCGCCTACGCCAAGGACCAGTTCCACGCATGGGGGATCGAGTACGATTGGGAGCGGGAGATCACGACTTGCCTTCCCGACTACTACCGCTGGACCCAATGGCTGTTCTTGAAGCTGTACGAAAGTGGCCTCGCCTACAAGAAGCGGGCGGCGGTGAACTACTGCCCAAGCTGCCACACTGTGCTCGCCAACGAGCAGGTGGTGGGAGGCGAGTGCGAACGCTGCGGTACCCCGCCCGAGCAACGGGACCTCGACCAGTGGTTCTTTCGGATCACGGCCTACGCCGACCGGTTGCTCGCCGATCTCGCAGATCTGGAATGGCCCGAGCACGTGAAGAAGATGCAGGAGAACTGGATCGGCCGCTCGGAGGGAGCGACGGTGATCTTCCGCGCCGCGAGCGGCGATCCGATCGAGGTATTTACCACCCGGCCCGATACCCTGTGGGGGGCAACGTTCCTCGTGCTGGCCCCGGAGCACTCGCTCGTGGACCGGCTGACCGCGCCCAACCGGCGCGCGGAGGTGGAGCGGTATCGGAAGGAGGCGGCGCGCGCCACGGAGGTAGAGCGCGCCTCGACCGAGCGGCCGAAGACGGGCCTGTTCCTGGGAAGCCACGCCCTGAACCCGGTCACAGGGGAGCCGATTCCGATCTGGATCGCTGACTACGTGATGCCGACCTACGGCACGGGGGCGGTGATGGCGGTGCCCGCCCACGACGAGCGCGATTTCCAGTTCGCCCGCGCCCACGGCCTTCCGGTGCGGGTCGTGATCGCTGCCCCCGATGGGTCGATTCCCGACCCAGGGGAGATGAACGGGGCGCTGGTGGAACTGGGGACGATGGTCAGCTCCGGACCGCTCACGGGAACCCCGGGGGGAGAGGCGATCGCGCGCACGATCGCCTACCTCGAGGAGCAGAGGATCGGCCGGCGCACGGTCGTCTATCGGCTGCGGGATTGGCTCATCTCCCGCCAGCGGTACTGGGGGGCGCCGATCCCAATCGTGTACTGCGGCCGGTGTGGGGTGGTTCCCGTCCCGGAGGAGGAGTTGCCCGTCCTCCTCCCCGACGTCCCGTTCATCGGGAAGATGGGGCTGGCGGACATCCCCGGTTACGCGGACACGGTCTGCCCCCGGTGCGGGGGTAAGGCAAAACGGGACACGGACACGATGGACACGTTCGTGGACTCGTCGTGGTACTTCCTGCGGTTCGTGTCCCCGCACGAGGAGCGGGTCCCGTTCGTGACCGAGGATGTGAACCGCTGGCTCCCGGTGGACCTCTACGTGGGGGGGGTCGAGCACGCGATCCTCCACCTCCTCTACTCCCGGTTCATCACCAAGGCCCTCCACGACCTGGGGTACGTGGGGTTCACGGAGCCGTTCAAGCGCCTCTTCACCCAGGGGATGGTCTGCCATACCGCCTACAAGTGCCCCGAGCACGGTTGGCTCTACCCCAAGGAGGTGGACAGCCTTCGGTGCACGAAGTGCGGCCGGGAGGTGGCGACCTCGTACTTCGCGATGTCGAAGTCGAGGAGGAACATCGTCGAACCCTCCGACATCATTGCCCGCTACGGGGCGGACACGGAGCGGCTGTACACCCTGTTCATGGGCCCGCCGGACCGGGACATCGAGTGGTCCGAGGACGGGATCCGGGGGGCGTGGCGGTTCTTGAACAGGTTCTGGCACCTCGTGGTCGGGCAGCTGCCGGACCTGGCGGGGGTCGAGGGGGAGCCGGACCGGTTCGACCCCGCAGGGCGGCGACTGTGGCAGAAGCTCCACGCTACGGTGAAGAAGGTGACCGAGGAGTTCGAGGAGGGGTTGGGTCTCAACACGGCCATCGCGGCGGTCATGGAGCTCGCGAATGAGCTCGGGGCCTACGTCGAGGGGGGAGAGGCCGACCCCCGCCTCGTGCGGCGGGTCGTTCGCGATCTTGTCCTCGTCCTCTCTCCGTTCACCCCGTTTCTGGCCGAGGAGCTGTGGCACCGGCTGGGGGAGAAGCAGCCGATTCTCGAGACCCCCTGGCCCGCCTACGATCCTGCAGCCGTTGTGGGGGAAGAGGTGGAGATCCCGGTCCAGATCAACGGCAAGGTCCGGGCGCGCGTGTGCGTACCCGTCCCCGTTGCCTCCGACCCACACGCCCTCCAGGAGGCCGCCCTCGCCGCACGCGAGGTCCAGGGACGGCTCGAGGGGAAGGAGGTCGTCCGCGTGATCGCCGTCCCGGGGAAGCTCGTGTCCATCGTCGTCCGGTAGGGGATGGCCGCGCCGCAGGTCACGGTTGTGGTCCCGGTCCTGAACGAGGAGGGGACACTCGAGGAGACGCTCCGCTCGCTGCGCGCCCAAACGTGGCGGGATTTTGAGCTCCTCGTGGTGGACAATGGGAGCACGGACCGCAGCCCCCAGATCGCCGCTCGGTTCGCCGATCGGGTGATCGTCGAGCCCAAGCGGGGGGCGCTGCCGGCGATGCACCGCGGGTTCAGCGAGGCACGCGGCGCGTTCGTTGTCGGTGCCGACGCCGACACGGTGTACCCCCCGCGGTGGTTGGAGCGGATGGTGAGGGAGCTCCGTCGGGAGGGAACGGTGGCCGTCTACGGCCCGATGGGGTTTCGGGAGAGCGGGCGCGTCCGCCGCGCCCTGGAGGCTGCGGGGTACTGCGTACTGGCCTGGCTATCCCTCCTCTGCCGGGTCCACCTGTGTGGGGCGGCGAACATGGGGATGCGCCGGGAGGTGTACCTCGCCGTTGGAGGGTACCCACCCCTGGAGGACAGGGCGTCCCCTGATTTCCGTCTCGCGCGGCTCTTGGAGGGGGTAGGGCGGGTGCGGTTCGTCCCCACGATCCTCTGCTACACCTCGAACCGGCGTTTCGTCCGTTCGGGATGGGTTCGCGGGGCAGCACGGGCGTTCTGGTACTGGCTGGACATGGCCACGGGCCGGGATCGGATCCCCGGCCAGCGGTACTGGACCGACCTCCAAGGGTCGCGTGAACCCAAGGGGAGGTAGACGGCTCGCCCGCCGCATCGGGGCGCTGCTGGGGGCATTGCCCTACGAGGCGGTGTGGTGCGTGTACTTCCTCGCCGCAGTTCTCCTTCCCCTCGTCGTGCCGTCCCGGGCCGTGGGCCGTCCTCCGCGGGGACCCTGTCTTTTCTGCGTGACCCACGTCGGCTCGTTCGATCCCCTGTTCGTGGTTCGCCACTCCGGCCGATGGCGAGCACGGGCCCTGTTCCTCGTCGACGAGCGCCACCCCTGGCTCCGCTTCTTCTACCAGGCGTTCTTCCGGTTCCGGGTAACCCGCGATCCGCGGGAGAAGGACTCCCTCAACGCGCGAACCCTCGCCGCAGCCGTGCGCTACCTCAAGGGTGGGGGAAGCGTGATGGTGTTCCCCGAGGGCTACCTCTACTGGGCGGGGCGGCTCTATCCAGGGGTGGCGAAGCTCGCCCATCGCAGCGGAGCCCCGATCGTCCCTGTGCTGCTCGGGAACGCGTACGTCTACCGCCCGGGGGCGGAGGAGGATCCGCTCGGGCGAATGTTTGTGCGGATCCTGCGCGAGACGCGCCGCCTGGGAGGGGTGGTGGTGCGCTTCGCCCCTCCGATCCTCCCCGATCCGTCCCGGCCCGAAGGGGAGGACGTGGACCGGATGATGCGCGAGGTGGAACGCGTGTTCGGGGAGTTCTACCGTGACGCCTATGCGCGACCAGGCCCACGATGGATCGCTCCGCCGCGGGAGAGGGCTTGACCGAGGTTGCACGGGGCCCATATAGTTCGTGATCCAGGGAGGGGCCGTGATTCAGGTCGGGTTGTTCATGTCGGACCCGGGGGGGGGCCATCGCTCCGCAGGGCGGGCGATTGAAGCGGCCCTCGCCCTCCGCTACCCGGGCGCGTTCGCCTGTGACTACTTCGATGCGTTCCGCGCCTGCGGGTACTTCCCCTGGAACCGAGCTCCGGAGATCTACCCGTTGTGGGTTCGCTACCATGAGCCATCCTGGAACCTGTTCGTGACCGTGACCGACCGCCTCATCGCCACGCGGGTCGGGCGCAGGCAGCTCCCGCGGCTCGCCGTTCCCCGGGTGCGGCGGGCGGCGCGGAGGTCCCGGGTGTGGGACGTGATCGTTGTCCTCCACCCGGCGTTCAGCGAGCTTGCGGTGGCCCTGCGCCGGACTGCGGCGCGGGAGTTCCCCATCGTCACCGTGGTCACGGATCTCGCGAACCCCCACAGCGGCTGGTACCACCCCGACGTGGATCGGTGCCTTGTCCCGTGCCAGAATGCCTATGAGCGGGGGCGGCAGCTGGGACTGAGCCCGGACAGGCTGCGCGTGGTGGGCCATCCTGCCCACCCCAAGTTCGCCCTCTACGACAAGGACAAGGCCCAGGCGCGACAGGAGCTGGGCTGGGAGGCCGATCGCCCGATCGTCCTCCTCATCGGAGGAGGGGAGGGGATGGGGGGCATCGAGCGGGTGGCGCGGGCCATCGATCGGGCCGAGCTCCCAGTCGAGCTCGTCGTCATCGCCGGTCGCAATCAGGCCCTCGTGGAGAGACTGGGGCACTACCCGTGGCGCGTCCCGGCTCGGATCTGCGGGTTCGCCACGAACCTCGAGGTGATGATGCGTGCAGCGGACGTGTTCGTGGGCAAGCCCGGGCCTGGGGTGATCGGGGAGGCCGCCATCTCCGGGCTCCCGATGATCCTCACCGGAGGGATGGCCCAGGAGAGGCCGAACATCCCGTTCGTGGTGGGGGCCGGTGCCGGGGAGGCCGCCTCCACCCCCGCTGAGGTGGTGGCCGTCCTCCGCCGGTGGCTGGCCACGCCGGGGGAGCTCACGCGCCGCGCGGAACGGGCGCGCGCGATCGCCTTCCCCAACGCCGCGTTCGATGTCGCGGACGAGATCGCGGCCCTGTGCGGTCTTCCCACTCCCGCGGGCTAGCCGGCCGTCAGGTGGTGGAGGACCTCGGCGAGCACCTGCTCCCGGCCCGCGTGGGTGAGGCGGAAGAGGTGATCCGCCTTGTGGCGGATCGCGTAGGCGAGGGGATGGTTCGAGGCGCGGTGGACGGTGAGAAGGAGGTGTTGCGCCTCCTGGAGCGCCCGCTCCACGGCGCGGACGAACTGCGGCGAATGGAGCTCCATCGGCCCGACCTCGTCCACCACCACCAGCTCGGCGTCCTCGATCGCGCGCTCGATCGCCCGGACACCGATCTCGTCGAGATCGCGCAGGTTGAGGCGGTACCGTCCGAACGGGGGCCCGGCGGCGAGATGGAGGTGGGCGAGGATCCCTTCCGCGCCCGTGGAAAGGTCACACACGGAGAACCCCACGCGGCGGCCGCACTTCCTGATCTCGGCGGTGACCATGCCCCCTGCGGAGAGGGGCGCGCGCTCCACGACCCGCCTGACGAGGGTGGATTTCCCGGCCCCGGGGTCTCCCGTGATCGCGATCTTCATGGGTTGAGCGTCAGGCATTGTAGCCCCCCGAGGGGGTGACGTCGCCCTCGCTGCGTACCGTTCCCCCATGTTTTTCTTCTCGCTGGGGTGGGCTGGGCCTTGGGCCGTCTGGGGCGAGTCCCTGCGCGGCCGCCGGCGCGCTCGATGGCCCGGGGACGGTGAAACCCAGGGCGCCGCTCGGTGTACAATGGGGCGGAGGTGGTTGTATGATGAAGCGGGTACTGCTCGCGACGTTGGCCGTCGCACTGGTGGGGGGAGGGTTGGCGGTGGGCCAGTGGTGGTGCGATCCCTGTGCGCCCCCTCCGCCGCCGGAACCCCCTTGCTACGCGACGTTCTGGGCCGGGGAGCCGATCCTGGTGAAGCTGGTCATCCCGTGGGGCATCTTCTGCTGCTGCTGTTGCCAGACGACGACGATGATCACCGGGTGGTCGGTGGAGGCGTTCGGGGGCGGGGTCGTGTACAGCTACGCCTACCCCATGCCGGTCGCCTCGAGCACGGAGATCATCTGGGACCAGCGCGATCTCACTGGGGTCCAGGTGGCGCCGGGGTTCTACAAGATCGTGGTCGCGACCACGGGGGGCGACGTGGTGACCCACGTCAAGATCGTGGCCCAGGACGGCAGTTGTTGTCACGCGTGGTGTCTGCCAGCCTCAAGGCCGTGCGGGGTCTCGCTGTGTGACCCGTACCTCAAGGTGTCGCGTGCCCCCACCCCGTGCCAGACGTGCTACGACCCGTGCTGCGATCCGTGCTGTGTCCCGTGGGTCTTCCCGTTCCTGTTCTTCCTCGGGAAGTGAGTTGCCGGAGCTCCCTGACCTGGAGGTCGTGAAGGACATCCTCGCCCCCCGGATCGTTGGGCAGACGGTCCGGGGGGTCGAGGTGAACCGCGTCGGCCTCGTCCGCACGCGGGCGGAAGGTGTGGCTTCCCTTGTGGGGAGGGAACTCCACGCCATCAGCAGGCGAGGGAAGTACCTCGCCTTTTCCTTCGGCTCCGATCTCCACCTCCTCGTCCACCTCATGCGCTGGGCGTGGCTGTGGCACGGGGAACACGGTTATCCCCCGACCACCGCGACCGATCTACGCGTGGCGTTCGAGGACGGGACGGATCTGCGCCTCATCGAGGCGCGGTCGCCACGCTTGGCCGCGGCATGGGTGGTGTCCGACCTCAACGCGGCCGAGCCCCTCCAGAACCTGGGCAGCGAGCCCCTGTTGGAGGCGTTCACCGTGGATGTCCTCCGAGGCCTCGTTGCGGGGCGACGTCGCCCCCTCAAGCGGGTCCTCACCGATCAGTCCCTGATCGCGGGGATCGGAAACGCTTACGCGGACGAGATCCTGTTCCGGGCGAGGCTGTCCCCGGTTCGCTACGGCCACACGCTGACCGCGGAGGAGCAAGAACACCTGTGGCGAGCGATCGGGGATACCCTGCGGTGGGCGATCGCCGAGATCCGTGGCCGGACGGGAGACGATCTCTTCGAGCGGGAGATCCGGGACTTCCTCTCCGTCCACGGGCGGAAGGGCACCCCCTGCCCGGAGTGCGGCACCCCGATCGCGGAGATCCTCTACGATGGGGCGCGCACGAACTATTGTCCGCGCTGCCAGGGGGGAAGCGGGGGGATCCCTCCGCGTGGTGGGTAGGGCCCCCTCAGGCGAGAAGGAGGGCGAGGAGCGCCTTCTGGGCGTGGAGGCGGTTCTCCGCCTGGTCGAACAGGACCGAGTTCGGAGCCCGGGAGGCCTCGTAGGTGATCTCCTCCCCGTAGTGGGCGGGGAGACAGTGCATAACGAGGCACCGGGGGTGGGCGAGGGACAGGAGATCGCCGTCGACCGAAAACCCCTGGAACCGCTTCCGCCGCGCGGCGGCCTCTTCCTCCTGGCCCATGCTCGCCCACACGTCTGTGTAAAGGACGTCTGCTCCGCGCGCCGCCTCCCGGGGGTCGTGGATGACCTCCACCGCTGCCCCACCGGCCCGTGCCGCCTCCACGATCTCCCGCTGCGGCTCGTGGCCCTCGGGGCAGGCGATGCGGAAGGCGACGCCGAGCAGGGCCGATGCTTCGATCAGAGAATGGGCAACGTTGTTCCCGTCCCCAATGAAGGCGAGGGTCGTCCCCGCCAGGTCCCGCCTGCGCTCGCGGATGGTGAGCATGTCCGCGAGGGCCTGGCAGGGATGGTGGAGATCGGAGAGCCCGTTGATCACGGGGACGGTTGCGTACCGCGCGAGCTCCTCCACCACGTCGTGCCCGAACACGCGCGCCATGATTCCATCGGCGTAGCGGGAGAGGTTGAGGGCAATGTCCTCGGTGGTCTCCCTTTTGCCGAGCTGGATATCGTCGGGGCCGAGGTAGAGCGCGTGGCCGCCGAGCTGCGTCATCCCGATCTCGAACGAGACCCGCGTCCTGAGCGACGGCTTCTGGAAGATCATGGCGAGGGTCCTCCCAGGAAGCACGTCCCGGTGCGAGATCCCCGCCCGATGCTCCCGCTTGAGATGCAGGGCGAGGTCGAGGGCGTCCCACAGCTCGGAAGCCGACCAGTCGGCGATGCGCACGAAATCCCGCTTCACGACAGATACCCCCCTACGAGAGCAACTCCACTTCCCGCACCGAAATGTCGCGACGGGAGAGCTCGGCGATGAACTCTGGGTAGAGGTCCCCGCCGATCGCGTCCTCCGGGGCCACGATCCCTCGCTTGCGGATCTTCCCCGCCCCCACGAAGCGGGCCCCGATCGCCGCGGCGAACCCGGTGACGCGGGCCATCGCCGAGATCCCGGTTACGGGATCAGCCTCGTCCCACAGGTAGTAGTCCACCTGGGCTGGCCGACCGGCCTTCGTCCCGAGCACCGTGTTCCACATCACGCACACATCCCCCTCCCCCGGTCCGGGGCGGAGCCGCGGGGCGAGGACCCGCGCCAGAACCTCCCGGGGCACAACCGCCGCCCCATTGACCTGCACCGGTTCCAGGTCGAGCAGCCCGCACTCCCGCAGCACGTCCACCGCCGCGTAGTGGCCGGGCCAGCGGATCGTCTTCTCCGCGAAGTCGCGGAGCTTAGGGCGGGTGTAGATGAAGGAGGGCATGCCGGGGGTGATCGCGCATTCCAGCACCTCATCCACACCGAACTGCCGGAACGGGAACGTCTCCCGGTCAGTGAGGGCGTCGACCTCCACCACTTGCCCGTCCTTCTTCACCTGGACCTTGATCATGTACTCGCGCAGCACGTGGTCGAACGCCCACGTCACCATGTACCGCAGGGGATGGCGGGAGGCGGCGGCCTTGTCGGGGATTCCCCCCACCCGCGCCACCGCCGACACAGCCTGGTCGAGCTTGCGGATCCCTTCCCCGACGGTGATGTTGGAGATCCCGGGGGCGAACCCGATCCCGTCGAGGAACGTGACCTCGTTGCACAGGGCTTGCTCGTGGAGCCACTCTCCGTACTCCGCGGCCGTCATCCCGGCCGGGAGCTCGAGCCCTTCCGTCTCGTACAGATCAGGGCGGCGGTGGTACTCCTCGAGCATGTCCACGACGTGGACTCCCTGCGCGATGGCCTGGTGGGCCGCCCGGTAGCTCGTGCGCCGGTCGGGGAGGGCGATCACCACCACCTCGTACTCCCCAAGGACCTTCTCCAAGTCAGGCCCGGTCACGTCGCCAGGATGGAGGACGATCTTCTCGCTCCCGATCCACCGTTTCGTCCGCCGGAGGGCCTCCGCCGATCGGGCGAAGAGGCCCACCGTACCCACGCTGTCCTCCCGGGCAAGGTCCCACGCCACTGCTGCCCCGATCTTCCCTGTTCCCCCGAGGACGAGGATCTTCATGTGCGTTCACATCCTTCGTTTGGGTTGGGATCTAGTCGGTGAACTTCTTCGTCACGATGTGGGTGCTCGTCGAGGATACACCCTCCACCTTGCGGATCTCCTCGGTCACGATGTTGTGGAGCTCCGCCACGGAGAAGCTGGACGGGAGCTCCTCGAACTCGAGGTAGGCGATGATGTCGTAGTCTCCGAACACGGTGTCCACGCGCCGGACATGGGGCTGGCGGCGGATGATTTCCGCGATCTTGCCCTCCGTTGCGCCGCGGCAGCGGACGAGGACGTATGCTGCGACTGCCATGAGAGACCTCCTTTGCTTGCCTGGCGATGGTAGCCGCCCGCGCCGGCGGAGGCAAAGTTCCTTGGGACCTCCACATGGGGCCGGTAGAATGCCGGCCATGGATCCTGTTCGTGTCCGGTTCGCGCCCAGCCCCACGGGGTACCTCCACGTAGGGGGGGCGAGAACCGCCCTCTTCAACTGGCTCTATGCTCGGCACCACAAGGGGACGTTCATCCTCCGCATCGAGGACACCGACCGCACGCGGTCCACCGATGAGGCGATCGAGCAGATCTTCGCGTCCCTGCGCTGGCTGGGGTTGGACTGGGACGAGGTGTACCGGCAGACGGACCGCT
This sequence comes from Candidatus Bipolaricaulota bacterium, assembly GCA_014360985.1. Lineage (GTDB taxonomy): Bacteria > Bipolaricaulota > Bipolaricaulia > Bipolaricaulales > Bipolaricaulaceae > Bipolaricaulis. The sequence continues at coordinate 94,762 of JACIWK010000005.1, forward strand.
TCGACCGCCACCGCGAGGTGGCCGCGGAGCTCCGACGACGGGGGGCAGCGTACGAGTCTGAGGGCGCGCTCTGGTTCCGGGTTCCGCCCGGCGGGGCGACGACGGTCCACGATCTACTCGCCGGCGAGGTGACCGTGCAGCACACCGAGCTCAAGGACCTGGTGATCCTTCGCTCGGATCTCACCCCCACCTACAACTTCGCGTGCGTGGTGGACGACCACGACATGGGGATCACCCACGTCATCCGCGGCGCCGAGCACCTCAACAACACCCCGAAACAGCTCCTCATCTACAAAGCGCTCGGGTGGTTGCCACCCGCGTTCGCTCACGTCCCCCTCATCCTCGGCCCGGACCGGACGAAGCTCTCCAAGCGCCATGGGGCGGGATCGGTCCTCGATTACGACGAGCGGGGGATCCTCCCCGAGGCGCTCGTGAACTTCCTCGCGCGGCTGGGGTGGTCCCATGGGGACCAGGAGGTGCTCTCCCGCGACGAGCTCGTCGCCCTGTTCGATCTCCCGGGGGTCAACACAGCGGCGGCGGTGTTCGACGAGGAGAAGCTGCTGTGGCTCAACCACGAGTGGCTGCGGCGGCTGGACCCGTACCGGTTGGCGGACCTCCTCGCGGAGCGGATCGTCGCGCGAAGGGTGGCGGAGCGGGCCGCGGTCGAGGCGGTGGGCCGAGAGAAGCTCGCCCGGGCGGCCGTGCTCCTCCGCGAGCGCGGGAAGACGCTCGTCGAGATGGCGGACCGCGCGCGGCCCTACCTGCCCGGCGCGATCGACCTCCCCGCTGACGCACAGGACCTGTTCGTCCCGGAGGTCGCGTCCTCCCTCCGCGAGTTGGCGACGCGGGTGGAGGGGCTCGCCGATCCCACCGCCCACGGGTTCGAGGCCGTCCTCAGGGGGACGGCGGATGACGTGGGGTTGCCGTTGAAGGCCCTCGCCCCCGCGGTGCGGGTCGCGGTGAGCGGGTCGCGGGTCGGTCCAGGGTTGTTCGAGCTGCTCGCCGTGATGGGGAAAGAGATTGTCGCGGCGCGGTTGCGGGCCGCTGCTGCGGAGGCCGAGGAGCGACGAGGATGAGGACAACAGCAGTGGTTCTCCTGGTGTGCGCTGCCCTCGGGGGGACCGTGGGGCAGGAGGTCCGCCTCGCCCCAGCCCCGGATGGGGCGCATGAAGATTGGGCGCAGGCCCTCGCTCCCCTGCGGTTGAGGGCAACCCCCACCCAAGACGTGCGGTTCGAGGGACCGCCCCTCGCCCTCGCCCAGTGGGGGGAGATCGCCCTCGGCACGGCCCGGTACGTGTTCCTCCTCGGGGTGCGGGACGAGGGAGCGGTCGACCTGTGGGTGGACGCGGACCGCGACATGCGCCTTCTCCCCGAGGAGACGGTGGCGGGGACACGCGGTGCGGGCCAGATCACATGGACGTTCGAGTTGCTTGCCACCCCAGCGGACAGCGAGGCCTACCCCTACCAGGTCACCGTGCTGTGGCCGGAGGGGCGGGGGTATGTGTACCTCCTCGGCGGGGCCCCCCGGCACGGCGAGTTCGTAGTGGACGGCACGCGTGCCACGTTCGTGCTCGTGGACGGCGACCTGGACGGCGTGTTCGGCACGAAGGGCGACTTCTACGCCGTGGACGTGGATGGGGATGGGGTCGTACACGGAGATCCTGACGGGCACGAGCGGTTCGCGCTCGGTGAGGCATTCACCGTCGGCGAGAGAAGCTTCCGCCTGGCGCGGGTCTCGCCGGATGGGGTAGTTGTGGAGCTGGCTCCCACGGCCTACGTCCCCCCGAAGCCCCCTCTCCTCCCCGGCCACCCCGCCCCGGAGTTCTCGGTCATCACCTTCGCCGGCGACCCGCTCGCACTGTCCGACCTGCGGGGGAAGGTAGTGTTGATCGACTTCTGGGCCACCTGGTGCGGGCCGTGCATGGCCGAGCTCCCCCACCTCCTCGACCTCTATGCGGCGTACCGCGACGAAGGGTTCGAGATCGTCGGGCTGAGCCTGGACACGAGCGAGCGTGATCTGCAGGCCATCTTGTCCATGCCGGGCATCCCGTGGCCGGTGGCGTTTGAGGGCAGGAGCTGGGACAACTCGCTCGCCCAGCTGTACCGGGTGTACCAGATCCCCACGTCGTACCTCCTCGACCGGGAGGGGGTCATCCGGTACCGCGATCTGCAAGGGGAGCAGCTGGAGCGACGCGTGAGTGAGCTCCTGGCAGCCCCGCGCGTCGAGGCTCCGCTGGCGGCGGCCCCGCTTGCGCTCCCCACGGTGGGGTCCCCCCAACCGATCCTCGACCTCGCCGTTCCGGCCGAGGTCGGCCTCGCTCCCGGTGCGGCTGACTCCTTCCCCGTGAAGCTGACCAACACTTCCCCCTATGATGCGGAGGAGGTCACGATCACCTTGACCGACCTTCCCGCTGGGGTCACGGCTCCGCCGATCGAGGTGGGCACGATCGCAGGGTTCGGGGAGCGGGAGGTGGAGGTCGCAGTGCAGCTCGTCGGGGCGGCCCCCCCCTTCTCCGGGACCATTGAGATCGTGTACCACTATTGCATCGGCGATTCCTGCTTCCAGATCCGGGATGTGGCGGGCGTGAGCTTCGCGCTCGGGGAGTCCACGCCGCGGCCGTCCGGGATCCCGGTGTGGTGGCTCCTCGTCGCCCTCGGGATCGGCTTGGTCCTCGCGGTGGTGGTACGCGGTCGGGCGCTGTTCGTCGTCGCGCTCGTGCTGGTCGCCGTAGCGGGGGCGAGCCTGGCCGTGGGGATCTTTCGCGGGCAAGCGACGCAGGCGTGGCGGATCGCGAGCGTCCTGTGCACGGCGTGCGTGGGGATCGAGGAAGCCCGCGCGGAGGGGCCAACCCTCTCTGCCGCGGCGCGGGACGCACTGGCCGCGTTCTCCGCGTCAGCGCACCTCGTTGTTTTCTATACCCCATGGTGCAAGTCGTGTCCCTACGCCAAGGCCCTCGTGGCCGAGGTGGGGCGCGCCAACCCCCGGATCACGTATGAGCTCGTGGATGCGGATCAAGACCGAGCTCGATCCGAGGAGGCGGGGGTCGTGCAGTCGGGGAAGGTGATCGTCCCGGCGGTTCTTGTCGCGGAGACAGGCCGGGTCCTGTTCGGCACGAGCGACCTCGTAGCGCGGATCCTCGCCGCCCTCGGGGAGATCCGGTGAAGCTGCGCACAGTTCGCCGGGGGACCCAGTCCCTGGGGATCCTCCTTGGCGTGTTCGGGGTGACGGGGATCGGGATGACCCACCTCCTCTTCCCCGGGCTCCACTGTTACGCCTGCCCGCTCGCGATCACCGTGTGCCCGATCGGGCTCATGCAGAACCTCATCATCTCCGGGACGGTCCCGTTCTA
>JACIWK010000006.1 GCA_014360985.1 Candidatus Bipolaricaulota bacterium
GATGCCCGCTACGATGGGAAGTGGGTCCTCCGGACGAACACCGCGCTTCCCCCGAGCGAGGTCGCGCGCGCCTACAAGGGCCTGTGGCAGGTCGAGGAGGCGTTCCGGGTCCTGAAGACGCCGCTGGAGCTCCGGCCGATCTACCACTGGACGGAGGCCCGGGTGCGGGGGCACGTGACGGTGTGCTTCTTGGCGTTCGTCTTGCGGCAGCTTCTGCGCACGAGGCTCGACACGCTGGGCTGGGAGGGATCGTTCACGGAACCTCTTGCCTCCCTGGGGCGGGTCCGAGCCACCGTCCTGCGGGGGAAGGGCGGGCAGACGTTCCGCCTGCGGGATGAGATCCCCGCCCGGGCGATGCCGGCCCTCCACGCCGTCGGGATGCGCGCCCCCCGGAGGCTGGAGCGGCTCGACTGAACCCAACCTCGAGCGACACCCCCCCGTAGTGCCACACCACATCCTCATAAGGTGGTTGTTGCCTTCTGCTCTACGTTCTTCTCGAAACCAGTTTCAAAGTTGGGTCGGAGGCGGAGGCCGTTGGCCCGTGCGGCGCATGGGCCGCGGCGTAGTTCTCTACCTGGGGGAGGGGAGCAATCGCTCGGCGAGGATGAGATCCTCGGGCCGGGTGACCTTGAGGTTCGCCGGGTCGCCGGGAACAGCGGCCACGGCGCGGCCGAGGAGGAGGACCGCCGCCGCGTCGTCGGGAAGGTCGAGCCCCCGACGTTCCGCCTCCGCGTACCCCGCGAGGAGGAGCTCCCGCTGAAACCCCTGCGGGGTTTGGATGAGGACGAGCCCCGATCGGTCGAGGGTCTCCGCGAGGAATCCCTCCTTGGCGTAGCGCACCGTGTCCGACACGGGGACCACCGGCACCGCCGCCCCATGGCGCCGTGCAGCGGTGAGGACCCGGCGGACGAGGTCCGGGTTCGCAAGGGGACGGGCCCCGTCGTGGACGAGCACAAGCTCACCGCTCGCCACGGTGACCCCGGCTCGCGCGGAGTCGAGGCGCCTCTCTCCTCCCACGACGACCCTCGTGGGAAGGGAGAGGCCGCGTGCAACCGCGGCCGCGCGCGCCTCATCCCCACTGCGGACCACGACCACGATCTCGTCCACCGCGCGCGCACACACGAACGCGCCGAGCGCGTGCGCAAGGAGGGGCCTCCTGGCAAGAGGGGCCCACACCTTGCCCTCCTCGCCGCCGAACCGCGTCCCCCTTCCGGCAGCGAGGACCACTCCGGAGGCGGCAACCATCGGCTTACCCCCGGGGTGGCCGGGGGAAGGAGATTCTCTGGAGGTTTGTCCCGTCGGGGTTGATCGTGTACGCCCCCCACTGCCCGCCGCGGTTGGAGTTGAACAGGATCCGCCCATCAGGGGTCCAGGTTGGGTTCGCGTCCACGGCCGCGTCGCTTGTCACCCGGAACATGGTCCGGGTCTCCACCTCTAGGGTGAAGATGTCCCAGTTGTCCTTGTCCTGGACGTACATGAACGCGATCCGCGTCCCGTCCGGGGACCAGCACGGGTACACGATGTCTCGCTCCAGCCCCACCAGAAGGCGCTCCTCGTTCGTGGCGAGATCGAGGACGAACAGGTCGTAGCTCTTCTCCCCCTTGGCGATGTAGGCGAGGCGCGTTTGATCCGGCGAAAGCGTCGGCTGCCAGAAGTCCACCGGCTCTTCCTCCCCCCCGAAGAACATGCAGCCCGCCAGGCCCAGCCCCAGCGCGCCGAGGATCATCCCCTTGAACGTAATGCGTACCACATCATCCCCCTTTTCGCTACAATGATTCGCTTTGCTTCATTGTACGGGGGAACGATAGGTTGGGTCCGAAGGCGGAGAGGGTCAGGGATATCGTTGCCCGAGGGTCGGAGGCGCTCGCGCGAGCGGGGGTTCCCAATCCCGTGCGCGAGGCGCGGCGGCTCCTCTCCCTCGCTGTCGGCTCGCCGACGGCTGGTCTCGGGCCCGCCGATTGGGTGCCGCCGTGCGTCGGGCGGAGGTACCGGGCGCTTCTCGCGCAGCGCGGGCGGCGCGTTCCGTTCCAGCTCATTGAGGGGGAGACGGGATTCCTCGACTTCGATCTGGCGGTGGGGCCGGGCGTGTTCATCCCCCGCCCGGAGACGGAGGAGCTCGCGGAGCGGGCAATCGCGCTCCTCCGCTCCCTTCCTCCTCGTCCCCTCGCCCTCGACCTGGGAACGGGATCCGGCGCTCTCGCCCTCGCCCTGGCGCGGGCGAGGCCTGATGTGTCGGTCATCGCGGTGGACGTGAGCCCGCGGGCGCTGGCCTATGCGCGGCGGAATGTCCGGGTCCACGGTCTGGAGGAGAGGGTCGAGGTGAGGCGCTCGAACTGGTTCTCCCGCGTCTCGGAGCGGTTCCACCTCATCGTGGCGAACCCGCCCTACGTGGCCCGGCCCGAGCTCGCTTCCCTCGACCCCGAGGTGCGGCGCTACGAGCCGCGGCGGGCCCTCGATGGGGGACCGGACGGGCTGTCGGCGATCCGATGGATCCTCGCCCACGCCCCCCGGCACCTCCTTCCCCAGGGGGCGATCGTCATGGAGATCGGGGATGGCCAAGCGGAGGAGGTCCTTCGATTTGCCTGTCGGGTGCCGGGTCTGGTAGAAACGAGGGTGGACAGGGATCTCAGAGGGGGAGAGCGTTTCTTCAGCGGACGATGCGGATAGCGATCCAGGTCTCGGAGCTGCAGTACGCGACTGACGATGGGGTGCTCGTCCTGGACAACCTGTCCCTCGGGCTGCCCGGGGACGGGTTCGTGTTCGTGGTGGGCCCCCCTTCTTCGGGGAAGACCCTTCTCCTGGAGCTCATCCTGAGGGAGAAGACGCCCACTGGAGGGCAGATCCTCGTTCTGGGGCGGAACATGGCCCGCCTCTCCCCGGCGCGGGCTCGCGAGCTGCGGCGCAGGATCGGGTACATGCCCGAAGGGTCGATCGTCCTCGACGAGCGGTCGGTCCAGGGGAACCTCGAGTTCAAGCTGCGGGCGCTGGGGATCCGGGGGCCGGCGGCGCGGGAGCACATGGCACGGGCCGTGGAACTCGCCCACCTGAAGGGAGAAGAGGGGACACCGGGCGCGAAGCTCGATCCGTTCGGGCGGCGGAAGCTCGTCCTCGCCCTCGCCATCTGTCCGGAACCGGCTGTGCTGCTGTGCGATGACCCGTTCCGCGGGCTGGCCGTCGCGGAGCAAGATGAACTGGTGGGGATGCTGAAGGTGATCAATGGGGCGGGGGTGGCGGTGCTCGCCACGACGCGGGACCCGGAGCTCCCCGCGCGGCATGGATTCCCGCTCCGGGATCGATCGCCCCTCCTTCAGTACGCGGTCCACCTGCGGCCAGAGGTGAGAGGGTGAATTACGGAAGCGCGGTTTTGATCGGGGATGCCCTGTGGAGGAGCCTCCGGCGGCCGGTCCTGCCCGGGCTGTGGATGGTTGCGGTGGCGGCTGTCCTCGTGAGCGGAACGGCCCTGTTCCTCATCCCCACCGCTCCCGGGGCGATGGGCGTGGCCACGGAATCGTACCTGTTGGCCCAGCTCGGGCTGGGCCCGTCCGAGGCAGCGATCGCTCGCCTGGGGAACCAAATCTGGACCTGGCCAGGAGTGGATGGGGTGACGTTCCGTTTCCCCGGGGAGAATGATCCCATTGCCATCTCCGAGCGGACCGTTGTCGTGCGGCTCCTATCTTCGGAGGCACGGGCCACGGTCGAGTCCCGCCTGCGGGCGCTGCCAGAGGTGGAGGGCGTTCGGTACCACGAGCAACCTTCGGTTCGCGCCCGTGTCCCACCGGCGTCGCGCATCGCCGCCCTCGTGGCGCTGGTGGGGACGCTCGCCCTCGCCCTGTGGTTGGGCCATCGGTCCATCACCCGCGCTGCTGCCCTGTGGGGGAAGGAACTTGCGCTGCTGCGGAGCTGTGGGGTGAGGCCGGCTCTGATGCGGGCCCCGTTTTTCACGCTGGGGGCTGTGGTGGGGCTCGGGGGCGGCGGCCTGTACATCGTGGTGTGCTGGATCCTCTGGACGTGGGGACGGTCGCTTCCGTACCTGCGGGATGTGGTCCCGAGTTTCCCCTACGTCTGGCCGAGCCTCGTCGTGGCTGGGCTGGCGATTGGGCTCGGGCTCGGCTTGGGGGGGGCCCTCATCGCGACCCTCGCTCCCCCCTCTCGCTCCTAGGCCTTCGCCGACGGCGAGGTGGGATCCTGCGTTGCAGATGCCAGTGTCTGGCGTTTGCAGTTCTTCCACATCTCCTCCTCATCCGCACCACCGGATGCTGCTACGTTGGCTGGGAAGAAACCATCCGAGGCTCAACCAACGCTGTCCATGGGGGTAGAATGATCCTACTCAAGCACCTGTGACCAGGGAGGGGGTTATGAAGACCAGAGTTGTTGGGATCACTTTGGCGAGCGTGCTCGCGTGCGGGCTGTGTGCGTTCGGGCAGGCCAGCCTGCAGGCGTTCCCGGCTGGGACGACGACGATGGTGTTCCACATCGTGACGGAGGAGCTGACGGAGCCCCAGCTGCTCGAGCTCCACGTGATCGGTCGTGCTGATGGCAAATACACGGTGCGCATGGTGATGGAGGCCACCGGGACGGCGGACCAGATGTCGGCGTTCGGGTTCGTGTTCGGGGCGGCAGGGCTCATGTTCGGGGGAGGGCAGGACGTCAGCCTGGCTGCGCTCCAGACCCTGATGGATCAGCGACGCCGGCTCCAGGAGGGACAGGAGTACGCGCTTCCCAGCGGGGGAGCGTTCACCGATGTCTCTTTGGTGACGATCGCCGGCGTCCAGTGCGTGGGGGGCTCGATCGTCGATCCCCGCAATCCCGATTCCCGGACGACGATCGCGTTCAGCCTGTCCCATCCTGTGTACACGGTGCCACGGGTGCGCCTGGAGCGGCTGCGGGACGGGCGTTGGGAGACGGTGTTCTCGATGGAGCTGGTCGAGTACGTGTTCGTTGGAGGGTAGGGCCGACGATGCCGCTCCTCGACCTCAAGGGGATCACCAAGGTCTACTCCCTCGGCAAGACCACCGTCTACGCCCTGCGGGGGCTTGATCTCACTGTCGAGAGGGGGGAGATCGTGGCGGTGATGGGCCCCTCTGGGTCGGGCAAATCCACGCTGATGCACATCCTGGGCGCGCTGGACACCCTGACGGACGGAGTGGCGATGCTGGATGGGCAGTCCCTCGCGAAGCTTTCCGAGGACCAGCTCGCCGACTTGCGCGGGCGCAAGGTGGGGTTCGTCTTTCAGACCTTCAACCTCGTGCCGACCCTGTCGGCGCAGAAGAACGTGGAGCTGCCGATGATCTTCCTCGGGGTGTCGAGGAGGAAGCGCGCGGCGCGGGCGCAGGAGCTCCTGGCCAAGGTCGGGCTGGCGGATCGTGCCCACCACAAGCCCAACGAGCTCTCCGGCGGTGAGCGACAACGCGTGGCGATCGCCCGTGCCCTGGCGAACGACCCGGAGATCATCCTCGCCGACGAGCCCACGGGGAACCTCGACACGGAGACGGGAGCGACGATCCTGGATCTCCTCCGGCGCCTGAGCAAGGAGGACGGGAAGACCATGGTCCTCGTGACCCACGACCCCGAAGCGGCCCGGATCGCGGACCGTATCGTTCGCATGCGCGATGGGCGCGTGCTGGAGGCGATGGCCCATGGTTAGGGACTTCCTCACGCTGGCCGGGTCGAGCATCCTCCACCGCAAGGTCCGCAGCTGGCTGACCGTGATCGGCGTCTTCATCGGGATCACGGCCGTGGTCGCCCTGATCTCGGTCGGGCTGGGGCTTGAGCGCACGATCAACGATGAGGTGGCCAAGGTGTTCGGCGTGGACACGTTCATACTGACGCCCCGGGGGGCGTTCGGCCCTGGCCGCAGCGCCCAGGGGTCCGCTCAGTACGCGTTGGACCTGGAGTGGCTGCGCGCGGTGGATGGCGTGGCGACGGCGGCAGCGGTGCGGCAGCGCACGGCGTTCGTCCAGGGGCAGGCCGGGCCGGACGGGCGCCTGACACAGGGCTTCCTTCCCGTGGTGGGGCTTTCGCCGGAGCTGGTCACGTCGTTTGCGTCGTTCATCGGCCCGCTCGAGCTCGAACCCGGCGGGCGCCTGTTCAGCGGTGGCGAGACCCTCGTCGCGGTGCTGGGAAGGGATGTGGCGGCCCGGTTGCAGACCGGTGTGGGCCAGACGATCGTCGTGGCCGGAGACGGGGACAAGCCGGAGCTCACGCTGGCTGTGATCGGGATCCTCGCCGCGTCCGATCCTGGATCATCGCGGCAGGGGTTCGCCTCCGGCATGTCGACGAGCAGAGATACGATCTACGTTCCTTATGACACGATGGAGCTTCTGTGGGGGCCAGCCGACGATGTCCTCATCACCCTCGTGCGCACCTCCCCAGGGCGCGACGTGGAGGAAGTGGCGGCGCGGGTGCAGGCTGAGCTGCGGGCGCGGGGGTCGAACATCTCGACGGTGACCTACAGCGACATCAGCAGCGCGATCGGGACGGTGACGTCCACGGTGAGCGCGTTTCTGGCGGGGATCGCCGGGATCTCCCTTCTCGTGGGAGGGGTGGGGGTGATGAACACGATGTACACCTCCGTCCTCGAGCGCACGCGCGAGATCGGGATCATGAAGGCGGTCGGGGCCAAGAACAGCCACATCCTGTCCATCTTCCTGATCGAATCCGGGCTGATGGGCCTCGTGGGCGGGGTCGTGGGGACGCTCTTGGGCCTCGGGATCAGCTCGGTGGCGTCGGCGATCATCGGCCGCATCTTCGAGGTTCGGGTGGCAGTTGTCGCGAGCCCATCCCTGATCGCGGCCACGCTGGCCGGGGCGTTCGCCCTGGGGGCGGTGGCCGGCCTGTGGCCGGCCCGGCGGGCGGCGAAGCTACCGGTGGTGGACGCCCTGCGCTACGAGTAAGCGCGACCGATTTCCGATCTCTTTCCGTCCGACGAGGTGAGCAGGAGGATCACCGGCCGCTGGCTCGCTCGTTCCAGAGATGCGGGTTGAACGGGAAGCGGAGACTGTCCCACCCGTCCACGTCCCGCTCGCCCCGTACAGCTCGAGCGGTTCGCTTGCCTACTCGGCTCGGGGGAGAGTGCTTGGCCAGGAGAGCTATGCGCTCACCGTCGATGCCCAGGGCGTCACCCTGGAGTCAACGGGTTAGTTCGCCGTTCGCCTTCTTCAAGGGTGACCAGCGGTGACGAGCGGAGCGAACCGGTGGGGTAAGGACCGCCGTCGACGCCTGTCTCCTCCGCAGCGTGCCCGGTGATACGCTGCTTTTCTCGCTGCCCGCCTGGGAGAGGGAAGCGACGCTCTGCACGTGTACCGCCGTGATTATTTTCATGACGGATTCGATCTTTGGCCATGACCTTCGCCGGGTGGGGCTCCATGGGTGGAGGGATCTCGATCCACCGCGATCCTGAACCGCCCTGGGCGCAGGCTGATGAGACCCCGGCGGAGGAGGAGCTGGGCCCCTATTCCCACCAGGAGGAGATCGACGAACCGATACACGACGGTGAACGCGACCCCCCCGCTTACGGGGATCCCGAGGAGGGTGAACACCATCACGCGCCCGCCGTCGGTGAGTCCGAACCCGCCGGGGGTGACCCATACGAAGGCGTCCAAGAAGATGCTCAGCGTGAAGTAGAGCGAAAGCTGGGGGAACGTGAACAGGGCCCGTTGGGTGAAGTGGAAGAAGATCTGCGGCCGGATGTAGTTGAGGAAGACCGTGAGGAGCTGGAAGGCGAACGCGAGGAGCGTGTAGCCGAGGTAGTGGGAGAAGGCACGGTGGATCTCCCCTTCCATCTCGGCGACGTGGGCCGCGGCCCGGAGGAGCCGCCTCCGCCCGGGGAGGAACCGCGCTGCCCAGGCGAGGAGCCTGGAGAGCCAGCGGGCGTTGCGAGCGAAGGGGATGAGGAGGAGGACGAGAAAGAGGGTCAACATGCCGAGAGCGATCCCCACCGCCCCCTTGTCGGCGAGCGAGAGCCGGGGCGAGGTTACCGCGAACACGGCCCCGATCGAGGCGAACGCGAGGATGGAGAAACCGGCGAGGATCCGCTCCACGACCGCAGTGGCCATCACCCGGGCCATCGGGATCCCCCGGTCGCGGGACACCCAGTACGCCCGCACCGGCTCGCCCCCGAGGTACAGCGAGGGGGTGAGGTAGCTCACCGCGAACCCCGCCAAGAGGGGGGAGACGGTGTGGCGCCACCGCATGGCGATCCCCGCCCCGCGGAGGAGTGCGTACCAGCTCAATGTCCAGGTGCCGATGGAGGCGACCACGGTTAGGACGACGGCTGAGAACCCCACAATCCCCATCCCCACGATCTCTGCGAACACCCGAGCTGGCCCGCTCCAGTACACGAGGGCCCCGAACAGGGCGATGCCCCCGATCATGAGGCCCGCGAGGATCCCCCAGCGGAGGAGGGCCCCTGTCGAACCTCGCCGTCGGGGAGAAGTCACAGGTCCCTCAGCTTTCGGAGGAGGAGGGCCAGCGCGGCTTCGCTCGCTGTCCAGCGGATCTCGCGACGGGATCCGTGGAACCGGTGCTCTTCCACCTCCACCCCTTCCGGGGAGGACAGGGCGATGTAGACGAGACCCACGGGCTTGGCAGCCGTCCCGCCGCTCGGCCCGGCGATGCCGGTCGTGGCGAGGGCGAAGTCAGCGTGCAAGCGAACCTGCGCCCCTTCCGCCATCGCTTGGGCACACAGGGCCGATACGGCTCCGTGTGCAGCGAGGATCGCGCGGGGGACCCCGAGAAGCTGCTCCTTGACGTCGTTGCTGTAGGCGACGATCCCCCCGCGGAAGTACGCCGACGCCCCGGGGACATCGGTGATCCGTTGGGCGAGGAGCCCCCCCGTGCACGATTCGGCCACAGCGAGGGTCCTTCCGTGATGCATGAGCAGCCGACCGACCTCGCTTTCGTTCATGGACATTCACTCCAACGCGGTCTCTAACGCACGCGCAATCTCGACGAGCTCGCCCCGCAGGACCACGTCCGCGCGATCATCGTAGGGGGTGGGGTCCCGGTTGGCAATGATCAGCGTCGCCCCGAGAGAGGACGCGCGGGGCACGAGCCCTGCCACCGGCCACACGGTGAGGGATGTGCCGAGCACGAACAGGAGGTCGGCCTCGGCCGTCGCCTCCCACGCCCGGCCAAAATCCGGGTGCAGGTCCTCGCCGAACAGCACCACCTCCGGCTTGATGAGCCCCCCGCACGCGCAGCGCGCGACGCCGTGGATCTCCGTGTGGTGGATGATCTCTTCCATGGGGTAGGTGCCCCGACAGAGGAGGCATGTGCCTGATCGCACATGTCCGTGGACTTCGAACACCGTCCGGGAACCGGCCTTCCGGTGGAGGCCGTCCACGTTCTGGGTGATCACCCCCTGGAGGCGGCCCTCGCGTTCCAGCCGGGCCAGCAGGGCATGGACCGCGTTCGGCTGCGCCCGCTCCATGTGGCGAAAGCGCCACATCCAGAACGAGTAGAACGCCTCGGGGTTGCGGCGGAAGCCGGCGAGGGAGGAGACCTCCTCCGGGTCGGCAAGGTCCCATAGTCCGCCTGGGGAGCGGAAGTCAGGGATCCCGGAGGGGGTGCTGACCCCGGCTCCGGTGAGGGCCCACGCGGCGCGGGCCTGGGCGAGGAGCCGCGCCGCCCGCTTGATCGCGTGGCGTTGCACCGTCATCCCCGCGAGTCTCCTTCCCGATCGGGGTTCGCGCAACCGGAAGCGCTTGCCCGATCCGCGTTCGTTCACTATCATTCTCCCCTCTACGAGGGGGGAACGATGGCCGGTCATTCCAAGTGGGCGAACATCAAGCACCGCAAGGGGGCTCAGGACAAGAAGCGCTCCAGCCTCTTCTCCCGCCTCACCCGGGAGATCATCGTCTGCGCCCGGCAGGATCCCAACCCGGAGACGAACGTCACGCTCGCGGCGGCGATCGAGCGGGCCAAGGCGGCGAACATGCCCAAGGACAACATCGAGCGGGCGATCAAGAAGGGAGCAGGGAACGTCGATGGAGTCCAGTACTCCGAGGTCATCTACGAGGGCTATGGCCCGGGTGGGGTGGCGATCTTCCTCCGTGCGCTCACCGATAACCGAAACCGCACCGCCGCCGCGGTGCGGCACATCTTCGAGGCCCATGGGGGGAGCTTGGGTGGCGAGGGGAGTGTGGCCTGGCAGTTCGAGCGCCGCGGGGTGATCGAAGTGGGGGGGATCCCCCCTGAGACCGATCGGGAAGCCCTCGTCCTCATGGCGGCGGAGGCCGGAGCCGATGACTTCGTCGACGAAGACGGAACCCTCACGTTCTATACCCCAGCGGGGTCCGTGGCCGCGGTGCGCGATGCCCTGACGGAGCACGGGGTCGAGGTGGCCCGGGCGGAGATCGCGTTCGTCCCCAAGTCCACGGTGCGGGTGGAGGGGAAGGACGCGGAGAGGCTCCTCAAGCTCGTGGATGCTCTTGACGAGGAGGAGGACGTCCAGGAGGTCGTGGCGAACTTCGACATCCCGGACGAAGTGCTCGCGCAGGTTGAAGGAGGGTAGATGAAGATCGTTGTGGCGGCGCTGGCGGCGGTGGTCGGGCTCAGCATGGGGGGATGGGCACAACGCGAGCCCAATCCCATCCCGCTCATTCATGGGATCGCCTCGTTCGCGATCCCTGGCCTTGGGCAGTACCTGAACGCGGAGTACAACAAGGCTCTCGTTCACTTCGCGGTCGATGTGGCGTTGATCGTCGGAGGGGGATATCTGGCCTCGATGTTGCCCCACCCGGGCTTCTCCCTGTATTGGGGCGTGGGGCTCGTCCACACCCTGTGGGCGCTCTATTCCGGTTGGGACGCGTACACGGTCGCCCTGCGCCGGGAGGGGCTGACGCTCTCCCCCGGTGGGTTCGCTCTCAGGTTCTAGCCCGAGGCTGGACTTCGCATGCCCGTGGTGCGTCCGCATTTTGCGCGTTCCACGCCCGTGGCTTCGAAGCAAGTTGGCCTTCCGCTGGGTCCACCACACACCGCTTGGGGCGCCGGTGATGGGTGAGAAGGGCATCGCCTACATCCAGGGGTTGATCCCCAATCGCTATCCCCTGCTGTTGATCGATCGGGTGCTGGAGGAAGGCGAGGGGTGGGTGAAGGTCCTGAAGAACGTGACCATCGATGAGCCCTTCTTCGTCGGGCACTTCCCTGGCCAACCGGTGATGCCGGGGTGCCTGATCCTGGAGGGGATGGCCCAGGCAGCGGGAGTCCTCGTTGCCCGGTCGCTCCCCAAGACGGGCACCGGGTACCTGGTGGGGGTGGACCGGGCGCGGTTCCGCCGCCCCGTCGTCCCCGGAGACCAGCTCATCTATGAGGCGCGACTGGTCAAGGCCCGCGCTGGGTTCTACCACGTCGAGGTCGCGGCGACCGTCCACGGGGAGCGGGTCGCCGACGCAACGATCGCCGTCGCGTGGCGGGCGGGGGCGGGCTGACCCCCTGGAGCGCCGGCCTCCCCAACGTGCCCGCGGCGGGGGGAGCCTCCCAGGAAACCACGATGCGAACCGCCGCCATCTTCCCCGGCCAGGGTTCCCAATACCCAGGGATGGGGCACCGCCTCGGCCCGCGCTCTGCCGCCCTGAGGGAGGTCCTCGATGCGGCATCGGAGGTGGTGGGGGAGGATCTTTGGGTGCTGTGTACGCAGGGGGGTGAGGAGGCACTGACCGATACCCGCCGCTCGCAACCCGCGATCTTCGCCGTAAGCTACGCCATGTTCCGCGCCCTCGCCGATCACGGCTGGCAGCCCGACTGCGTGGCTGGGCACAGCCTGGGCGAGTTCACGGCCGCAGTGGCCGCGGGGGCGCTGGCGTTCTCCGACGGCCTGCGGGCGGTGGCGGAGCGGGGGAGGGTCATGGCCCAGGCTGCGGTGCAGAACCCCGGGACGATGCTGGCCCTCCTCGGTGTCCGCCGCGAGGAGCTCTCCCAGGCCCTCGCTGGCCTGAGGCGGCGGGGGATCATCGCCCCCGCCAACTACAACTGCCCGGGGCAGGTGGTCGTGGCACTGGAGAGGAGCTTGCTTGAACAAGCGAAGCGCGCGCTTGCTCCCCTCGCGAAGCGGGTGATCGAACTGCCGGTGAGTGGGGGGTTCCACTCCCCGCTCATGGAGGAGGCCCAGAGGGAGTTCGCCCGCTTTCTGGCCCAGGTTCCGATCCACAGGCCCCACGTTCCGATCCTGCTCAACGTTCGCCTTGCTGTATCCTACGATCCGACCGAGATCCGGGATGGACTGGTGGCCCAGATGACGGCCCCGGTTCAGTGGGAGGAAGCGGTCCGGCGCATGACCGCGCTCGGGGTGGAGGCGTTCGTGGAGGTGGGGCCGAAGGATGTCCTCACCGGCCTCGTCCGGCGGATCGCGCCCCAGTGCCGAGCACTGGCGACCGACGGACGGGATCTTCAAGAGCTCATGTCCGAGCTGGGGAGGGAGGATGGAAGTTAGGGACAAGGTGGCAGTGGTCACGGGGGGGAGCCGGGGGATCGGGCGAGCGATCTGCGAGCGGCTGGCTTGGGGAGGGGCGAAGGTTGCGTTCTGCGGGCGGGATGCGGAGCGGGGGCGGGCGGTTGCCGACGCGCTGACGAACGCCGGCGCGGAGGCCCTGTTTGTCCCCGCTGACGTGGGCCACCCCGATGAGGCGGCGACCTTCCTCGATGCCGTCTTGAAAAACTACGGGCGCGTTGACATCCTGGTGAACAACGCCGGCGTCACCCGGGACGCGCTTCTCGTGAGGATGTCGGCCCAAGACTGGGAGGAGGTGGTTCGCGTCAACCTCACGGGGGCGTTCCATGTCACCCGCGCCGCGGCGCGGGCGCTCCTCCGTCGCGGAGGGGGAGCGATCGTCAACGTTTCCTCCGTGACCGGGCTGGTCGGTAACGCTGGCCAGGCGAACTACTCCGCGGCCAAGGCCGGACTGGTGGGGTTCACGAAGGCCCTCGCCAAGGAGTTCGCTCCACGGGGGGTGCGCGTGAACGCGGTCTGTCCTGGGTTCATCGACACGGAAATGACCGCTGGCCTCCCCCCCGAGATCCGCGCCCAGTTCCTGTCCCGGATCCCGCTCCGGAGGGCCGGGACAGCCCAGGAGGTGGCGGAGGTGGTGGTGTTCCTCTGTTCGGATGCCGCATCCTACATCACCGGTCACGTGGTCGTGGTCGACGGCGGGCTCACTTGCTCCTAGGGGCGATCGGAATGGAGCAGCACAGGGTCGTCGTGACGGGGATGGGCGTCGTGTCCCCGATCGGGATCGGCGTGGGGACGTTCTGGGACGCGGTCCAAAACGGCATCTCCGGGACGAAGAGGGTCGACGAGAGGATCGATCTTGCGGGGATCCCCTGCAAGATCGGGGCTCCGGTGGAGGACTTCGCCCCCGATGTGGTGCGGGAGATGGGGAGGAACCCTCGCAAACTGGATCGGGCGGCCCAGATGACCCTCGTTGCCGCGCGGGAGGCCCTCGCCGATGCGGGACTGGCGTTGGACCGCGTGGATCTGGACCGGGTCGGGGTGATCGTGGGCACGGGGATCGGGGGGATCCAGAGCCTGGCGGAGAACCATGAGATCTTCCTCCGTCAGGGGCCGGATCGGGTCAGCCCGCGCTTCATCAGCCAGCTCATGCCGAACAGCCTCGCCGCGGAGATCGCGCTCACCTTCGGGTTCAGGGGGATCAACTTCGGGGTGGTGACCGCCTGCGCCAGCGCCAATCACGCGATCGGCCTCGCGGGGGAGCTCCTGCGGGGGGGGTTCGCCGACATCGTTCTCGCCGGGGGAGGCGAGGCGGCGATGATCCCCGTGACCTACGCGGGGTTCGCGCGGGCCGGCGCTCTCTCCCAGAGGAACGACGAGCCGGAGCGGGCATCCCGTCCCTTCGACCGGGACAGGGATGGGTTCGTCCTCGGGGAGGGGGCGGGGATCCTCGTCCTGGAGACCGTTGCCCACGCGCGCGCACGAGGGGCACGGGCCCGTGCCGAACTCCTCGGGTTCGGAATGACCGACGACGCCCACCACATCACCGCCCCCGATCCCGAGGGCCGTGGGGCGCAGGACGCGATGGCGCGCGCCCTCCGTCAGGCGGGGGTCTCCCCCCCCGAGGTGGACTACATCAACGCCCATGGCACCTCGACCCCGCTCAACGACAGGATCGAGACGTTGGCGATCAAGGCCCTGTTCGGTGACCATGCCCACCGCCTCTCGATCAGCTCCACCAAGTCCCAGACCGGCCACCTCCTCGGTGCGGCGGCGGCCGTGGAGGCGGTGGCGACGATCCTGGCCATCGAGGAGGACCTCGTTCCCCCGACGATCAACTGCGACCATCCCGATCCCGACTGCGACCTGGACTTCACCCCCCATCGGCCGGTGCCGAGGAGGGTGAACATCGCCCTCTCGAATGCGTTCGGGTTCGGAGGGCATAACGCGGTCCTCGTGCTCGGCAAGGCGAGAGAGGGGAGGGTCACCGATGGCTGAACGGGCGGGGATCATCGGGGTGGGGGCTTCTGTTCCGGAAAGGGTCCTCACCAACCATGACCTGGAGCAGATGGTCCTCACCTCGGATGAATGGATCACCCAGCGGACAGGGATCAAGGAGAGGAGGATCTTGAGGGAAGGGGAAGATCCGGCCCGCCTGGGGATCGAGGCGGCGGGGATGGCTCTTGCTTCCGCCGGGATCCGGCCGGAGGAGGTCGAGCTGGTGATCACCTCCTCCAACGTCCAGATCATGCCGGTCCCTGGCTCCTCCCCGTTCATCATCGAGGGGCTGAGGGATCGGAAGGGGACGACGGACCGGCATGTCCCGTTCTTCGACCTCGTCGCCGGATGCACGGGCTTCATCTATGCCTTGGAAGTAGCGCGGTGCATGTTCGGTGGCGGCTACCGGCACATCCTCGTCGTTGGATTGGAGAGCCTGTCGCGCTTCACCAATTGGCAAGAGCGAGAGACCTGCGTTCTGTTCGGTGACGGGGCGGGGGCGGTCGTGGTCGGGCCGGTGGAGGGGGGGCGGGGGATCCTGGCCTCTCACATCGCTGCCGACAGCACCCAATGGGCCCTGCTGAGGGTCGAGGCGGGGGGGACGAGGACCCCGGCCACGGCGGAAACCGTGGCGGCCGGACAGCACTTCCTCAGGATGGAAGGACGGGGGGTGTTCGAAGAGGCGGTGAAGATGATGGAACGGGCCACCCTGCTCGCCCTGGAGCAGGCGCAGCTCAGCAAGGAGGAGGTGGCGTGGTTCGTTCCTCATCAGGCGAACTTGCGGATCATCAAGGCGTTCGCCGCACGGCTCCATCTTCCCTGGACCAAAGTCCTGGTGAATATCGATAGGTACGGCAATACCTCCACGGCGTCCATTCCCCTTGCGCTCGCGGAGGCAGCGCAGGACAATCGGCTCCGCAAGGGAGATCTGGTCGTGCTGGTGGGCTTCGGAGCCGGAGTTACCTACGGCGCTACTGTTATCCGGTGGTGAATGCACGGTGAAGGTGTCCTGGTTTCGCCGACAGCAGTACGTGCAGGTCAGACTGGACCAGAAGGGAGAAGAGGGGGCCCTGTGGGTCAAGTGCGCCGGTTGTGGGGACTTGGTCTTTCGGGAACGGGTTCGGGAGAATCAGGGGATCTGTCCCCGTTGCGGGGCGTACTTCTTCCTCACTGCCCAGGAGAGGATCGCGCTGCTCGTCGATGAGAACTCGTTCCAGGATGTGTCGAAACCGATCGTGGCCGCTGACCCATTGGGGTTCGTCGATCGCCAGCCGTACGTGGGGCGCCTCAAGGAGGCTCAACAGAAGACGGGCCTTCGTAACGAAACTGTGGTGGGCCGCGCTCGGCTGGGGGGCCACCCCGTGATCTTGGCGGTGACGGACTTCCGTTTCATCGGGGGGAGCATGGGTTCGGTGATGGGGGAGCAACTCGCTCATGCTGTGGGCATGGCCGCTCATGAGCTGTGGCCGTTCATCCTGGTCACCTCGACGGGGGGGGCTCGGATGCAGGAAGGGATCTTCTCTCTGATGCAGATGGTCAAGACCGTGACCGCTCGCCGAGAACTGGAACGGGTTGGGGTTCCCTTCATCTCGGTGATGACCTACCCCACCACCGGCGGAGTCCTGGCCTCCATCGCGAGCCTCGGGGACATCACCATCGCCGAAAAGGGGGCCCTGATCGGGTTCGCGGGGAGAAGGGTCATCGAGCAGACCACGGGGGAGAAGCTTCCGGCCGAGTTTCAGACGGCGGAGTTCGCCTTCGACCACGGGATGGTGGATCGGGTGGTGGAGCGCCGGGAGCTGCGGAGCGAGCTCGTGCGGGTCCTGGAGTTCTTCCCGGGGGGACGGGACCGATGACGGTGGAGGACCTGATCGCCGAGCTGCAGGAGAAGCTCGCCGAGCTGAAGCGGGTGGCTCGCGAGAACGGGCGCGACCTCACCCCGGACATCGCCGAGTTGGAGCAGCGGGTCGCCCAGCTCTCCCAGGGGCGCGGTGCCTGGGACCAGGTGCAGCTCGCCCGTCATCCGTCGCGGCCGACGACGCTGGACTACCTCGACCTCCTGATGGATGGCTTCTACGAGCTCCATGGGGACAGGCTGGGCAGCGACGACAGCGCGATTGTGGGGGGGTTGGCGAAGTTCGCGGGGCGGACGGTGGTCGTGGTCGGCCATCAGAAGGGGAGGAACCTCGCCGAGAAGCGGGCTCGCCGTTCCGGAATGGCCGGGCCGGGGGGCTACCGGAAGGCGATGCGGATCATGCGGTTGGGGGAACGGTTCGGGTTCCCGATCATCACCCTCATCGACACCCCGGGAGCCTACCCAGGTGTCGCCGCGGAGGAGCACAACATCGGAGGGGCGATCGCTGACTCCATCCACGCTATGCTCCGGTTGCGCACCCCCATTGTGGTGGCGGTGATCGGGGAAGGGGGGAGCGGAGGGGCGCTCGGGATCGGGGTTGGGGACCGGGTGCTCATGATGGAGAACGCTTACTATTCCGTGATCTCCCCGGAGGGCTGCGCGGCCATCCTGTGGGGGGATCGGAGCCGGGCTCCCGAGGCCGCGGCGGCGCTCCGCCTCACCGCCCACGACCTGTTGGACCTGGGGGTAATCGACGAGGTGGTGCGCGAGCCCCCTGGGGGGGCCCACACCGACCCCGAGGGGGCGGCGCGGAGCCTGGGGGAGGCCCTGCGCCGTCACCTGGACGAACTGAGGGGGATGGTGCCCGGGGAGCTCCCCGCCCTCCGGGGGAGCAAGTTCCGGGGGATGGGAATCTGCGAGGGAGCGGTTCCGGTGACGCACGAGCAGGGTGGGGAGTGAGGGCCGATGGATCATATCGAGCTGCAGGACAAGGTTGGCCTCGTCCTCGGGGTGGCCAATGAACGGTCGATCGCGTGGGCGATCGCCCAGGGCCTCGATCGATCCGGAGCGAGGGTGGCGCTCGCCTATCAGAACGAGCGAGTGCGCCCTCATGTCGAGCGATTGGCTGCCACGTTGCACGGCCCGTTGGTCCACCCCTGCGACGTGACGGAGGACGATCAGATCGGAGCTCTATTCGCCCGGATCGAGCGGGAGTGGGGGCAACTCGATTTCCTCGTCCACAGCATCGCCTTCGCCCCTGCCCGCGAGCTGGGGGGAGAGTTCCTGCGCACGTCCCGTGCCGGGTTCCATGAGACCCTGGACGTGAGCGCCTACTCCCTGATCCCCCTCGCCCGGGGGGCGGTCCCGCTGATGGGGCCGCGGGGCGGAGCGGTGGTCGCGATCACGTTCCAGGCCTCCGAGCGCGTCTTCCCGGGCTACAACGTGATGGGGACGGCCAAGGCCGCCCTGGAGCAGATCATCCGCCAGCTCGCCTGCGAACTCGGTCCGCGCGCGGTCCGCGTGTGCGGGCTATCAGCGGGGCCGTTGCGCACGCTCGCCGCGCGGGGGATCCCTGGGTTCCCGGAGATGGCGCGGTCCCATGCCGAGCGGGCGCCCCTCAAGCGGAACATCACTCATGACGAGGTGGCTCACGCCGCCCTGTTCCTGGTGAGCGATCTCGCCAGCGGGATCACGGGCGAGGTGCTCCACGTCGACGCCGGCTACCACATCATGGGGGTCTAGCCGTGGACCTGAAGGAGATCGAGGGGCTGCTTCGCCTGTTTGAAGACTCGTCCCTGACGGAATTGGTGGTTGAGGAGGGCGGAATGCGGGTCACGTTCAGGCGAGACGCTGGTTCGCCGCGGGAATCCCCTCTCGCGAGCGCGGACTCCGCCCTCGCACTGCGGGAGGTCGTGCCGCGTGCGAGCGACAGGCTCGTCGTGCGCTCGCCCTGTGTCGGGACCTTCTCCTCCCGCCCGGCGGTGGGGAGTGACGCGTTCGTGCGCGCGGGCGATGCGGTGAAGGAGGGGGATACCCTGGCCGTGGTCGAGGCGATGAAGATCATCACCGAGGTCAAGGCACCGGGGGACGGAGTGGTGGAGAAGATCCTCGTCCAGGACAGGCAGCCGGTGGAGTTCGGGCAGGAGCTGATGATCATCGCGCGGGAGCCACCCTCGGAGCCGGCATGACGCCGCTCGCCGTGGCCCCCGAGCGGGCGCCCTGGGACAGGATCGTGACCCGTGGCGTCCCCCGGGTTTCAGTCCCTCGTTCTCGCCCAGCGGTCCGCAGCTTGCGGGCAGCGGCGCGCGGATGGCCTCGTGGGACAGGATGAGATGTTCCGGAAGCTGCTCGTGGCCAATCGCGGCGAGATCGCGCTCCGGGTCATCGAAAGTTGCCGCGAGCTTGGGATTCGGACGGTTGCCGTCTACTCCGAGGTGGACCGGGGTTCCCTTCCGGTACAGCACGCGGACGAGGCGATCTGCATTGGCCCGGCCGACGCCCGGCGGAGCTACCTCTCCCCAGTGGCGATCCTGTCCGCGGCGACGGTCACCGGAGCGGACGCCGTGCACCCGGGCTATGGGTTCCTCGCCGAGAGCGCGGAGTTCGTGGAGGCGTGCGAGGAGACCGGGATCACGTTCGTCGGCCCTCCCGCGGAGGTCATGGCGAAGGCGGGGGACAAGCTCCTCGCCCGGCGGGAGGCGGAGGCGGTGGGGGTCCCCGTGCTGCCGGCTTCCGGACCGCTCCGCACACGGGAGGAGGCGGAACGGGCAGCGGAGGAACTGGGGTACCCCCTGATGATCAAGGCCGCGGGCGGGGGCGGGGGGCGCGGGATCCGCATCATCCCCGACGGGGAGAGGCTGCGGCGGGAGTTTGACCTCGCCAAGCAGGAGGCGGACGCGGCGTTCGCCGACCCCCGCCTCTACCTGGAGCGTCACCTCGTCCCCGCGCGGCATATCGAAGTCCAGATCCTTGGAGATGCGTTCGGGAACATCGTTCAGTGGGGCGAGCGGGACTGCTCCGTGCAGCGCCGGCACCAGAAGCTGGTCGAGGAGGCTCCGGCCCCCAATCTGGATGAAGAGCTTCGGGAACGGATCCACGAGGCCGCGATTCGGTTCGCCCGGCGGGTGAACTATCGCGGTGTGGGGACGGTGGAGTTCCTGCTCGACGTGGAGGGTCACTTCTACTTCATCGAGCTCAACGCGCGGATCCAGGTCGAGCACCCCGTGAGCGAGGCCCTCACCGGGCGCAACCTGGTGACGGAGCAGATTCGAATCGCCGCCGGGGAGAGGCTGGGGTACTCCCAGGCGGACCTCGCCTTCAGTGGGCACGCCATCGAGTGCCGCCTGAATGCCGAGGACCCCGGGGAGGGGTTCGCCCCCTCCATCGGGCGGCTGGCCATCCGCAGCCTTCCCGGGGGCCACGGCGTTCGCCTGGACACCCACATCTACCACGGGATGGAGGTCACGCCCTGGTACGATCCTCTGTTGGCCAAGCTGATCACGTGGGGTCGGACGCGTGATGAGGCGCGGGCGAGGATGGCGGGGGCGCTGGCCCGGTTCGAGGTCGAGGGGATCAAGACGACCCGCAACCTGTGCCAGGAGATCATCGCCAGCCTCCCGTTCGCAAGGGGGGAGTACACCACCGATTTTCTAGCCACCATCGGAACCGGCTAGCCCCTCATCCCTCGTGATGAGGCGGCCTTCCACCACGCGCCGGGGCGTCCCCTCGTCGTCCAGGACGACAAGCGACCCATCGGGAGCGAGATCGACCGCGACCGCCGCCCGTGGGTCCCCTCCCCTGCCTTGGACGATGATCCTCTGGCCGAGGGTCACGGAGAGCTTCCGCCACCGGTCCACCACGGGCTCCGTCCGGCCCTCTCTCCACCGTGGCCACAGGCGGAAGAACGCGGCCAGGATGTGGGAGAGGACCTCCCCCCGCGGCAGCGGATGGCCCGCAAGGGCGGACAGGGTCGCCACCCTGCTCTCTACGACCCGCTCCTGGAGGAAGCGTGGGCAGATGTTCACGTTCACCCCGATCCCCACCACGACGTCCGTTCGATCCCCGCGTACGCTCGTCTCGACCAGAACCCCCGCGACCTTCCCCCCCGCGACCACGACATCGTTGGGCCACTTCAGGCGGGCATCGAATCCCATCTCGCGGAGGCCGTCTGCCACGGCAACGCCGGTCAGGATGGGGACGAGGGAGAGGTTGCCCTGCGCCTCGCGCAGGCCGAGGCTGAACCAGAGCCCACCCCGGGGTGACTCCCACCGCCGCCCGCCCTGCCCTCGTCCCTTCGTCTGCGATTCCGCTAGCACCAACACCCGATCGCAGGTGTCGAGCTTGCGTCGGGCGATGTCGTTCGTCGAGGCTGCCACCGGGAGGAGGACGACCTCATCGAACGCTCCCTCGGGCAAGGCCTCGCCGATGGATGCCCAATCTTCGGCGTTTTTCTCCCAACGGTTCGGTATTACGACCACTCTTCCCCCACGGACGTGATTCTACCTAGGGAAGTTCATCGGTTTGGGCCGCGACGCGGGGCCACCTCGCTCACCGTCGGGGCCAGAGGATGAGGAGGAGAAGGAGCGCGATGGGGCGGAGGGACGGCGGCGCGGCGGCGCGGGCAGGGGGTCCGCACGAGCTCGTAGCTCGTCAGGCCGTCCTCGCTCAGCCTGACCAGCCCCACCGCCTCCCCGTGCTGGCCGGCCTGCACGATCGGCATGCTGCCCTCCCAGGTCGGCTCCTCGAGGAAGCGGTGGTTGTGCCCGAGGATGAACAGGTTGCACTCCGGCAGGTGCGCGGCGAGGGCCTGGGCCCGATCGAACTCCATGTGCCCGAGGAGGATGAAAAGGTCGTGAGCTGGCGCTTCGGCGAGCATGGCCCGGACGCTCGCCAACGGGTCGTCGAGCTCCCACCCCGGCCAGACGAGCGCCAGGTCCCACAGCACGCTGAGGATCAGAATCCGCACCCCGCGAACCTCCATCAGGACCGAGCGCTGGGTGGGAAGATCGCTGCGGAGGTTCGTGGCCAGCACGGGAAGCGGGGCAGCGGAGACAAGACCCCGGAGCAGACGGGGTCCGAGGTAGGTTTCGTGGTTTCCGAGGGCCATGGCGTCGTAACCGAGCTCGACCATCATGGTCAGGGTGGCCCACGCCTCGGCTTCTCCGGTCGCCCGGTGCGTATCCTCCCACGCGTCGCCAGCGTCGAAGATGAGGTCAGCCTGGCTGAGGGACGGAGCGAGGGCGCGAGCTGGGCGGGGCGAGCGTGGAGGTCGTTCGTGAACGCGATCGTGACCTCCCAACCCCACGCCGAGCCCGAGAGGGCCAGCGCTAGAAGTAGGCCCCACACCATAGGGTCAGCCCTCCGCGGTGGACGAGGGCCGCCGCCCACCACCGGCTCCACCGGACGCGGAACCCACAGCCGCCCTCGTATCCCAGGCTCCCGAACACGGTCAGATGTGGCGAAGCCATGGCCTCCCACGCCAGGTTGAGGTCGCCGAGGCCGCGGACGAGGGCCAGCCACGCCGGACCGATCGCCCGACCGAGGGCGAGCCGCGGCGGGGGGAGGTCGAGCCAGGCGACCCACGGTCCGCGGAGGACGTGGATCCGTCCGGCAATGGGGGGTCTCCCGCTCCGACGAAGACCTGGAGCGGTCCCGCGGGGAGAAGGAGCCATGGCTGGGGGCCGAGGACGATGTCCCCGCCTCCCGCCATGGCCACCGGAACATCGCCCACTGCCCACAGGAACGCGGCCAGTTCCACGAACCGATCATAGCGGAGGAGGGGCGGTGGAACCCATCGCGGTGTGGGCTCACAATGCGGGCGATGCTGGACAAGGTCCGGGAGGCGATCGGGAGGTACGGGCTCCTTCAGCCGGGGGAGCGCGTCCTCGTCGGCGTATCCGGGGGAGCGGACTCGATGGCCCTCCTCCACGCGCTGCACCGGTTGCGGGACGAGCTCGCCCTCTCCCTGGCCGTGGCCCACCTCGACCACGGGATCCGGGCCGATACGGGAGAGGACCTGGCCGTGGTCCGGCGGGCGGCAGGCGAGCTTGGGTTACCACTTTTCCACGAGCGGGTCGATGTGCCATCCCGGGCCCGGGCGGAGGGGGGCAACCTCGAGGAGGTGGCCCGCGTCGTCCGGCGGGAGTTCCTCGAGCGCGCCATGGGCCAGGCCGCCGCGACGAGGATCGCCCTCGGCCACACGCGGACCGATGTTGCGGAGACCGTTCTCCTCCATCTCTTGCGCGGGGCCGGGCCGCGCGGGCTCAGGGGGATCGCTCCGACGACGTCCTTCTATGTGCGGCCCCTCATCCTCGTCTCCCGCGAGGAGACCCGGGCGTTCTGCCGAGAGGAAGGGATCCCGTTCCGCGACGACCCGACGAACGCGGACCGCCACCTGGCGCGGAACGCGATCCGGTTGGAGGTCCTTCCGCTCCTTGCCCGCTTCAACCCCCAGGCCGAGGAAGCCCTCGCCCGGGCGGCAGGGCTCCTCTCCGCGGCAGAGGAGGCCTTGACTTGGACCGCTGATCTTGTCCTAGCCGAGGTCTCGCGGGAGCGAGGCCTCGACCTTGGGCTCCTGTGTGCTCTTCCGCGGAGTGTCCAAGCGCTCGTCGTACGCCGGGCGGCCGAGCGCGCCGGAGTGATCCTGGAGGAGAATCACGTTACCGCAGTGCTGGCGGGGGTGGGCGTGGGGCGGGGAGAGGTCCATCTCCCCGGCGGGGTCTCCGCTCGGATCGGAAGTGGAGTCCTCTCCTTCGGCCCGGCCGCGGGCTCGCCCTTTTCCGACCGGGCATGGGAGCTCCCCCGCGCGGGGGAGGTGAGGATCGAGGACCTGGGGTGGGCGTTTCATCTGTCCCCAGGGCCGCGCCCGGAGGTCCTCGATCCGCCGGGTCCGTTCGTTGCCTACTTCGACCTCCGCCAGATCGTCCCGCCGCTCGTCGTGCGCCCGCCCCGCCCTGGGGATCGGCTGCGGCCGCTCGGGATGGAGGGCACGAAGCGGGTGGGCGACCTCCTCATGGAGGCTCGGATCCCGCGCTGGGAACGGGCACGGTGGCCCCTCCTCTGCGACGGACGGGGGATCGCGTGGGTGGTGGGGGTGCGCGCAAGCGACGATCATCGGGTCATGCCCGATGCCACCGAGGTCCTGGTCGTGGAGGCACGGCGGCTGTGACCACGCTGCTCGTGTTCGTGGGGACGATCCTGTTCCTCATCGGGGTCCACGAGGGGGGGCACTTCGTCGCTGCCAAGCTCCTCGGAATCGCCGTCGAGGAGTTCGCCCTTGGGTTTGGCCCATCCCTGTGGACGCGCAAGCGGGGAGAGACGCGGTACAGCGTGCGGGCGTTCCCGTTGGGTGGGTTCGTGCGCCTTGCTGGGGAAGCAGAGGCCGCGGCCGATGTTCCATTCGAGCGTACGTACTACGGCCAGCCGGCCTGGAAGCGGTTTGTCTTGTCCCTGTGCGGGCCGGTGGCCAACGTTGTCCTTGCCGTGGCCGTCGTTCTGGGGGCGATTCTCGGGATCGGCCTCCCCCGGCCCCTCGTGGCGGGCCTCGTCCCGGGGAAGCCTGCCGCGGAGGTTCTTGAAGTCGGTGACGTGATCGTCGCGATCGACGGTCGCTCCGCGTGGGCGACCGACGACGTGGGGGCAGCGATCCGCGCCGTCGCTCCCGCGCCGGTGACCTTCCGCATCCGTCGCGGAGTCGAGGAGAGGGACGTCACCGTGGTCCCGGTGTTCTCCGAAGAGGACGGTCGGTACCTTGTGGGGGCGTACTTCCTCCCTCAGCTCATCCTGGCCCAGATCGAGGAGGTGACCGCGGGCGGATCCTGGCTGCGCGCGGGGTTCCTCCCTGGCGACCGGATCGTGTCCGCGTGCGGTGACCTTGTGGGGTCGTTCTTCGACCTCTACGCGCGGTGGCTGGATGGGTGCCGCGAGGCGACGGTCGATCGGGGCGGCGCGCCCCTTGCTCTGCCGCTGCCCGACTCCGCCGAGGGTCTGTTCGGCGACGCCTCGTTCCGGACGCTCCCCCCCGTCTACGAGCGGCCGGCGGCCGGGGAGGGTGTGGCCCTCTCCTTCAAGGAGATTGGGGGCGCAATGGTCGGGTTCGTGACAGCCATCCGTGGGCTTCTGACCCGCTCGATCCCCGCCGGGGAGGCCGTCACCGGCCCGGTAGGAATCGCGACTGTCCTCGGGCAAGGGGTGCGGGCGGGGCCTCTTGTTCTCCTCCTCCTCGTGGCCGTGATCAGCCTGAACCTTGCGCTTTTCAACCTCATCCCGTTCCCCGCCCTCGACGGGGCACGGATGGCGTTCGCGCTCTACGAGATCGTGACCCGACGCAAGGTCTCGCCGCGCGTGGAGATGGCGGTCCACGCCGCGGGGTTCGCGATCTTGATCGGGGTCCTGATCCTGATCACGTTCCAGGACCTCCGCCGCCTGTTCGGATGAGGGCCACGGCCCACGCGCCGATGCCCTCGCCGCGGCCGAGGGCGCCCATCCCCTCGGACGTCGTCGCCTTCACCGACACCGCGGACTGCTCGATCCCAAGCGCGGCGGCGATCCGCTCCCGCATCGCCGGGACGTGAGGGGCAAGGATCGGCCGCTCGGCAACAACCACCGCGTCTACCTGGTGGGGGGCGTACCCCGCACCGTCGAGTAGGAACACAGTGCGGCGGAGGAGTTCAAGGGAGGAGATCCCCGTGTACGCGGGATCCCCGACCGGGAAGTGCCCTCCGATGTCGCCGAGGGCCGCGGCCCCGAGCAGGGCGTCACAGATCGCGTGGAGGAGCACGTCGGCGTCGGAGTGGCCAGCCAGTCCGCAGTCGTAGGGGATCTCCACCCCGCCGAGGACGAGTGCGCGCTGGGGATCGAACCGGTGAAAGTCAATCCCCAAGCCAATCCGGAAGGTCCCTTCCCTCTCATTCATCGCACACCTCAACCGTACCCGAAATCGTACTTCCGTACCGCTGAGTGCGCGGGTGCCGCAGAAGGAACCGGGAAGTGTGGAGTCGGGCGGAACGCTACTCCGTGGCCTCCTCGGCGTTCTCTGCGGTGAGGGAGCGACCCACGTGCAGCGTCTCCTTGATGACTGCCTTGGCGAGGGAGGGGGCGAACCCGCGGCGGAGGAGGAACGCCGCGGCCCGGCGCTCGACGGCGTCGCGGGGGAGGCCCTGCCACAGAGGGAGCCGGGCGACGAGGGCACGGTGGGCGAGCTCTTCTTCGGGTAGTTCGGGGAACGCGGCCTGGGCCGCCTCTTCCGCGAGCGGGGCGTCCACCCCGTGGTCCCGCAGTTCCTTCACGATCAACCGCCGCGCACAGGGCCGCGACAGGAGCCGGTCCTCGGCATAGAGGCAGGCGAACAGACGATCGTCCACGAGGCCAGCGGCGTGGGCCCTGTCCACCACACGGCGGACGAGGTCAGGGGCGAACCCCCTGCTCACAAGCCGCCTCTCCAGCTCGGCGACCGTCCGGGGCCGGATGGCGATCAGGCGCTCCGCGTACGCCCACGCCGCCCTCTCATCCCTCGCTTTCACGAGCTTGGGGCTCGGGGAGGCCCGCCTTCTCCCGGACCGCACGGATGATCTGGTCGGTGATGTCCGGGTTGTCGCGGAGGAACTGGGCGGCCTGGGCCAGGCCCTGGCCGAGGCGGGTGTCTCCGAACGAGTACCACGAGCCGGAGCGGGTGATCACGCCGAGGTCCACCCCGCAGTTGATCGCGTCCCGCTCGCGGACGATCCCCTGGCCGTAGATCACGTCGAACGTCGCCTCGCGGAACGGGGCGGCAACCTTGTTCTTCACCACCCGCACGTGGGCCTTCATCCCCACCCGGTCGTCGCCTTCGGCGATCTTCCCCTCGGCCCAGATGTTCATCCGCACCGAAGCGTAGAACTTGAGGGCCCGGCCGCCAGACGTCGTCGTCCCCGGTCCCCACGGACCGGACTGGATCGTGGACCGGATCTGGTTCACGAAGATGGCCACCGTCTTCGACTGGGAGATCGCCGCGGCGAGTTTTCTCATCGCCTGGCTCATGAGCCGGGCCTGGAGCCCGACCTGGGCATCGCCCATCTGTCCCTGGAGCTCGGCCTCCGGCACGAGCGCGGCCACCGAGTCCACGGTGATGATGTCCACTGCCCCGGAGCGGACGAGCTGCTCCATGATCTCCAGGGCCTGCTCGCCCGAGCTCGGCTGGGAGAGGAGGAGGTGGTCGAGGTCCACCCCGATCGCGCGGGTGTAGCTGGGATCGAGGGCGTGCTCGGCGTCGATGAACGCCGCCGTCCCCCCCAGCCTCTGGGCCTCGGCGACGATGTGGAGGGCAAGCGTCGTCTTCCCTGACGCCTCCGGCCCGAAGATCTCCACCATCCGGCCCCGCGGAACCCCACCTACGCCGAGGGCGATGTCAAGGGCCAACGATCCGGTGGGGATCACGTCTACTCCGGTGGTGTCTGGCTTCTCCCCCAGCCACATGATCGCGCCCTCGCCGTAGGACTTCTGGATCTGCTTCAAGACGTTGTCGAGCACTTCTCGCTTGCCCATAAACCGCCTCCGTGGGTATCGTAATGAGCATTACGCTCCTCGGCAAGGTGGAGCGGGGAAAGGGCGGAGGGCTATGGCACGAGAAGCGGCAGAGGGGAAGGTCGTCTTGGTGACCGGGGCGTCGTCCGGGATCGGGCGGGCGTGCGCCGATCTCCTGGCACGGAGTGGGTTCACTGTGCACGGGACGAGCCGCTCGGCGCCCGTCGATCCACCGGCCGGTTGGACGTGGCAGGAGATGGACGTCCGCGATGGGGCAGCGGTAGGCGACGGGGTCGCGCGGATCGTGGCTGCGGCCGGCCGGCTGGATGCGGTGGTCAACAACGCGGGGTTCGGCATCGCCGGGGCGGTGGAGGACACCACGGTTGGGGAGGCCCTTGACCTCTTCCAGACGAACTTCTTGGGCGCGCTGCGGGTGTGTCGGGCGGTGTTGCCCCACTTTCGCGCCCGCGGGACGGGAACGATCGTCAACGTCTCGTCGCTCGGCGGTCGGATCGGTCTTCCGTTCCAGGGCCTGTACAGCGCGTCGAAGTACGCCCTCGAGGGGATGACCGAGGCGCTGCGGATGGAGGTGAAGCCGTTCGGGGTCAAGGTCGTTCTCGTCGAACCTGGGGATACCCGCACGGGGTTCACGGCGCACCGTCAGCGGACGGCGCTGTCGGAGACGAACGGGGCCTACCGCGAGCGGTTCATCCGGGCCCTCCAGCGGATCGAGGAGGACGAGACGGGAGGGGGAAGTCCGGAGGTGGTGGCGCGGCTCATCCTGCGCGTCCTTCGGCACCCGAGCCCGCGCCTGCGCTACACGGTGGGAAACCCTGTTCAGCGGCTGGCCGCGGTTGCCCGCGGCGTCCTCCCTGGCCGGCTGTTCGAATGGGGTATCATGCGCTACTACGGTGTCCACTAGAAGCGTCTCCCCGATATGGATCTCCTAGAGAAGTGCCGCCGATTCCTGACCGACCCGGCGTACGCGGAGCGGCTGGGCTATCCGACGAACCCGCGGACCGCCCAGGCCCAGGGCCTGTACCCCTACTTCATCCCGCTCGAGGAGTCGGAGGGGACAACTGTTGTCATTGGTGGCCGGCGGCTGATCATGATCGGCTCGAACAACTACCTCGGGCTCACCACCGACCCCCGCGTCCGTCAGGCCGCGGCGGACGCGCTCGCGAGGTACGGGACGAGCTGCACGGGATCGCGATTCCTCAACGGCACGTTGGCGCTCCACCTCGAGCTGGAGGAGCGGCTGGCCCGCTACGTGGGCAAGGAGAAGGCGCTCGTGTTCGCCACGGGCTACCAGGCGAACCTCGGCGCGGTCTCGGCCCTCGTGGGCCGGAACGACGTCGTGGTCTGCGACAAGGAGGACCACGCGAGCATCTTCGATGGGTGCCGCCTCTCGCTCGGGGAGATGCGGCGGTTCCGGCACAACGACGTCGCCGACCTCGATCGGGTGCTCTCGACCTGCCCAGGGGACGTGGGTCGGCTCGTTGTGGTCGATGGGGTGTTCAGCATGAGCGGGGAGATCGCCCCGCTCCGGGAGATTGCCGACTGCTGTCGTCGCCATGGGGCGCGGCTCATGGTGGACGATGCCCACGGGATCGGGGTCACCGGAGGTGGCCGCGGGACCGCGGCTCACCACGGGGTCACCGAGGCGGTGGATCTCATCATGGGCACGTTCAGCAAGTCGCTCGCCTCGGTGGGCGGGTTCATCGCTGGCGACGAGGCCTCGATCCACTGGATCCAGCACCGAGCTCGTTCGCTCATCTTCAGTGCGAGCCTTCCCCCGGCAAGCGCGGCGGCAGCGCTCGCGGCGCTGCGGATTCTCGAGTCAGAACCGGAGCGCGTTGCACGCGTCAACGAGCTCGGCGACCGGATGCGGCGTTCGCTCCGTAGGTTGGGATTTGACACGGCGGCCAGCGAGACCCCCATTGTCCCCATCGTGGTCGGGGGAGGAATGGAGACGCTCATGCTGTGGAGGGAGCTGTTCGAGGCGGGAGTGTACACGAACGTCGCTCTGCCGCCTGCGGTTCCGGAGGGAAGGTGCCTGCTCCGGACGAGCTACATGGCGACGCACAACGACGAACACATCGCCGAGGTGATGCGTGTGTTTGGCTCGGTGCACGCCGCGCGGGACAGCGGGTGAGACAGGGGTTCGGTGGGTGGCTGTGTTCAAGGTCAGCATCGGTGCAGGGGCTGCGGTTCCCGCGCGCGGACGGATTGCCGCTTCTTGATCCCCCTCGGATCGGACCTATAATCTGTTCCCTCAAGTGCGGTTTCTGTGTGCGCTACGCTGAACCAAAGGCGGTGACATGAGCGGAGAGAACCCTTACACAGAGCGACCTTGGGTGCAGCACTATGCGGAGGGTGTTCCGCCGAGGGTGGATACGCCGGCCGCGCCCGTGTGGAACTTGCTCGATCACGCCGCCCAGGAATTCCCGCGCAGGGCAGCGCTTCACTACTACGGGACGAACCTCTCGTACCGTGAGCTCCGGGAGCAGGTGGGCGCGTTCGCGGCCGGCCTGGGGCGTCTTGGCGTCGAGAAGGGTGACCGTGTCGCGTTGTACCTCGTGAACAGTCCCCAGTTCGTGATCGCCTACTTCGGGATCCTCAGGGTGGGGGCAGTCGTGGTCCCCGTGAGCCCCGTGTACTCGAGCTCGGAGCTCGCGTTTCAGCTCAAGGACAGCGGTGCGGAGTACATCGTGTGTCAGGACCTCCTCTACGCGAACCTCGAGCGGGCAGAGGTGGAGATGCGGGCGGTCGTCATCACCGGGGCCCACGAGTACCTGCCCACGCTGAAAGGGGTGTTCGCGAAGAAACCGGCGCTTTCCCAGGGCCCGGGGATTCACCAGTTCCAGAAGCTTCTCCGTGGGGGTTCGGCCACATCTCCTCCTGCCCCCCTCGATCCCGTGGCGGACCTGGCTGTCCTCCCCTACACGGGCGGGACGTCGGGCCAGCCCAAGGGGGTCCGGCTCACCCACGCCAACCTCGTCGCGTGTGCCACCCAGCTGCGCGTGTTCTTCCCCGAGCTCACCGCCGGGGGGGAGGTGGTGGCGGCGGCCCTCCCCCTGTACCACATCTACGGCCAGGTCGCGATCCTCCTCATCGGGGTGACCCTCGGGGCGACCGTTGTCCTGTTCACGTCCCTCGACCTGGGGCAGATCCTCTCCACCATGGAGCGCCAAGGGGTGTCCGTCTTCTACGGGGTGCCGGCGCTGTACGAGGTCCTGAAGAACCACCCCAAGACGACGTGGGTCAACTGGAGGCGGATGAAACTCGTTGTGAGCGGAGCTGACGCGCTTCCCGAGACGACGGCAAGCGTGTGGGAACAGCGCACGGGGAAGGCGATCCTCGAGGGGTTCGGGATGACGGAGACGGCGGGGGTGAGCCATGTCAACCCATCGGGCCGCATCAAGCGGGGGTCGTTTGGGGTTCCGCTTCCAAACGTGGAAGCCGCGGTTATCGACCGCGACACGGGGGCCTTCCTTCCCGTGGGGGAGGTGGGGGAGCTCATCCTCACCGGTCCCAACATCACCGCTGGGTACTGGCGGCGGGATGAAGAGAACCGGCGGGCGTTCGTGGATGAGGGCGGGAAGCGGTGGCTGCGGACGGGCGACCTCGTGCGGATGGACGAGGACGGGTACTTCCACTACTACGCCCGCACCAAGGACCTCATCAAGTACCGCGGGTTCTCGGTGTTCCTGCGGGAGATCGAGGAGGTGTTGGCCGCCCACCCGATGGTCAAGGCGGCGGGGGTGATCGGGGTGAAGGACCCCAAGGTCGGTGAGTACCCCAAGGCGTACGTCGTCCTCCGCCCGGAGGCCCGGGGCCGGGTGACGGAGTCCGACATCCGCGACTACCTCAAGGAGAAGCTGGCTCCGTACAAGGTTCCGAGGTTGGTCGAGTTCCGTTCCGAGCTTCCCAAGACGGATGTCGGCAAGGTGTCGCGGCGGGATCTCCGCGAGGAGTTGGAGGGATTGTGATGGAGCGCTTCTTCGCGGTCGTGGACCTCTCCAAGCGGTTCGGGGGGCTCGAGGCGGTGCGCCAAGCCAGTTTTTCTGTTCACCCCCAGGAAATCGTGGGCCTGATCGGGCCCAACGGGGCGGGGAAGACGACGGTGGTGCGGATGATCATGGGGCTCCTGCGCCCTGATAGCGGGAAGGTCCTCTGGAAGGGGAAGGACATCACGCGCGAGCCGACCTGGAAGAGGGTCGTCGGCGGGATCACGGGGACGTTTCAGAACAGCCGTCCGATGAAGCGCCTCCCCCTGATCGCCAACGTCATGGTCGGCCTCTACAACCCGCGCGTGACCCGCCAAGGCCAATGGGTGAAGACCGTCGAAGCGCGGGCCCTGGAGGCCCTGGAGTTCGTGGGGATCTCCGATCTGGCGCTGACCCCCGCCGGGGCGGTGTCCCAGGGGGACCTGAAGCGCCTCGAGATCGCACGGGCCATCGCCACCGAGCCTGAGCTCCTCATTCTTGACGAACCGTTCGCTGGCCTCACGCCGGCGGAGACCCGGCTCCTTGCGAACTCGATCCATCGCCTGCGGAAGGGGGGACGGTTCGGGCGCCTCCACAGCGAGGGGTGCGCGATGATCATCGTCGAGCACAAGCTATCTGAGCTGATGAGGATCGCCGACCGGATCCTCGTCATGCACTTCGGGGAGCTCCTCGCGGACGGGCCTCCCGACCTGGTGGTCCAGGACCCACGCGTGATCGAGGCCTACCTCGGGCGGGTGGAGGCGCCGGTGCGGGAGGCGTTCTAGTGCGGCAGGCGATCCAAGCCCACGAGCTCTCCGTCGCCTACGGAACTGCGCTCATCCTCCACGATGTGGGGCTGGAGGTGCGGGAGGGGGAGTTGGTGAGCGTGGTCGGGGCCAATGGGGCAGGGAAGACGACCCTCCTCCGTGCGCTGGCGGGACTGGTGCGATGGGAGCAGCACGCGTTCCGGCACGAGGACGTGCGGATGGGGGGGCGGGTGTGGTTCCGCGAGGAGCGGATCGACCACCTTCCTCCCCACGAGATCGCGGCGCGGGGACTGATCTTGTGTCCCGAGCGAAGGCGGCCGTTTCGGGAGATGACCGTGCGCGAGAACCTCCTCGCCGGGGCGTACCTCGTGCGGAGCCGGCGTGAGATCGCGGAACGACTGTCCGACGTGTACCGCTTGTTCCCGATCCTGCGGAGCCGCGGTCGTCAACGGGCGGGAACCCTCTCCGGCGGCGAGCAGCAGATGCTCGCCATTGGCCGTGCCCTCATGGGGGGACCGCGGCTCCTCCTCATCGACGAGCCCTCGACCGGCCTCGCGCCGCTGGTGAAGGAGCCCTTGTTCGAACGGATCCGCGAGGTGAGGGAGATGGGGATTGCCGTCCTCCTCGTGGAGCAGGATGCCGCGACCTCTCTGGCGATGGCAGACTGGGGGTACGTCCTCTCCCAGGGGAGGGTGGTCGCGGAGGGGCCATCCGAGAACCTCCTCGGGGACGAGGTCGTGCGCCGGTCGTACCTCGGCCTCTAGTTTCGAAGCGGGGTCCCGCATGCCCGGCAGGACCGACGGGTGGCCGCGTTGCGCACCCGGCAGCTGGGGCAGCTTGTTTCGATCGCATCGCGGATCCAGGTCGTAACCCCCTGCGGCATGAACCGGAGGATGAACAGGACAAGGAGGGCGAAGAGGAGCATCCGGTACTGGGGGAGGAGGACATGGAGGGAATCGAGCAGAGGGTAGAGGACGAACACGCCGGTCACCGGGCCGTAGATCGTCGCCGCGCCACCGAAGATCGTCCAGATCACGGGCTGGAACGACATGAACAGGTCGAGGTTGCTCGGGCCGGCGATGCGCGCGAAGTGGGCATACAGTGCTCCCGCGGCGCCGGCGGTGAACCCCGAGATCGCGAACGCCAAGAGCTTGTACCGCACGGTGTTGATCCCGAGGGCCCGTGCGGCCACCTCGTCCTCGCGGATGGCGTGGAAGATCAGCCCCACCCGTGAGCCCGCGATCCGCCACAGGGAGAACACGGCGACGAGCATCACTCCCACGATGAGGTAGTACTCCCCAACCCGCGTCGAGGCGAGCCGGCCGATGCGCCAGATCCCACCCTCCCCCCCGGAGAAGTTGGGGAACATGAACACGATCCCGGTGAGCATGAGGGGGAAGGCGAGCGTGGCCAGGGCCAGGTAGTGCCTCCGCAGGCGGAGGCAGGGCACGCCGACGAACAGGCCAGCGAGGGTTGCCACGATCGCGCCGAGGGGAACGGTGAGGTACGGATGGAGACCCAGGTGCAGCCCGAGGAGGGCCGTCGTGTACGCCCCCACCCCGAAGAACAGGGCGTGTCCCAGGCTGATCTGACCCGCATACCCCGCCAGGAGATCCCAACTCGCGGCGTAGATCGAGAACAGGGACGCGAGGATGAGCATGCGCAGCAGGTACGGGTCCTGGGTGAGCAATGGGAAGAGGAGCAATCCGATCACGAATACGAGCGCGATCACGCGGCTGGGGAGGACGAGAACCTCTACCCGCAGGTGACGGATGAGGGACCGCAGGTGGTACACGTTACCGTTCCTCCGTGGCGCCCGCCCCGAACAAGCCCTCCGGGCGGATCAGGAACACGCAGACCATGATCAGGAGCGCGATCGCCGTCCGCAGGTATGAGCCGCCGGGGATGAGGAACACCACCAGCACCTCCGCAAACGCGAGGATCACCGCCCCGATCACGCTTCCCTTGAGGCTCCCCAGTCCCCCAAGCACCACCGCGGCGAGGACGATCACCAGCGGGTGCATCCACATCCGTGGCTCGACGGGCAGAAGCGGGGCCACCGCTGCCCCCGCCAGCGAGGCGAGCAGGAATCCCAGTGCCATCACGATCGCCGTCACCCGGTTCACGTTGATCCCCATCAGGTTCGCGACCTCGCGGTCCTGGGCTGCGGCGCGGATGGCGAGACCGAGCCGCGTGCGCGAAAGGACGAGCCACGTTCCGAGAAGGCTGATCGCGGCCAGGACGAGGGTCGCCATCTCTTGGTTCCCGAGGCGAACCCCGGCGATGCGGGTGTAGCCTGGGAAAGCAGCGGGCACGTGGCGGATTTCACTTCCGAAGAAGACGAGGAGCAGCTCCTGGAGGAGGATCGCCACCGCCAGGGTGGCGATGAGCACGGTTGCTTCCATTTCCCGTACCGGTTCGATGAAGAACTTGTAGAGTGCGAGCCCGATGGCGATCACCCCCAGCGCGGTGAGGAACACGGCGAGCGGCGTCCCCAACCCGGTGGCGACGAAGTGGAGGATCCCGTAGGAGGCGACCATGTAGAACGCGGTGTGGGCCAGGTTGAGCACCCTCCCCACCCCGAACACGAGCCCGAACCCCACGGCGAGCATGGCGTACACGCCGCTGCGGACGAGTCCGTTCACGAGGATATCGGCGACCATGGGGGAGGGTGGGGCCGCTGGGCCCCGCCGGGTCCATCGCTACTTGTCAGCGCCGCGCCAGTGGTCGACGACCCACGGCGGGATTTGGTACGGGACCGTGCCTGGATAACCGACCACGAGGCCCGGGTGGGCAGCTGGGTCGGGCTGCCACTCCCGCGGCCAGAATGCCCGCGGTGCGCCTTCCTGCCACTGCACACCGAGCCCGGTGAGGTGCTCCGGCCCCCAGATCGGGTCGTGGAGCTCATCGAACACGACTCTTCCCAGGGTCGCAACGTAATCGGTGACCTCGAGGGCCTGGATCACGGCATCCGTCTGAAGCGAGCCTGCCCGGCGGATCGCATCGGCGAGGATGTAGATCGCATCGTAGGTGCCAGCGGTGTAGAGGGGGATCTCGCCGAATTTCGTGCGGAAGGAGTCCACGAACGGGAGGGTCTTCTCCGTGACCGCCACCCCCTCAGCGTAGATTCCGACCGTGGCCATGTAGGCACCGAACCCCCCCGTGGCGGTGAGCCAGCCCTGGGCCTGGGCCTCGACGTTGATCCCCACGGTGGCGACGGGGATCTGGAGCCGCCCCCAGTCCCGGCCGAACACGACCCCCACCGGTCCGGAGAACACGGTGAACACGATGTGGGCACCGGCCCGCTCGACCGCGCTCAGCTCGGCGGCGACGCTCGTGGCCAGTGCCGACGGTCGCCACGTGCCGACGTGCTTCCCCCCCAGGCCGAACGGCAAGGGCGCATTGGCCATCAACTCGACGAGGGTCACGACCTGGTTCGCCCACGCCGCCTGCTCAGCGATGATCGCCACCCTGGGCTCAGCGATCCCCAACTCGCGTCGGAACGCATCCATGACCTCCCCGAGGAGGATGAACGACACCCGGGCGAGGGAAGTGGATCGGACTGGGGTCACCCGGAACAGGTACTTGTAGCGGTCGTAGTTCTTGTCCACCCGTCCCTTGAGCAGGGCGTCGTCCGCCGCCCCGGCGATGAGGAAGATCTTCTTGTAGTCGGCGGCGACCTCGGTCATGGCGAGCATCGCCTCGGTGCGGAATCCTCCGATGAGGAAATCCACCTTCAGCGCCGTGATCGCCCGTTCCACCGCGCCCACTGCTTCCGGACCAGGCTGCATCTCGTTCGAGTCTATGCGGACGAGCTCGATCGTGTACTTCGTTCCGTCGACCTCTATCCCCCCCGCGGCGTTGATCTCCTCGGCGGCGAGGGTTGCCCCATACCAGTGGTGTGCGCCTTGGATGTAGGCCATGGGGCCCACCACACCGATGCGGATTACCTGCCCGCACGTGCCAATCCCCACTGCGACGGTGAGAACTAGACAGGCAAATAGGGATCTCACTTCGGACACCTCCTGAGAAGCCGGAAGATTGGCCACAGTGTAGCCCGCCCCAGGCGCGCGTCAACCGCCCGGGAAGCCCGTGGAGATGCCCTCTCCGCGGGGCGGGGAACTACCAAGCGACGACCCGGTCGTACACGGCGCGGTACTGCCGGGCGGGGCCGTTCCACGAATGGTCCTCGGCCATCCCGCGCGCCACGAGCTTCCGCCACGCCTCTTGGTCGGTGCGCCACAGGCGGATCGCCCGCCCTACTGCGTCAAGCATCGCCTCTGCCGTGTACTCCACGAACACGAATCCATTCCCGCGGTCGTGTGCCGGATCACATTCCCGGATCGTGTCCTTGAGCCCCCCCGTGGCGCGGACCACTGGCACTGCCCCATAGCGAAGGGAATAGAGCTGGTTCAGGCCGGCCGGCTCGAACCGGGACGGCATGAGGAAGATGTCCGCGCCCGCTTCGATGCGATGGGCCCACGGTTCGGAGAACTCGATGAGGGCCCGGACGCGCCCTGGATGGCGGTGCTCCGCATCCCGGAAGAACGAGGCGTAGCGCACGTCCCCTTCCCCGAGGACGACGAACTGGATCCCGAGCGCCATCATCCGCTCGAACGCGTCGAGCACGAGATCGAATCCCTTCTGCTCGGCGAGCCGGGACACCATCCCCACGAGAGGGGCGGCGGTGGGAGCGAGTCCCAACGCCTCCTGGAGGGCCCGCTTGTTCGCGGCCTTGCCGGCGAGGTCGGTGGGCGAATAGGGGACCCACAGGTGCGGATCGGTGTTTGGGTCCCAGACCGAGGTGTCGATCCCGTTCAGGATCCCGGTGAGGTGGTCTTGCCTCGCTTGGAGGGCATCCTCCAACCCCTCTCCCTGGGTGAGGATCTCCTCGGCGTAGGTGGGGGAGACGGTGGTGATCCAGTCCGCCGCCAGGATTCCGCCCCGGAGGAGGTTCATCTGGGCACCGCGCCCCACGAGGTTGCAGCCCGCCTCGTTCAGGCCGACCGCCTCCACCTGATCCATCGGGAACCAGCCCTGGTAGGCGAGGTTGTGGATCGTGAACACGGACCGGCTTACGAGGTCCACCGTCCCCGAGCGGAGGTACACCGGGACGAGGGCGGTGTGCCAGTCGTTGGCGTGGATCACGTCCGGCCGCCAGCCGACGGCCGGCCCCAGCGCGAGCGCGGCCCGCGACAGGAACGCGAACCTGGCAAGCGAATCCGGGTACTCCTCGTTTCGTTCCCCGTAGATCCCGGGCCGATCGAAGTAAGGGTCATGGCCGAGGAAGTAGACTGGAACGCCGCTGGCAGGAAGGGTCCCTTGGAACACGTCACAGGCACGGGTTTCCCCTCCCACCGTCACGGGGAAGGTCCCCGTCGGAGCGAGGCCCTGCGCTCTTTCCCCGACCGCGCGGTACTTGGGGATCGCCAGCCGCACGTCGACCCCCAGCCGGGCGAGGGCGGGGGGGAGGCCGGCGGCGACATCCGCCAGTCCTCCCACCTTGGCGAACGGCGCTAGCTCCGCGGCGACGAACAGCACGCGCATCGATCGCGATCCGGGGCGAGGCGATTCGGACAGGACGGCGGTCCGCTTGGGGCGGACCGCCGTCGTTCTGGTCACGCGAAGCGAGAGCCGCTTCGGGGTCAACGATCCTCCGCGACCTCCACGGTGAACTGCCACACCGCGCACTGGTCCGCGGTGGGGTCGTTGTCCTCGTACACCGGGATCTCCAGGGCGTAGGTGGCGACCGTCCACGGTGGGGAGAGGGCAAGGAGGTGCTCCCCCCGATCCGGGGCCTCGTCAGCCTCCGTCACCCGGAAGCTGAGCGAGAGGTCGGTCGCCACCCCCCGGTACAGAACGAGGGGCAGCGACGGCGTTTGCACGTCGTGGCTCATCCCGTTCAGCGAATAGGCGAAGGTCCAATCCTTCCCCACCCCCTGATCGTCGAGGAGGGAGACCGAGGTGAGGGTGATCCGGAACGTGAGCGCCGCCAGGGGTTCAGGTTCAGGCTTGGGTTCAGGCTGAGGTTCGGGTCCTGGCGGCGTTGGTTCAAAAGGGGGCTGCCCTCCGGTCGATGGTTCCGTGGATGGGGCAGAGTCATCCTTCCACAGGATCGCCGACTGGACCCCTTCCCGGTTTCCATAGAGGTCGATCGCGTAGTACTCGATCTTGTGCGGCCCCTCCGCGCCAGGGACGAGGAATGGCTCTGTGTACAAGCGCCAGTCCCCGCTCTCGATGCGGAAGAAGATGTTGGCGGTGCCCGAAGTATCGTCCGCCTTGAGCTCGATCTTGGTCCGGGACGTGATCCACAGCTTCCCGTCCGGGGCGTAGTAGTGCGGGTCGCCGGCCACGATCCGCGTCACCGGCGGCTCGATGTCGAGGTAGATCACGAGCTGTTTGGTCCGCTCGCGGTTGCCGAGCTTGTCCACCGCGTAGTAGTCCATCCGCACCATGGCCCAGCTGGGGAGGGGGAACGGTTCGGCGTAGGTCAACCATTGCCCCTCGTCGAGACGGTAGAAGATCTTGTCCACGCCGACTCCCACGTCACGCGCCACCAGCCGCACGAGGGTGCCAGGGGCCAGCGCCACGACGCCCCGCTCGTCGAGCCTCGCCAGGTCGAGGGTCGTCAGGCGGGTCGCTTCGGGGGGCAGCTCCACCGGTGGCTCCAGGAGGGGGTACCGGTCTGGAACGAGCTCATAGGGGGTATCCCCGATCCCGTCCTTGTTCAGATCCTGGCCGCGGTAATCCGACCAATGGTTCCCCCGGCCGTCCATGTACCACCGGTTGTCCGGCATCTCCTGGCGGGCGGGGAACCCGCAGCTCACGACGCTGTTCCCGTAGATCGTGTTCCCCTGGGCGGCCGGCCCGAGGACGATCCCGTGGTCGCAGTACCCGATCGCGTTCCCGGTGATGACGACCCCCGACGAGACGAGGAGGTGGATCCCCACTCGCCCGCCGAACACGGCGTTCCCTTCGATGCGGCCGTTGCGCACGTTGGAGAGCATGATCCCCGCCTTCTCGATCGGGTAGCGGATCTGGCAATCGCGGATCAGGAAGTGGGCCCGCGTCCCATCGATGTAGATCCCGTAGTCATGCCCGCGAGCATCGATGATCCAACCCTCGATCACGTACGGGTCGTCCGGCGTTCCCGACCCCTTGAGCACCCCGTTCTCCCAGGTGAACTGGGTGTCTCCGTAGATGTAGATCGGCCCGCGGGGTACCCATCCCTGACTCCAGGCGCTGGTCGTTGCCGCCAGCGCCACCAATAGCACGATCAGCCTACGCATGATCTCCCTCCTTGGAAGTTGCCACTTGCGCCATGGTACCCATCCCGCCGTGGTTTGTCTGTGACCCAAGCCACGCTCCGAGCGGAGCGGTGTCCTGGTGCGGACTCACCCGAGCGTCGCCCGTCCGAGGAGGTTGACGAGGAGGGGGGGGAGGGCCACCGTCCCATCGCTTCTCTGGTTCTGTTCGAGGAGCGCGGCGAACAGACGCGACGTGGCGAGGGCTGAGCCGTTCAAGGTATGGACGAACCGAGGCTTGCCCCCATCCGTGGGGCGGTAGCGGATGTTCCCCCGCCGGGCCTGGTAGTCCTCACAGTTCGAGCACGAGGAGACCTCGTAGTAGCGGCCCTGAGCTGGGAGCCAAACCTCGATGTCCACCGTCTTCGCCGCCTGTTGGGCGAGGTCCCCCGCCGGGAGGAGGGCGACGCGGTAGTGGAGCCCCAGTCTCTGCAGGACCACCTCCGCCTGGCGGACGATCTCGTCGAGGGCGGCGTAGGAGGCGTCCGGGGTCGTGTACTGGAACAGCTCAACCTTGTTGAACTGGTGGACGCGGATCAGCCCCCGCTGCTCCTCCCCGTAGCTCCCCGCCTCGCGGCGAAAGCACGGCGTGTAGGCGACGTAGCGCCGGGGGAGGTCGCTTTCGGAGAGGATCTCGTCCCGGTGGAGGTTCACGAGGAGTGCCTCCGCGGTCGGGTTGAGGAAGAGCTCGTCCTCGGGACAGGCGTAGACCTCGGACGCGAACTTGGGGAACTGGCCGGAAGTCACGAACGACGCGCGGTTGGCGAGGATGGGGGGGAGGACCGGGGTGTAGCCGTGTTCGCGCACGTGGAGTTCGAGCATCCACTGGAGGAGGGCGAACTCCAGCCGTGCGCCGTCACCGACGTACATCGGGAACCGCGCGCCGGTGACCTTGGCCGCCCGTTCGAGGTCGAGGAGCCCCAGGTCGTGGGCGAGGGCGACATGATGGCGAGGGGGGAACGGGAACTTGGGGGGCTCTCCGAACGTGCGGAGGATGACCTTCTCCTCCTTTGTCCCATCCGGCACCGAGTCGTGGGGGACGTTGGGGAGGGCGAGGAGGAGGGCCTCCAGTTCCCGTTCGACCTCTTGCAGGCGCTGCTCCACTCCCTTCCTCTCCGCGGCGAGCTCGCGCATCGCCGCGAGGAGTTGCTCCTTCTCCGCGTGCTGGCCGTCCCGGCCCAGAGCGGCGATCCGTTCCGAGGCCTCGTTCTGCCGACGACGGAGGTCATCCGCCTTTTGGGAAAGGGCCCGCCGCTCTTCGTCGCGGGCGAGCAAGGGGGCGAGGTCGAGCGTGGGATCGCGCCGCTGGAGGCGGGCGAGGACCCCTTGGGGATCGCTGCGGATCAGCCGGAGATCGAGCATGGCGGGGGAAGTGTACCGTGCCTCCGCACCGGGTCCATCGCCTTCGCCGCCCGGCTTCGAACCCATCCCGTCGCGGAGGATTGGGGGCGGACGCGGTCGTCCGGTAGGATTGAGCGGTCATGAAAGCGATCATCTATTCGAAGGCCCTGTACTCGACGTGGATCTACTATGCCCCCGACCGCATCCTGTTCGACTGCGGGGAGGGGGTGAGCTCGTGTCTTGAGAACCGCGTGTTCGCGATCAAGCACGTGTTCCTGTCCCACGGCCACGCCGATCATATCTCCGGCCTGATGGGCCTCATCAACATCCGCAACAACGCGATGGGGGACCACGAGAAGGAGCTGCGCATCCACTACCCCGCCGGAAGCCACTTCGTGTCCGAGCTCATCCACTACTTCGCCCGCACGAACCGCAACCTCGAGTACGACCTGGAGTGGATCCCCCTCCAGGTCGGGGATCAGGTGACCCTCCTCGCGGGCCGGATGCCGCGCTACATCGAGGCGTTCGGGACGATCC
Organism: Candidatus Bipolaricaulota bacterium; assembly: GCA_014360985.1. Lineage (GTDB taxonomy): Bacteria > Bipolaricaulota > Bipolaricaulia > Bipolaricaulales > Bipolaricaulaceae > Bipolaricaulis. Next base: position 40,737 of record JACIWK010000006.1, read on the forward strand.
ACGCCCGGGGAGAGCCCTCGCTTGGGTACAACGTGTGCGAGGTCCGCCGACGCCTGCGGGCCGAGTTCCGTGATCTACCCCAGGAGGAAATCGTGGCCCTCGTGCGGGAGGGAAAGCGGGACGAGATCTCCGAGGAGTACACCCAGCGCCTGTTCTCCTACGGGGGGGACTCGGTTCCCCTCAGCCCCGCCGCGGTGCGGGGGACGGAGGTCCTGTGCCACGAAGCGACGTTCCTTGCCGAGGAGGACCGGAAGGAGTACAAACACGCCACCATCTGGGAAGCGCTCGATGTGGCGCGTAAAGCGGGGGTCACGAAGGAGCTCATCGTATTCCACCTCTCCAGCCGTTACCGGGGGGAGTTGAGCGAGGTCGCTCGCGAGATCGAGAAGATGGACCTTCCATTCCAGGTCCGGTTGGTGTCCCCCGGCGAGCTGGTGGAGATCGAGTGAAGGAGGAGAGATGGCACGCAGGTACATTCGTTTGGTCACCGACATCCCCGGCCCGCGGTCGAAGGCGGCCCTGTTCCGGAAGGAGCGGTACGTGGCCAAGCCGCTGGTGCCCCTGGCCCCGTTCTGTGCCGCGCGCGCCGAGGGGTTTATGATCGAGGATTTGGATGGTAACCGCTTTCTTGACTTCTCCGGTGGCTGGGGAGTGATGAACGTGGGCCACAACCACCCCAAGGTCGTGGCCGCGGTGCGCGACCAGGCGGAGTTTTCCCTGCATACCGACTTCACGGCCGTTCCGTACGAGCCGTACGTGGCCCTTGCCGAGCGGTTGGTCGGGCTCGCCCCGGGACCGGCGCCCAAGAAGTGCGCGTTCTTCAACTCCGGGGCGGAGGCGGTGGAGAACGCGGTCAAGATCGCGCGCGTCGCCACAGGGCGCAAGGCCGTGCTCGTGTTCGACAACGCGTTCCACGGCCGAACGCTGCTCACGATGACGATGACCCACAGGGCGATCCCCTACAAGGCAGGGTTCGGGCCATACGCGTCGGATGTGCACCGCCTGCCCTACCCGTACCCGTACCGGTCGCCGATCCCGATGTCTGCGATCGAGCGCCGGCTGCTGTCGCTCGTTGACCCCCGTGAGGTGGCATGCCTCGTCGTGGAGCCGGTGATCGGGGAGGGGGGATTCATCGTCCCCCCGCCGGAGTTCCTCCCATTCCTGCGGGAGCTCGCCGATCGCCATGGGTTCCTCCTCGTGGCCGACGAGGTCCAGTGTGGGGTCGGCCGGACGGGGCGGTTCTTCGCCTGCGAGCACTTCGATGTCGAGCCTGACCTGATCTGCGTCGCGAAGTCCATCGCCGGGGGGCTGCCCCTGTCGGCGGTGATCGGGAAGGCGGAGGTCATGGATGCTCCCCTTCCAGGCTCGATCGGATCCACCTATGGGGGGAATCCGGTGGCGTGCGCGGCGGCCCTCGCCGTGCTCGACGTGATCGAGGAGGAAGGGCTCCTCGCCCGCGCGGAGCACATCGGGGAAATCCTGATGCGGGAGCTGAGGGCACTCGAGCGCACCTACCCCGTGATCGGCGACGTGCGGGGGCTGGGAGCGATGGTTGGGCTGGAGCTGGTCCGCGACCGCAGGTCCCGCGAGCCGGCACCCGAGGAGACGAAACGCGTCCAAGTCGAGGCCCTGAAGCGCGGGGTGATCTTCCCCACGGCCGGCGTATACGGGAACGTGGTACGGTTCCTCGTCCCCCTCACCGTCACCGACGAGGCTCTCCTCGAGGGGATCGAAGTGCTGGGGGAGGCATTCGCGGCGGCGACGGGGGGCGGAGCCGTCTCGCCCGTCGGCGGTACACTGGACTCATGAACGAGACAAGCGGTGCGCGCGCCAAACGGCTGGGGGGCCTCCGGGGGGTGCCGGCCCTCGCGCCGGGTGTACGGGGTCCCTCAACCTCCCCGTGGCGGGACCAGATGGATCGGTTGCCGTGGTCTTCTCGCCCGAGGGGGAGTACGAGCTTTTCCCCGAGGACGGAGAACGTCCCGTCCTCGGGGGGGAGGAGCTTCCCCTGCAGATCATGTGTGGGGATGAGTGCCAGATGACCATCCTCTTCTTCTCCCAGGTCTCGCTTGCCTGTGACGCGACCGGGCGTTACCTCGCGATTGCCCTCGACGAGGAGCCGGCGATCGTCCGCCCAGAGGCCGAACGGGTGCCGACCCTGTACCTCGTGGACCTCGTTGAGGAACGGGTGGAGAGGATCGCCACCCCGGCCCTCACCCCTGCGTTCTCCCCCGACCTAGCGAAGCTCGCGTTCGTGGGTCAAGCCCTCGATCGCCCGATCCAGGAGGCCTTCACCTACGACCTCGCCTCGGGGGAGGTCGCCCCCGTTCCGGGAAGCGCGGGGGCGTTGTGGGTCCGCTGAGGATCGACCGGGCTTCTCGCGGCGGTGGGGGAAGCCCCGACCCGCCTCCGGCGGCTCGGGGAGGGCACGTGGGTGGATCTCATCCCCTCCTTCCCTGCGCCGTAGGTGCCTGCGCGCACACGGGGAGGGGGTGGATGGGCGAGCCCGGTCCTGCGCGGTGGCACGAGCCGGTCCTGGTAGCGGAGGTTCTCCATTTCCTCGACCCGGCGCCGGGGAAGCTGTTCGTGGATGCCACGGTGGGGACCGGTGGCCACGCCCAGGCCCTCCTCTCTCGGGGGGCGCGCGTCATCGGCATCGACCAGGATCCCCTGGCGCTCGAGCGGGCCCGAACCCGGTTGGCCCCGTTCTCGGGTCAGGTTCAGCTCCTCCACGGGAACTTCCGCGACCTCCCCGATCTGCTCCTCCCCCTCTCCCCCCCGCGGGTGGACGGGATCCTGTTCGATCTCGGCGCGTCGTCGTTCCAACTCGACTCCCCGGAGCGCGGGTTCTCGTTCATGGGCGATGGGCCGTTGGACATGCGGATGGATCCGGGCGGCCCCGCCACCGCTGCCGACCTCGTGAACCACCTTCCGGAAGCAGAGCTCACGCGCATCCTGTGGGAGTACGGGGAGGAGAGGCATGCGCGGCGGATCGCGCGGGCGATCGTGCGGGCGCGGCCGCTTCGGACGACGACCGAGCTCGCCCATCTGGTGGCCCGTGCCGTCGGGGACAAGTCCCGACGCTACAGAATCCACCCCGCGACGCGGACGTTCCAGGCCCTGCGTATCGCGGTGAACGACGAGCTCGGCGCCCTGCGGGCGGCCCTGCCCTCCGCCCTGGGGCTCCTCGCCCCCGGGGGGACGCTGTGCGTGATCTCGTTCCACTCGCTCGAGGACCGGATCGTGAAGCGTTTTGTGCGGGAGGAAGCCCTCACCGGGCGGTTCGAGGCCCTCACGAAGAAACCGATCACCCCCACTGTGGAGGAGATCGCCCGTAACCCGCGAGCCCGATCGGCCAAGCTCCGGGCGGGGCGGGTGCGCGAGGTCGGCCCCGGCCTGGCCACCTGTCCCTGACCGACCCGTTCGCCCACCCTACCCTCGTCGCGTGAGGGGGGGTCGGTCCGGAGAAGTGCCCTGGACGGAGCGCGGCCATCGCCGAGGGGGGGGCATCGCCCTTCTCATCGCGGTGGGGGTGGTTGCGGCCGGCCTCGTGTTCCTCTACTTGTGGCAGGGGGCGATCCTGTCTGGGCTTCGGGCGGAGCGAGCGAAAGCGATCCTCGCGCTTGCGGAACTGGAGCGGGTGAGGCTCGACCTCGCCTACCAGGTGGACCGGGCCTACTCCCTCGACGAGATCGCCAGGCGGGCCCGTGCGCTGGGGATGATCCCGTTCGACGAGGAACGCACCCGCTACCTCGTCGTCGAAGGGGAGAGCCATTAAGCGGGCCACGGTGGCGTTTGTGCTCTTGGGTTTGGGGGCCCTCGCTGTGGTGGGCCGCCTCGTTCAGTTGCAGGTGGTGGAGCACCGCCGCTGGTCGGCGGTCGCTCAAGCGATCCAGGAGGACGTGATCGAGCTCCCCGCCCAGCGGGGACCAATCTACGATCGAAACGGCGTTCCCCTCGCCTACGATGTTCCCGCGTACTCGATCGCCTTGGACAACTACCTCGTCACGAAGCCGGAGCTCCTGGTCGACCTCCTCGTGGACGAACTCGGGATGTCCCGCTCCGAGGCAACGGCCAAGGTGTACCGCAGCTCCTACTTCACGTGGCTCGCCCGGGCCGTGGACTACGAGGCCGGGCGAAGGATTCAAGGACGGGCGCAGAGCCTGGGGATCCAGGGCCTCATCTTCTTCGACACCTGGAAGCGGGCCTACCCGCAGGGGCCGCTCGCCCTGGCCGTACTCGGGATCGTGGGGGTGGATGGGAGTGGCCTGGCTGGGATGGAGCTCCTGTTCAACGATCTCCTCTCTGGGCGGCCGCGCCGGGTGCGGCTCCTCCGCGGCCCGAGCGGCCAGCTCTACGACCTGTGGGAGGAGGATCCCGGCGCGGCGGGGAAGCCCCTCCACCTCACGCTCGACGCCCGCATCCAGTGGGTGTGTGAGCAGGAGATCGCGCGCGGGCTTGCGACCTATGCTGGGGCCGACCGCGGGTTCGCCTTGGTGATGGACCCCCGCACCGGCGAGGTCCTCGCCCTCGCCCATGGTCCATCGCCCGATCCCGCGCATCCCGACCCGGAGCTCCTCTCCCCGTGGGCGGTGACCCACGTGTTCGAGCCCGGTTCCATGTTCAAGGCGCTGGTGGGCCTTGCCGCGTTCGATCAGGGCCTCGTGAGCCCCGACGATACGTTCTCCGGGAGTTCGCCGATCCTCGTCGGGGGCGTGTCGGTGAGAAACGCGCGTGGCCAGAGCTACCCCACGATGACGTTCCGGCGAGCGATGGCCGATTCGGTGAACACGGTGCTCGTTCAAGTGGCCCAGAGGCTGGGGATCGACCGCACCTACGACTACATCGTGCGGATGGGGTTCGGCTCGAAGACGGGGATCGACCTCCCCGGCGAGGTGAGCGGGATCGTGAACCCCCGTGACCGGTGGACGGCCCTCGACCTGGCCGTGGCTTCGTTCGGGCAGGGGATCGCCGTGACCGGGATCCAGCTCGGGGCGGCGTTCGCGGCGCTCGCCAACGGGGGAAGTCTCCTCCGGCCGCGCCTCCTCCCCGGCCCGGTCGAAGTGCGGGGCGAGGTCGCCTCCGCCGCGGCGTGCCGCACGATGCGTGAGGTATTGGGGTACGCGGTGAACGTGGGACTGGGGAGCCCGGCCTCCGTCCCTGGTTTCGACGTGGGGGGGAAGTCGGGCACGGCCGAGGTGGCCCTCCCCGGCCGCGGATACGTCGCCGATCACGTCACGACGGGGATGGCGGCGTTCTTCCCTTGGGAGGACCCGGATTACGTGATCCTCGTCGTGTACCAGACGGAACGCAATCCCGAGTTCTGGAGCGGATGGACAGCCGTGCCGAGCGTGGGGGAGATCGTGCGGGGGATGGCCACCCTCGGGATCGCCCGGCCCTACGCGCCGATGACCACGCTCGGCCGCTCCGGGTAGGTGAGGTAGAGGCGCCCTCCCCACCCGTCCACCGCCCGCGCCACCGTCTCCAGGGCCAACGCCGGCCTGTTGTTCTCCTCGGAGAGGTGGGCGAGGAGCACGCGTTCGACGCTGTCGCCCAGGGTTCGGATCGCCCGGCCCGCCTCCTCGTTGGCCAGGTGCCCCTCCGGGCCCAGGATCCGCACCTTCAACGGCCACGGGTAGGACCCGGCGAGGAGGAGGGCCACGTCGTGGTTCGCCTCCAGGACCACAGTCCGGCACGGGGCGAGCGCGGCGAGGATGCCGTCCGTGATCTGCCCAAGGTCGGTGGCGATCCCGATCCGCGAGCCGTCCGCCTCCAGCCGTAACCCGACTGGCTCCCGAGCGTCGTGGGGGACCGCGAACGGGAACAGCTGGATCCCCGCGATCTCGATCCCCGGCTTGACCACAGTGCCCTCGATCCCCAGGGCGCGCAGCGTGCCTGCGCTGGCGGCGATGTCGACCCCGCGGCGGAGGAGGGGGTCCAGGCCCCGCACGTGGTCCGCGTGCTCGTGGGTGAGGACGGCCCAGCGGAGCCCCGTCAGGCCCAGCCCGGCACGGGCGGCGCGCGCCTCCAGCTCCCGCCACGGGAGCCCCGCGTCGACGAGGAGCGGCCCCTCCGGGCCCTCGACGAGGAGGGCGTTCCCGGAGGAGCCGCTGCCCAGCGCGCAGACCCTCAACCCTGGGTGCGCCCGCGCAAGGCGTCGAGGATCTCGATCGGTACCGGAAACACGATCGTCGTCGCGTTCTCGGTGGAGATCTCGGACAGGGTCTGCAAGTACCTGAGCTGGAGCGCGCCCGGGGCCTCGCGCATGATCGCCGCCGCCTCGCGCAGCTTGGCTGCGGCCTGGAACTCCCCCTCCGCGTTGATGACCTTGCTCCGCCGCTCCCGCTCTGCCTCCGCCTGGCGGGCGATCGCGCGCTGCATCTCACTCGGGATCTTCACGTCCTTGATCTCGACCGTGCTCACCTTGATCCCCCACGGGTCGGTGTGCTCGTCGATGATCTGCTGGAGCTCGCGGTTCAGCTTCTCCCGCTCGGCGAGGATGTCGTCGAGTTCGACCCGGCCGAGTACGGACCGGAGCGTGGTCATCGAGATCTGACGCGTGGCCTCGATGTAGTCGAGCACCTCCACCACCGCGGCCTGGGGGTCCACCACGCGGAAGTAGACAACGGCGTTCACGCTGACGGGAACGTTATCGCGGGTGATGACCTCCTGGGGCGGCACGTCGAGGGTGATCGTGCGCAGGTCCACCTTCACCATCTTGTCCACGAGCGGGATGATGAGGAACAGCCCCGGTCCCTTGGCCCCGACGAGGCGGCCGAGGCGGAAGATGACCCCTCGCTCGTACTCCCGAACGACCTTGATCGCGCTGGCGAGGAACAGCACCACCACCGCGACGATGATCCCGATCGTCATGCTCATGATTCCCCCTTTGATGACTCTCTGGGCGCAGAGCACTGCCGCGAGCCAACCTGGCCTATACGACGGCCTCTCCGTCCCCGATCCTCCCCTTGCACCGGCGATGATAGATCCATAGGATGGGCTCTGTCAATCGTGAGAGGAGGGAACATGCGGATCCCGATCATCGCCGCGAACTGGAAGATGCACAAGACGGTTCCCGAAGCCAGGGCCTATCTGGAACGGCTGGTCAAGCTCGCGGGCCGTGATCCGGGGGTGGAGGTGGCCGTGTTCCCTTCCTTCACGGCTCTCCCCGCGGCGGCGGAGATCCTCCGAGGGACCTCGATTGCCCTCGGCGCGCAGGACGCCCATCCCGAGCCAGCGGGCGCGTACACGGGCGCGGTGTCGGTGGCCCAGGTGGCCGACCTCAGCGTTCGCTACGTCCTGTGCGGCCATTCCGAGCGACGGAAGCTGTTCGGCGAGGACGACCTCCTCGTCGGGCGGAAGGTCCGCGCCGCGCTCGACCACGGGCTGGCCCCGATCCTGTGCGTGGGGGAGACCCTCGACGAGCGCCGGGCGGGTCGGGCGTGGGAGGTCGTGGAACGGCAGCTGGACCGCGGGTTGTCTTCCGTGGGGGATGACCCGGACGGGCTGGTGATCGCCTACGAGCCGGTATGGGCGATTGGAACGGGGGTTGCGGCCCAGCCCGCCGACGCCCAGGAGATGGCGAACCGGATTCGGAGCTGGCTTCGGGATCGCTTCGGAGCCAGCGGTGGAGAGGTGCGCATCCAGTACGGAGGCTCCGTCAACCCGAACAACGCCCGGGCGTTCCTCAGCCTTCCCGACGTGGCCGGGGCGCTAGTCGGAGGAGCATCCCTCGACCCTGACGCCTTCTGGGCGATCGTCCATGCGGTACGAACCTGAGGTCATCGGTTCCCTCAGCGAACCCTGCGGATTCGACAGTGGCTCAAGTCGAGGTGACGATCGATCCAACGATCTCCTGCGGTTTGACCTGCCTCAGGAAGTCCTCAATCACCGGGTGCAGATTCTCTACGGTCTGAGGGTGAACGCGCAGCAGAACCAGGCCGCCCAGTCGCCTGTCCGCCACGGCCCTCCGGGAGAAGTCCAGGTCGTAGGTCAGGAGTACCCATCCGCCTGCGGCGGCGAACTCGTAGATCTCGTCGTCGCGGGCACCCATCATGCCGAGGGTGCGCAGGTCTTGAGCTTCCCACCCCGAGCTTCGGATGAACTCGGTGGTCCTTGGGGAGAGGTTCTGGTCAACCAGGAACCGGATCAAGGTCGGCTGATTAGGATCACCTGTTCGTCCACAAAGCTTGCTGCGTAGTCAATCGCCGCCGTGGTGTCCTCGTCCTCGAGTTCTGGAAAGTGCTTTCGGATCTCGGCGAAGGTGTAGCCACCAGCGAGAAGGCTCAGGATGTTCGTGACCATGATCCGGGTGCCGCGGATCACGGGCTTGCCGTGACCCACAGCGGTAGAGTCCCAGGGCGTGGGTAGATCCGGTGGCGTGAGGGCAGGGTGCCCTGGGGATGGGACACGGTGACGCTCCGGATCCCCAAGGTCCGGCACGGGAGCTACTTCCCGGCGTTGCTCGAGCCCCGGCGGAGGACGGAGAAGGCCCTTCTTTCGGTGGTCCAGGAGGCGTACGTCCACGGGGTGAGCACGCGGAAGGTGGACGACCTTGTCCGGACCCTCGGGATCGAGGGGATCTCCCGGAGCGAGGTGTCGCGGATCTGTGCCGACTGGGACGAGCGGATGGAGGCGTTCCGGAACCGTTCGCTGGAGGGCGAGTACCCGTACGTGTGGCTCGATGCGACGGTGGTGAAGGTTCGGGAAGGGGGCCGGGTGGTGAACATGGCGGCGGTGGTCGCCGTGGGAGTGACCCGGACCGGGGAGCGGGAGGTCCTGGGGTTCGACGTGGGACCTGCGGAGAGCTACGGGTTCTGGGTGTCGTTCCTGCGGGGACTCGCGGGCCGGGGCCTCTTCGGGGTGAAGCTCGTGATCTCCGATGCGCATGTCGGGTTGAGGCAGGCGTTGTCGGAGGTCCTGGGTGGGGCGTCTTGGCAGCGGTGTCGGGTGCACTTCATGCGGAACCTGCTGGGGCTTGTTCCGCGGGGAGCCCGAGGAGCTTGTCGGGGCATGGGTGCGGACGATCTTCGCTCAGCCGAACCAGGAGGCAGCGCGGGAGCAGCTAGAGCTGGTGGCCCGAAGCCTCGAGGGGAAGTACCCCAAGGCGGCGGAGCTTTCGACGAACGTCCTTGAGCGACTGGACCGTGAGGTCAACCGGAGGTGCGACGTGGTGGGGATCTTCCCCAGCGGGCGGGCGGCCCTGCGGCTGATCGGGGCGGTCTTGGAGGAACAGGGAGACGAGTGGCTGGCCGTGCGCCGGTACTTCAGCCTGGGGTCGATGGCCGTGCTCTACAGGAGCTCCCCGGAGGAGCGCGAAGTCCCTGGGGATCTCGAAGGAGGTGATCGCCGTCTAGCTCGTCACCACCGACGAGGAACCCAATCTACACCACTTGACGGGACGTGACCGGGCAGGGTAGAACGTCTTCCACTTCGCATTGCGCCCCCTGAACCCGTTCCGATGGAGGATGTGGCGGATCGTGTGCGGAGACAGGGCGAGCCCCTTCTCCCGCCACAGGTACCAGGCGAGCCTTTTGCGGCCGTAGCCTGTGGCCTTCTTGGCCTCCAGAACCGCGGCCTCGATCTGGGCTACGATCTGGGTCGGGCAGTGGTGGGGACGACGCGAGCGGTCGTCCAGTCCCCTCACTCCATCGTCGCGGTAGCGCTCGACCCACTTCCGGACGACGTTCCGTGAGGTGTGCCACCTTCGGGCGGTCTCGGCCACGCTCCCCGTCTCCAGGTACGTCTCGACCCGCCTCATCCGTGCCGCCTCCCTCTTCATGACATACGCTTCCCTCCCAGGCAAGATCCACTGCCGATGCTCCTCCTTTCCTTGTCGCCAAGCTTTCCTAGGAGGAGCACCGCCTTCTTTCAACCACCCCGTCACCAACCCCTCGGCCTGGTAACGATCTCCTGGCGCACCAAGATCTCCTGCTTGACACGACCAACCGAAACCCTTATATTCCCCTAGAAGCTGGTGGTTACGCCTTGGGCGTGCCACGACAAGGGCAAACCCCTCGCGAGGGGGGGGACGCAAAGCCACGGGTCCCACGCGGACAGCCGGGTTGCCGAATGGAACGCACAACGAGGGCGCAGCGGCGGTGGGCAGCAGCGGTCGGCCTTGTGCTGGTCGCCTTCCTGTTGAGTGGATCCTCGATCCAACCCCTCGCTCCCGCGGGGGGCGCCGGGGCGACCGGCCTGCCTCAGTTGATTGGGGCGGCCCTCCCGTGGGGGCTCGAGCGGATCCACGCCCCCCAGGCGTGGCAGGTGACCACGGGAAGCCCGGAGGTCATCGTCGCGGTGATCGATAGCGGCATCGATTGGACGATCCCCGAGTTGGCCGCGGTGCGCTGGACGAACCCGCGCGAGATCCCTGGCAACGGCATCGATGACGATGGGAACGGGTACGTGGACGACGTCTACGGGTGGGACTTCCGAGACAACGTTCCAGCCCACCTCCGGCGCACGCAGCTTCACTGGCACGGAACGTTCGTCGCTGGGATCATCGCCGGCCGGCTGAGCGAGGGCACGGCCGCGGGCGTGGCCCCGAACGTGCGGATCATGGACGTGCGGTTCCTCGACTCCCGTGGCCTGTTCACGACCAAGGATTGGGACCGCCTGGCGGCGGCCATCCGCTACGCCGTCGACAATGGAGCGCGGATCATCAACCTTAGCCTGTACGCCAAGGGGACACCGCCGGCGGTTGTGGAAGGAGCCCTTGCCTACGCGGCATCGCGAGGGGCAATCGTGGTGGGGATCGCCGGGAACGAAGCCCGGGCGGAGGTCCTCTATCCGGGCCGGTACAGCACTGTTCTCGCCGCATCCGCCACGGATGCTGCCGACGCCCTGGCCTCGTTCAGCTCGTGGGGGCCGGAGGTCGCTGTGGCGGCCCCCGGGCACGAGGTCGTCTCTCTCCTCCCAGGAGGGAGGGTGGCCACGAACTCCGGCACCTCCTTCGCCGCCCCCCACGTGAGCGGCACGTTGGCCCTCATCCTGTCCGCGAATCCTGCTCTGAGCGCGGAGGAGGCGGCGCGGATCCTTCTCGCCACCAGCTCCCCCCTCACACCGACCCCTGACCCGCGCTTCGGGGCGGGCCTGGTGAACGCGGGGCGTGGGGTGGCAGCAGCGGCAGGGATCGCCCGCTAGGGACGAATGTCCTCTTGACAGGAGACAGGAGCCGTCTTATAGTGCAAACCAACGTAAACTAACCCTGACAAGGGCAAACCCACGGGAACGTGGGGACGCAAAGCTACGAACCCAGGACGGGTAGTCGGGCTGCCAGGCAAGGCCGGCAGCCCGTTTTCGTTGGGTGCGGCAAGCAAGGAGGGCAGCGACGTGCAGGTGACGTTGTACTACAACAGCGAGGACCAGTACCTGTTGGGGCTGGTGGATGGGATCGCCGAGCGCGAGCGTAAATCCCGGTCGGCGGTGATCATGTCCATTCTCGAGGAGTACTTTGAGCGCAACAAACGCCTCGGGGAGATCCTCGTGGACTTGAAGGCCATTTCCCCGCAGGATGTCGAACGGGCTCTCCAAGAGCAGAAGAAACCGGGCAACGGAACACGACGGCTGGGGGAGATCCTGGTCGAGAAGGGTCTGGTGCGGGATACAATGCTAAAGCGGGCCCTGGTGATTCAGGGCCGGTTCAGCCAAAGTTAGAAGCACGCTAACCAAGACGTACAGAACGCCGAAAAGGTAAACCCGGAGCGATCCGGGGGCGCAAAGCCATGGACCTCCCGTAGGCCGCCAGGCTGCCGAAGCACAAGCAGGAGGGGACCATGGCGAATCGAGGGTGCTTGCTGGGTACATCCAGGGTTGTCCTGACCGTTGCCTGTTCAGCCATTGCCATCGCCGCCCTTTGGGCGCCTACAGCGACGGCACAGGGTTGGCCTTACTGCATTGGGAACTGCAACGCTAAGGACGTGGCCGTTGAGCGGCTCTACCTGGCGAACGTCAGCTACGTCAACGGCGTGCTCTCAGCGGATGTGTACGTGGACTTCAAAGTGACCGCTGCTGACAGATACTGCGTCCTCATCGCAATCGGCTTCTCTGCGTCGAGCGGTTGCCCGAACGTTCAGACTGTCTGGCGGATGTTTGGTGACCTTCCCCAAGGGGCGTACATAGGCCAGTACGTTGGCCGGATTAGCGTCGCGGGCAATCAGTTGTGGGTTTGCCGGCAGTTTGCTGAGTGGAGGAATCAGGTAAGTCCAGGTGGATGTCCCACGGGGGACTGCAACCTGTACTCGGTCGGCTCCAAGTGCTGGGAGTCGACTGGCGGGCCCTACATCGTATACGAGGTAGAAGACCCCAGACTGTCGATCCAGAAGAAGACGAACGGGGTGGATGCCGATACGCCGCCGGGGCCGATGGTGCTGGCGGGGTCCACCGTCACCTGGACGTACGAGGTGACGAACACGGGGAACGTGACGTTGACTGACGTGGTCGTGACCGACGATAAGGCAGGACCGATCGGGACGATCCCGACGTTGGCCCCGGGAGCGAGCGCGACCCTGACGAAGATGGGGGTAGCGGAAGCGGGGCAGTACGCGAACGTAGGGACCGCAACGACAACCTACAACGGGCAGACAGTGAGCGATACGGATCCCAGCCACTATGTGGGAGTAGACGGGTACATCACGATCACGCCAGGGTCGGCGACGAACGAGGTGGGTGACCCGCACACGTTCTTGATCACGGCGTACGCGCAAGGGGCGGCCCCCAGTGGGTGGAGCTTGGCCTACACGGTGATGCCGAGTCCGTCCAGCGTGAGCCTGAGTGGGCCAACGGTGGCCTTGGATGGGATGAGCGCCACCTGGAACTTGACGATCAACCACCCCTCACCAGCCGTGTTCACGGCGTCGGCCACGGTCGCGATGACGTTCACGGGCGGAACCCAAGTCGTGCGGACCACGAACGGGTCCTCCCCCAACAGCGCCCCGGCCACCAAGTCCTACGAGTACCGCCAGGCGAAGATCGACCTTACCCCGGGCTCGGACACGAACGAGGTCGGGGAGGACCACGTCATCACGGCAACGGTGCGGGTATGGAACGGGACGAGCTGGGTCGTGCCTCCCAACGGCGGATCGGTCACGTTCTCCATCGCCTCGGACACCACCGGCACCGCCGCGATCGTGTCCACGAACCCCGCCCCGATCTCGGGCGGGACGGCCCAGGTCACCATCCGCGCCACGAACCCAGGCCTGGTGAAGGTCCACGCGGTAGCGGACGTCTTGGGTACGGGCACCGTGACCGCCGAGACCGGGGTTGGCCCAAGCGGCCCCGACGCCGAGAAGATCTACGAGTACCGCCAGGTCAGGATCCGCCTCACCCCGCTTGCGGACACGAACGAGGTGGGCGAGAACCACGCGTTCACGGCCACGGTCGAGGTGTACGTGGTCGGCACGGGGTGGGTTGCCGCCCCCGATGGAACCCCGGTCACGTTCAGCTTCGTCACGAACCCGATCGGGGCCACGTTCGTGGGGCCGAGCTCGACGACAACGAGCGGCGGCCAGGCTCAGGGGACGATCACCGCCACCCAGCCTGGAACCGTGACGGTGAAGGCCCAGGCCACGGTGGGGTCCCTCACCGTGGAAACAAACGGGTCCGGTGAGAACAGCGCCCCGGCCACCAAGTCCTACGAGTACCGCCAGGCGAAGATCGACCTTACCCCGGGCTCGGACACGAACGAGGTCGGGGAGGACCACGTCATCACGGCAACGGTGCGGGTATGGAACGGGACGAGCTGGGTCGTGCCTCCCAACGGCGGATCGGTCACGTTCTCCATCGCCTCGGACACCACCGGCACCGCCGCGATCGTGTCCACGAACCCCGCCCCGATCTCGGGCGGGACGGCCCAGGTCACCATCCGCGCCACGAACCCAGGCCTGGTGAAGGTCCACGCGGTAGCGGACGTCTTGGGTACGGGCACCGTGACCGCCGAGACCGGGGTTGGCCCAAGCGGCCCCGACGCCGAGAAGATCTACGAGTACCGCCAGGTCAGGATCCGCCTCACCCCGCTTGCGGACACGAACGAGGTGGGCGAGAACCACGCGTTCACGGCCACGGTCGAGGTGTACGTGGTCGGCACGGGGTGGGTTGCCGCCCCCGATGGAACCCCGGTCACGTGCAGCTTCGTCACGAACCCGATCGGGGCCACGTTCGTGGGGCCGAGCTCGACGACAACGAGCGGCGGCCAGGCTCAGGGGACGATCACCGCCACCCAGCCTGGAACCGTGACGGTGAAGGCCCAGGCCACGGTGGGGTCCCTCACCGTGGAAACAAACGGGTCCGGTGAGAACAGCGCCCCGGCCACCAAGTCCTACGTGGACGCCAGGATCAGCGTGACCCCGCTGGAGTCAGTGAACCCGGTAGGCACGAACCACACCGTAACCGCGCTTGTGGAGATCAACTCCGGAGCAGGCTGGGTGCCGGTGCCGAATGGAACGCCGGTCGTGTTCACGCTTCTCAACAACACCGCCGGAGCTACGTTTGTGCCAGCATCGACCACGTCGACCACGGGCGGGCAGGCCTCGGTGACCGTGTTCTCATCGAACCCTGGTGGTGTCGTCATCCGGGCGACGGCGGACATGACTGTGGCAGGCTTGGCGCTGCAGCGGGCGACCGGGTCCGGTGGCCTGAACGGGTCGGACGCCGTCAAGAACTGGGTCCGGAACAACGAGCCGCCCACGGCGGAGAGCCTATCTCTGGTGACGTGCCGGAACACGCCCCTCGCCTTCTCCCTCTGGGGCAGCGACCCCGACCTGAACCCGGCGGATCCGGCGTCGCATCCGCTGACGTTCGCGATCATCGGGGCACCGACCTACGGCGCGGTGAGCGGAGACCTGAGTGCTGTCAAGTACAGCGCGCCGCACAACGCGGCGGTGGACGTGGTGTACACACCGCAGCTTGACTTCCTGGGGACCGACTTCATCGCGTATACCGTCACGGATCCCACCGGCACGTTCGCCGTGGGAAGGATCCAGATCATGGTGGTCGACTGCGGGGAGGAGATCGCCGGTGGAGGCGGCGCCCTTGGCCCGCGGATCGTGATCAACGAGGTCGCCTGGGGCGGCACGGAAGCCGATCCAATGCACGAATGGATTGAACTCTACAGTTCGTTTGATGAGCCGCTGGACCTCACGGGGTGGACCCTCCGCTGGCAGCGCAAGCAGCCGGCGACGATGCTCGACCAGTACGTGAAGGTCGTGGCGCTCCGCGGGACGATTGCCCCCTACGGGTTCTACCTCATGGAGCGCCGCACCGACGACGTGGTGAGCGACATCGAGGCCGACCTCATCTATGACGAGGTAGGACCGATTGTGATCAGCGAGATCGCGTGGGGCGGCACGCCGGCGAGCGCCGACGACCAGTGGATCGAGCTCCTCAACGTGACGGAGCGAGAGGTGGACCTCACGGGGTGGAGCTTGCGCTGGCGGCTGGCCCGGCCTGTTACCCCCGCCGATGAGGCATGGAAGGTGGTCGAGCTACGGGGGACCGTCCCCGCCCAGTCAACGTACCTCTTGAAGCGGGGGACAGAGTTGGTGATCGGGGACGTACCGGCAGACCTGATCTACCATGCGGCCCTCGATCCGAGGGGCGAGGTGCTGGAGCTCCTCGACTCCACGGGGAAGGTTGTGGATACAGCCAACGCCGACCGGAGCGGTGTCGGTGGATGGGCAGCCGGGTATGGGCTTGACGGTGCCCTGCCGCACGCGACGATGGAACGGGTGAACCCCTTCGACATGGACCATGAACTCAACTGGCGGCCCAACACAGGGGTGCTCAGCTGCGGGCACGACCGAGGGGGCAACGCTCTGACTGCATCACCGCGGTCCGTGAACGAGCAAATCCTGTTCTGGGCCTACCCAGGTGTCGATCCGGCGGAGTTCCCCGCGGACCTGGTGACGCTCCCGTTCACCCTGGAGCTCTCCAACCTAGGAGAAGTTCTGGAGCTCGTGGATCCGCTGGGGAGGATCGTGGACACCGCCAACGCGGACAACCCCCACCGGGACGGCTGGGCGGCGGGTTACGGTCTCTACGGGGCACAGCAGTTCGCAACTATGGAACGGGTCGATCCCTCGCTCCCCGATCTCGACGAACATTGGGACCCCAACCGGTACATTGTGATCAACGGCCTCGACGCGCAAGAGGTGTGCCTCGTGGCCACGGCCCGGGCAACGAACGAGCCAGTGGTGATCGGGCATATCTCAGATCAAGCATTGCAGGTCGTCCGCCGTGGTGAGCTGCTCACGATCGCTGTGGTGGCGCCAGCCCTTTGCGACGAGGTTCCGTGCCTTCCGCATGCTGTCCTCACCCAGGCCGATGAGGTGGCCGGCGGAGCGGGGGCGGCGCTGCCCGAGGAGACCATCGCGCGCGCACTGATGGGGAAGCGCGTCGGCCGCACGGACAACTTCCTGTTCCAGGTGTCGACGGCAGACCTCGAGCCAGGGAAGTACCGCTTGTGGATCTCCCTCGGTGAGGGGCTGCTCCGTGTGGTGGCGTTCGAGGTGGTGCCCAGCCAGTAGCGGGTTCGCCGAAGGCGCCCAAGAGAAGGGCCCGGCCGTCTGCCCGGGCCCTTTTTCACTGGACGCGCAGGGTCCTAGAACAGAGCCTTCCAGCCCATGGTGAGGACCCACGTCTTCGTGGGGTCGTAGAGGTCGACCTCGCCGACTCGAAGGCCCACGTTGACGAGGACCTCCCGCGACACGGGGAAGAAGAGAACGAAGTTGCCCATCCCAAACCCGAAAAGGTTCCCCCCCCCGCGCTTGAAGTACAAGGAGATCTGGAATCGACCGGGATTCCCACAGCACGGAACCACGGGCCCTTCGAGCTGCCACAGTTCGAAGAACTGAGAACCCGTGACCGCGGAGTCCTTGGCGGGGTTGAACGAGGTCCGGAGCCGAAGGGTGTACCCGGGGGGAACGTCACACTTGATCTCCATCCCGTAGAGATCGAAACCACTCAGCCCGAATCCCGTCTCCGGCATCGCCAAGGCCACGAGCGGCTTAACACAGGCAACGAAGCCCGAGGTCACGCGCAGCGTTGGCTCCAGCTTCTTCTCATCCACAGTGAACATGACCTTGACGTCGAAGAACGTGCGGATGCTCCCGCAGCCGGGGCATGGGATCTCGATGTCCTTGACAAGGAAGGAGAGGAACTCAAACCCGCCCTTGTTCTGCACGAATTCTAGTTCCCAGTTGGTGGGGCACCCCTCACAGAGCCATGGCCCCCTCAGGGTAAGGCGCTGCTCGCCAAACGTGGGGGTGAGGGTGACGAACGTGGTTCGGCTGTCGAACGTGATCGGGCCCAGCTCCCCCTGAACCTGAAGCGCAACGTAGGACGCTGTCTGGGGGTCAGCACCCGAGTAGTAGAAGGTGGAGATCCAGGTTACCCCCAGGACCGTCGTGCGCGCGTCCACGGTCCACGAGCGAAGGGCCGACACCGTGGGATCGAAGTCGAGGGTCGACGTGATCGGAAGACGCCATGATGTGGGCCAACTCCCCTCCAGCGCGATGGACGTCTTGCTCACGAGCGAAGTGAAGGCGGTGTCGGTCCAAGTAGCTCGGAAGCTCTGCTCAAGGTAGGAGAACCGGCCCCGAACTTCGATCAAGGACCGGTACCCTTCCCAAGCGAAGGTCGGTCCGGACCAGACGAGTTCCCCCTCGGAGATCAAGGCGAACGGCCCGATCGTCGTCTCAGGCGCCAGGACCACCAACTGGACGGTTCCCAGGTCCCATCCGCCCGTCTCCGTCTGAACCAAGTAGTGCACCCAGTCGGTCCCGATGAACCCCGGTTCCGGGAGGTAGGTGAGGTTGGGGGGGATGCCCACGAGGACCCCATTGGCCGGCAGCTGGAGGACGGTGTACAGGAGGTCGAGATCCCCCTCGCCGAGGAGGAACGGGGTGGGCGTGCCGCTCAGAACGAACACGACCTGCATGGGAGCGAGGGGGACCTGGGCCCCCCACCCAAGGACAGCGACGGCCAACAGCCCCATCAGTCCGATGCTTCTCACTCCTTGCCCCATCACCAACCTCCTTGTTCCTCCGCGAGACCGGCGGAGGCGAGATGGATCGCTTCGCTCGGGATGCCCTTTACCGATACGAGGAAGGAGAACGCCTGTTGTCCCTTGACCACGGTGAGGAAGTACGATCCTGGGGCGGTAGGTGCCGTTACGCGCAGCCAACCGCGGGGATCCCAGGCCCAGGAGGCAGGGCGGAGGGCCGTCCCCTCCCCCTCGAACCGGGACAGGCTCACCCACGCCACGCTTCCCTGCAGCGGAAGGAGTACCGGGAACTCCTGCCCGGCTGAGAACGGTCCCCCCGCCTGGGTGAAGATGTACCACACCTGGACCCCTTCACTGGCCAGGCGCGTGGCGAGGTCGGCCAGCCCGACGTTGGGCATCGATCGCGCCTCCGGACCAATCCAATGGGTCGTGATTCCCGGGGCCACCCGCAGCCGGACCATCCCCACGTCCAGTGCCCCGTAGGGATCGGCCACAGCAAACGTGAACCCATCCGTTCCGACGAACCCCGGTTCGGGGATGTAGGTCAACTCGGGGCCCGTGCCCTCGAGTCGACCGTGGTGGAGTCCCCCGAGAATGGAGAAGATCAGAGTATCCCCATCCGGGTCCGTTGCGGGGAGCATCAGCGAGGTCGGGGTGCCCGGGAGGACATCCACCACCAAGGGCTCAGCCCGCGGCGCGCGGTTTCCTGCGAGAGCGACCACCCCGAGCCCCGCCATGATCGCACATATCGCGAAGGCTCGTATCCACATGGGCCGATACTCGGCCGCGGGAGGGCCCACCAAGATGGCAGTTGCGCAGACCGGCGGGGAAGCCCGCGGCCCGGACGAGGGCGTCTGGTCCGTGATGTGAGCTACGTTCCCCGGTCACCACCAGGGCGCGTCCCCCGCGAACCCTACTGGAACGTCGACGCGCTAGGTCCCAGGTTCAGCAGGGAGGTGAGTGGACGGTGGGGAGTGGATCTTGGCCGCCAGTTCGCGGGCAAGGCCCTCGGTCTGGACCACGGCTTCCGCATCCGGCGCGCCGTGGATCTCCACCGCTCCCACGACCTCGATCCCCGTCGGGCCGAGGATCTCGCCCGCCTGACGCAGGGCGCCGCCTCCCCAGCCGTACGAGCTGAGCACGGCTGCGTACCTGAGAGGCGGCCGGAGGGCCTTCACGAGGTTCGCTGCGTTCAGCGCCGCGGGGTGGAGGGCGCCGAGCACCGTCGGCGCGCCGAGGACGAGCGCCCGCGCGTCGACGAGGTCGCCAGCGAGGTCGCCCACGTCCACGTGCGCTAGCTCATGCACGGCGACCCGGATCCCCGCGTCGAGAAGGGTCTCGGCAGCGATACGGACGAGGCGCTCGGTGGAGCCCCACATGCTCACGTAGGCGACGACGACCTTGGGGAGGGTCTCCCCGGCTGTCCACTTCCGGTACAGGCCCAGGATCCGCTCGGGGTGGCGCCACACCGGCCCGTGGCTAGGGGCGATGAGCTCAATCGGAACATCGACGAGCTTCCTCATCGCCCGCTCTCCGGCTTTGCGGAACGGCATCATGATCTCGCCAAAGTACATCTGGGCACGGACCGCTAGGTCCGCCACCTCGTCGTCGTACACCCCGGCCGCGGTGTGGGCACCGAAGAAGTCACATGGGAACAGGACCTTGTCCTCAACGAGGTACGTGAACATCGTCTCCGGCCAGTGGAGGAACGGGGCGTCGAGGAAACGGAGGGTCTTCCCGCCGAGGTCGAGGGTGTCCCCCTCGTTCACAACCAGCATCCTGTCCTGCGGAACGCGGTAGTAGCGAACCGCCATCTCCGCGCCCTTCGCGGTGAGGACGAGGTGGGCCTGCGGGCTCCGATCGAGGAGGACAGGGATCGCCCCGGCGTGGTCGGGCTCGGCGTGGTTCATGATCACGTAGTCGAGCCGCGCCGGATCCACGACCTCGCCGATCTTGGCGAGAAGCTCGTCCTCGAACCCCGGGTTCACCGTGTCCACGAGGGCCGTCTTCTCCCTTCCCCGCACGAGGTAGGCGTTGTACGACGTCCCATGGGGAAGGGGGATCAGCCCGTCGAACAGCCGTCGGCCCCAGTCCTTGACCCCCACCCAGTGGACGCCGCTCCTAAGCTCGATCACCGCTCGCTTCATCGTCTGCCTCCAGTTCATCCAACAGCGCCGCTGCCCGACGGAGATGGGGGATGACGATCGATCCTCCCACCACCAACGCAACGGACATCGCCTCCATCAGCTGATCTCCGGTAGCTCCGGCCTCCCACGCTCCGACGACGTGGTACGTGATGCAGTCGTCGCAACGCAGGACGAGCGATGCCACGAGCCCGAGGAGCTCCTTCGTCACCCGGGGGAGGGCCCCCTCGTCGTAGGCCGCGCCGTCGAGGGCGAAGAACCGCTTCGTGACCAGATTCGCCCGCTTGAGGGTGAGCGCGGTGAGACGCTCCCGCTCGGCGAAGAACTCCTCTCTCCTTCCCATCCTATCCTCCCTCTGGGCTGTCAGTTGTCCAGAAGTCGGCGCTCCCCCGAAATCTTCTGGATCGGGCCGATGTCCTGGGTCACCTCGACCGTGCCCAGGTACTCGCCCCCGCGGCCCCGCACGGGGAAGTAGCGGATGTAGACAAACCTCCCCCCGAAGGCGATCCAGAACTCGGCCACGTCGCGCCGGCCGGCCTTGAAGTCGGCAAGGATCCTCTCCACCACGTGGACGCTTTTCTGGGGGTGGCAGTCCTGGACCTTCCGGCCGAGCACGGCCTCGGTGCGGACGAAGATCCGATCCTTGGAGGCGCTGAAGTAGCGCACCCGGTCGTCCCGGTCCACAAACGTGATGTCGACGGGGAGCGTGTTGAGCACGGCCTCCAGCTCCTGGGGGGTGAACTCGCCGGTCGGGAACCGCAGCCGGAACTCGGGGGCCGGGATCGGCGCCGCAGCGGGAACCGGCGCGCCCGGCGCCGTAGGTGGCGGCGGTGCCGCGGGTGTGAAGCAGCAGTAGCCGATCTCGTCGAACTGGCGCCGGATCTCGGGCCACTCGCCCTCTGGAATGACGCGCAGCCCCGTTGGGAACAAGATCCGGTTCTCCTTGAGGAAGTGGCTGGCCAGGGTCTCGCTCAGGGCGAGGGCGGCCTCGGCGAGACCTTTCCCCGCCGGGGCCTCGTTGACGACGGCTTTCTTCAGGTCGCGGATCCGGTCGTGCTCGGTCCACATCACCTTCGGCGGCTCGACGACCCCGTGGCGTTCGAGGTAGGGGAAGAGCACGTTCTCCTCCCGCAGGTAGTGGCTCTCGGACCTCACGAGGTGCTGGACCAGTTCCTCCAGTTCCTGCTTGTCCTCGGAGGTGTGTACCCCCTGCCGGGCGCGGGCGGCGAGCCGGTTCGCGAGCGCGAGCATCTCCCGGTGCTCGGCCATCAGGATGTGGAGAGGGTGCCAGGGCGGGGCCGAGATCTCCGCTCCCGCGAGGGAGTCCTCGAACAGGGCGAGGTGGAGGTCGCACAGCTTCGTGAGCTCCTCGCGCGGCAGTCCCTCGCGAACGAGCTCCTCCTCGATCTGGGCGATCTCCTGGGGGGACACGTTCCCCACCGCGTCGCGGAACGCCTCCTTGAGCCGTTGCGGGCTCTCCCCGGCATGCAACCGGTGCAGGATCCTCTTCAACGCTTCCTTTCGGGCGTTCCCCATCATCTCGCTCATCCCAACCTCCTTGTTGTCTTCTTGTTCACCCGTGCCGCCAACGAGGCAAAAGTGGTCTGCTCGAGAAACCGGATGACCCGTTCTCGGAGGGGATCCCACACCGAAGCGAGTGGGCAGTCGGGCTTGCCTGGACACGGGTCCGGGTCGAACGGGCACTCCTGGAGCGCGGCGTTCCCCTCCGTGACGCGGATGATCTCCGCCAGGGAGATGGTGTCGGCGGGTCGGGCGAGAGAGATCCCCCCTCCCCGGCCCCGCGCGGAGGTGAGGATCTCAGCCCGCACCAGAGGAGGCACGAGCTTGGCCAGGTACGGCTCCGGAATCGACCCATCGCCGGCGAGATCGCGCACCGTGACCGGCCCGCCACCGGCTGCCGCAAGGCGGACGAGGGTCAGGATCGCGTACTTGCTCGACAGGGAGAACCTCACCGCCCACCACCTGATAACAGGACCATTTTGTCGCATTATCCTAGCGGTCGGAGGTGCCCCTGTCAAGGTGCGTGCGCCGGTGACGAAGGGAATGCAACCTGGAACCGCAGAACCGCCAACCTGCAACCGCCGCAGCGGCCCGTGCGGGCCTCCGTCGGGGCCGGTTCGCCGGGCGCTCCGGGGGTCCGGGCTCAGGCCAAGGGATCCCCTATCACCCGCAGGGACCGGCTTACCGTTGCTCCCTTCCGGGCCTAGCGGGGTTCACCGGTGTGCGTCGCAGGGGGCTCGACCGTCATCGCCCGGGTGTCCCCGTCCGCTTCCGTCTCCCCTTCCTCTCGGGAGGCCCATGGGCTCCACCTAGAGCGGGTTGTGGATACAGGGGACCGCTAGCCCCCCACCTGCACGGGCCGAGAGGACAGTCTAAAGTCCCACGTCGGGAAGTCAACACACAACAAGCTATCGACCCTGGAGGTAGCGGATTGGGCCGAATAGGGCTTTCGACACCTCCTCCGCCAGCGCGGCAGCCCGTTCGAACTCATCGGCGGAGATGTACTTCTGATCCATGGCAAGATAGAGCAGACTTCGCACCTCAGCCGAAGAGCCCCCGGCGTTGAAGAGAAACTGGGTTAGTTCCTTATCCGATCGTCGCTCGAACCCCTCGGCGATGTTGGCCATGATCGATACGGCAGCCCGCCGCAACTGATCGCGGAGATTCGGGTCTGCCTCCACGGGCGGCGCACGGGTCAGGTTGTAGATCGTGCACACCAGTAGTCGGGCCTCCTGCCAGGCCTCGATTTCCTCGAACCGCTCGATCCGCCCCACGTTCCACCCGAGCTACTATCAACCGCCCAACCGGTAACCTGGAACGGTAGAACCGGTCTTCTGGCGGAGGGGGTGGGATTCGAACCCACGGCACCCTTTGGGGGTGCACCTGCTCTCCAGGCAGGTGGCTTCGGCCGCTCACCCACCCCTCCACGATCCCATTCTATGCGCCATTCCCAGGTACAGCAAAGGATCGAGATGCTCTACCCCGGGAGGAACCTCCCCACGCCCAGCCAGAGGAGGTACCCCACCACTCCCGCTCCGAGCGGGGTCAGAACCCACCCCGCGAAGATCGCGACGAGCTGCCGCACGTTCACCGCCGCCACGCCCTTCACAAGGCCAATCCCCACCACCGCCCCCACCACGGCCTGGGAGGCCGATACCGGGACCCCAATCAAACTGAACGCCTGGAGAACCGTAGCCTGCGCCGTCACCGCGAGGAGGGCCGGCCACGTCCCGAGGGAGACGAGCCGCTCCCCCACCGTCTCCATCACCGGTCGGGAGAACGTCAGCACCCCCAGGGCGATGCTCGCCCCTCCGACGAGCGCTGCCACCGGGACGGACAGAACCCCTGCCCCCACGTAGACACCGGTCACGTTCGCCACGTTGTTCGCTCCAAGCGCGTACGCGCCCCAGATCCCGATCACAATGATGCCCAACCGCATGGTCCGATCGTACCAAAGGAGTCCAGCCAACTTCCGCTCGACGAGGGGGCTCACGACCCGGTGCAGGACATACGCGATCGCGAGGGCAGCGACGGGCGAGGTGATCCAGGAAAGGACCACCCGCATGAGCACTCCCCACTCCACCTCCCGGCCCGTGGCGAGGGCCACCCCGAGGATCGCCCCCACCGCAGCTTGGGTGGTGGACACGGGGAGGCCACGCCAGGTCATGACGGTCACCGTGAGCCCAGCGGCGAGGGCTACGCAGAACGAACTGCGGAGGCCTTGGCTGGCGAGGGCAGTGTAGGTCGCCATCCCTGCCGCCCCGGAAAGGTACGCCCCGAGGAGCGCCGCAGTGGCGGTAAGACAGACCGCCGTCCAGTACCTAACAGCACGCACAGCCACGCCCAGGCCAAACACGTTGGCCGCGTCGTTGGCCCCGAGAGACCAACCCATGAGCAGCGCCGGGAAGAGTGACCACATCGCTCGAGACCCCCGAGTATGGGGGGCTTTATACGTCTATAGATGAGGGGGTGCAAGCCTGCGGGGGGCGAGCGCCGTCGTGAAGGGAGAGCAGCCGGTTCCGGCGGGGGCGCCCTCCGAGATACGGAAGACCTGGTACGCCCGGGAGGACTCGAACCTCCGGCCTGCGGTTTAGGAAACCGCTGCTCTATCCAGCTGAGCTACGGGCGCATGTCGACGGCTGCATCTTAGTGGGGCACCCGCTGGCCCCGCAAGTGCACTACCGACCGCCACGGCGACGCTTGATCGCGTACAGGACTTCGTCTGCCCGGCGCAACAGGGTTTCGACCGTGGTTGGGCCGTCGTGCACCGGGTTCCACACCACGTGGCCCAGGCTGAGGCTCACCACGGGACCCGGAACCTCGTCCACCGTGATTCCTGCGGTCTCCTCCTTCAGCCGGCGGAGGGCGTCCCCTCCCCCGTCTCCCGTCTCGGGGAGGACGATCACGAACTCCTCCCCCCCGTAGCGGAACACGTAGTCTCCCGCCCGCACGCTCCCCCGGAGGACCTCCGCCACGCGGCGCAGTGCAGCGTCCCCCACCAGGTGCCCGTACCGGTCGTTCACAAGCTTGAAGTCATCGACGTCGGCCAAGATGAGGGTCAGCGGGTGCCCGTACCGCTTGGCGCGCTCGATCTCCCGCTGCAGGACCTCGGCCAGGAACCTCCGGTTGTAAAGACCGGTCAGGGGATCACGGATCGCCTGCTCGTGAAGTTCGTGCTCGACCTCGATCCGCCGAAGCGTGTCCCTGAGGTGCCCCGCCAGGGTCTCCGCGACAAGCACGTCGTCCGGACCGAACGCATCCCGCCTCTCGGAGACAGCCTGGAACACTCCCCGGTCTCCGATCGGGCAAGAGAGAACGCTCCTGATTTCGGGGCGGACGGGCCGGGCAAAGGGGAAATCGTCGACATTGCCGCAGATCGTGCGGCCGCTCTCGAGCGTCCGCCATGCGACCCCTTCCCCGCGCGGTCGGGGAACGGCGTCCCCGCTCGTCGAGGCCATGGGGACGAGCCGATCACCTTCGACAAGGCCCACATTGCACGTCGAGAAGCCGAGGATCCGGCTCGCCTCACTCACGACGATCGCACAGGCCTGGTCGACGGAGCGACAGCCCTGAAGGCGCGACACGATCTCGTGCAGCCCAGCCAGTCGGTCTCCGAGCGCCTTCACCTGTGCGTGCCGCTCCAGACCCGCCATCGCCACAGCCAGCTCCGAGGCAACGATCTTCAACAGGTCTTGATCTTGGGGCGGGATCCCGTCCGCCCGAGGCGTTTGGACATCCAGCACCCCGAGCACCCTCTCCCCGATCGTGAGCGGGAGAGCGAGTTCACACCGGGTCTCAGGAATCTCGTGCACGTAGCGCGGATCGGTTGCCACGTTGGGAACATACACCGGACCGCCAGACCGAAACGCTGCGACGGTGATCCCGTTTCCCGCGAGAGGCAGGCGAAGGCCCTCCATACCCGACAGATAGCCGTGCTCGGCAACGACGACGAGGTCGTCCCCCTCGCGTTCAAGGACCGCACAGGACCGATAGCCAAACAGCCTGTCCACCAGATCGAGCACAAGCGCGTAGAGCGCGCCACGGTCCGAAGCGAGCTTCATTCGCCGCGAGACATCCTCCACGTCGCGCAGCCTTCGTTCGAGCGCCACCAATTCCGTGTACGTGCGCGCGTTGCGGAGGGCCGTCGCCACCGCTGCCGACACCGTACGAAGAAGGCGTAGGTGCTTCTCAGCGTAGACACGGGGGGCGAAGCTCTGCACCGTCAGTACGCCCAGCACTTCGTTCTGGTAGAGGAGAGGAACGCCGAGCCAACTCCGCACGGCCTTGCCAACCTGCTGCGCCGCCGCCGGCAGCCTGTCCTTCTCCCGCTCGAAGTCGCCGATCAGCAGGGGTTCCTTGGTGGACGCGATCCAAGCGGTGAGGCTCTGCTGGGGATCGAGGGGCACCACGAGCTCGGGAAGCCGTTGTCCCTCCTCCACTGCGAACGCTAGTCGAAACTCGTTGCGGGCCTCATCCACGAGGGCAAGGGTGAACGCGTCGCACGGGATGAGCTGCCTCACCTCCTCGTAGATGCGCTGGAACACCGCGCTCAGGTCAAGGCTCGTCCCGAGGGCAATGGACACCTCGTACAATCCCTGTAGATCAGCGTTCACCGCACGGAGGTCCTTCTCGAGCATCGTCCGCCCGATTGCCGCGCCGAGCGCGCGCGCCGCGGCCTGGAGGGCCTCGACCTCGGACCTTGTCCACACGCGCTCGCGTCGGCATTCGTCGAACCCCAAGAACCCCCACCACCTCCTCGCCACGATGATCGGGACCGCAACGAGAGAGAGAATCCCCTGCGCAACGAGAACCGGCTGCTCCTCGGGCGGGAACTCCCGTACCAGACCATGGATGGCCTCCCCGCGGGAGAAGGCCTCGGCCCAGCGCGAGAATCCGATCTCGACAAGCGGGAGACTCTGGAGAGCGGGATTCTCAATCTGGGGGGCAATCCCCGGCGCAACCCATTCGAACCGCTGGCTGACCCGGGGCTGTTCGCGTTCCCCGTCGTGCACCTGGAAGATGTAGACCCGACTTACGTCGGCTGCCTCCCCGAGCTGGGCCAACACCGTTGGGATCTCTCGGTCGAGCTCTCCGCCCCGCAGGAACCGCTCCGCGGCGAACGCCACCGCGCCCAGCACCGCATCCCGCCGGGCCGCCGCCTCCTCGGCCTCCACCCGCTCCGTGATATCGAGAATCGAAACGAGAACCCGATCGTAGGTCCGCTCATGCCCGGGCAGAACCCGCCACCCCAGGTGGATGTGGAGCGGCTTCCCATCTGCCGCTCGGTTGATCCCCTCCCCGTGGAACTCCGTCCTCCCCTCCCACATCGCCTGTAGCTCCGCGGCGAACAAGGGGTAGACCTCTTCCGGAATGAGCTCAGGAAGTCTCGCCAGGAGCTCCTCCTTGTCCCGGACCCGGTACAGGTCGAGCGTCGTTCGGTTCACGTCCTCCACCCGGACTAGGGCCAGGAGCTCCTGGATCAGATGGGGGTTCTCGCCCAGAAGGGCGGCGAGGTCGGTGACCCCGCGAGCCTTGAGGGACTCCAACTTCCGGGCCACCACGGAGAAATCCTCGATCCACAGGGAGACCGGGGATTGCTCAAACAGCGCTCGGTACCGGGCCTCGCTTTCCTGAAGCGTTTCGTAGAGGAGCGCGTTCTCCAGGGCCACCCCGGCCTGGGCTGCCAGCAGATCCAGCACTGGAACGTACGGGGTGAGGTGAGCCGGGTGGCGGCTGTGAACGTAGAGGATTGCGCGGTGGCTCTTGCCGACGCGGATCGGCACCCCAACCAGGGAGCGGATCCCTCCCTTGACCAACACTGGACTGGCGCGGATGGGGCGGCCGGCCGTGGCTCGCACAGGAGGATCGGTCTTGCCGTCGGCGCGGATATCCTCGATGAGGAGGGGCTGTCCCGTGTCGAGGATCCAACGGGAGAACCCCTTGGGACGGACCCGTACCGGGATCGGCGGCGCCCCCCGGGGGTCGAACGACTCGACCAGAACGCCCTTCGCGTCGAAAAGGAGGATGTTGGCGTGATCGGCCCTGGCGAGCTCCCGCGCGGCGGTGACGATGCTCTGCACCACCTCCTTGGAGTCAAGATGCCCGGCGATGGTAGGGGCAATCCGACTGAACGCTTCGAGCTGAGCGATCCGGTTCACCAGCTCCCCTTCGAGGTGCTTGCGGTCGGTGACGTCGCGGTTGACGGACACGGTCGCCGGCTGCCCCCGGTACTCGATGAGCGACACGTGGCACTCCGTCCAGAACGTGCTCCCGTCCTTGCGGCGTTTCAGCTCGTCGAACGCCACGACCTCCCCGCGGAGCAGGCGCTCGTTGACCTCGGCGTAGGTGATGGCGGGCTCCTCGGCGGCGAGGTCGCGCATCACGTTCATCCGCAGGAGCTCCTCCCGCGCGTACCCGGTCTGCCTCTCGGCCGCGGGGTTGGCCTCGAGGATCGTCCCGTCGAGGGCGGTGATGTACACCGCGTCCGCCAGCCGCTCGAACAGAAACCGGAACAGCCGCTCCGATTCCGCGAGCCGTTCCTGGTTGCGGGCAGCGCGGACGGCGAGCGTGATCTCCTCCCACACAAGATCCAGGCGGGCGAAGTCGTCCTCGGAGAACGCGTCCGGATCCTCCCGGTTGTCGAGGTTGAGGTAGCCGATCACTTCACCGGAATCCGTGATCGGCAGCGTGAGGAAGACCTCCACGGGCCCAACCGAGGCAAGGGCCGCCGCCAATTCCTTCCCCGGAAGTCTCCGGCTCAGGTCGTAGGGGCGACGCACGATCGCGGGCCGGTCGCGCGGCAGTTCCCGCTGGATGATCCGCTCCCGAGGGATCCGGATCGGGGCCAGGAGGTCCAAATCCCACCCCTCGGCGGCCACGTACTCAAACGCTCCGCTGTCCTCGTTCAACACAAGGAGGGTCCCGCTCTGGGCGCCCGGAACAATGGCGATCGCGTAGCGGAGAACGGTGCGGGCGACCTCGGCCAGGGTCTGACCGCGGTTGAGGTCGCGCAGGAACCGCAGCAAGGCTTCTGAGGGCTTCCCGCCCATGTTCTCCTCCTACGCACATGATAGCCGGTATGGACGAGCCCGGGAAATGGGTGACCGCAGCCCTTCAGCAGATGCGGGGAACGGGGTCGCCGAGGGGCATCTCCAGAAACCTCCGCCCACCGATGCCGGTAGCCAGAACCACCCGACCCGGATACTCGGCGATGGCTGTCCCGATGATCCGCGCCTCCTGCCCCAGCGGGTGCGCGCGGAGCAGCGAGAGGACCATCTCTGCGCGGTCGGCCGCCACGGCGATGACCGCCCGGCCCTCACACGCGACATCGAGGGGGCTGATCCCGAGGAGGTCGGAGAGGGCTTTGGCCTCGGTGCGGACCGGGATCACGTCTTCCCTGACCTCGATCCCCACCTTGGCCTTGCGCGCCATCTCGTTGAGGGCCGCGGCGAGGCCGCCTCGGGTGGGATCCTTCATCGCCGTGATCCCGCCCGCGGCGAGAACCGGGGCGAGGAGTGGCCACAGAGGGGCAACGTCGCTCGTGAGCTCGGTCTGGAGATGGAACCCCTCGCGGGCGGCGAGGAGGGCCATCCCGTGGTCCCCCACCGTCCCCGTGACGAGGATCGCGTCTCCCACTGCGAGGCCGGCGTCGGAGATCGCCCGCTCGGCGACGCCGATCCCTGTGGTGTTGATCATGATCCCATCGAGCTCCCCTCGCCCCATGACCTTCGTGTCCCCGGCGACCAGGGGAAGGCCGAGGTCCGCAAGCTCCCGGGCCGCCGAGGTGAGAATCGTTTCCAGGTCTGCAAGCGGAAACCCTTCCTCGAGGAGGAGGGCCATCGTGATCGCCACTGGTTGAGCCCCCATCACCGCGAGGTCGTTCACCGTCCCGCACACGGCGAGCTTACCGATGTCGCCGCCCGGGAAGCGGAACGGCTTCACGGCGTGGTTGTCCGTGGTGACGACGAGGCGACCCGGGGGAAGGTCCACCACCGCCCCATCGTCGAGCTGGTCGAGCCCGATCGGCCCGGCGGCCCGCAGCCTAAACTTGGGCAGGACCCGTTCGGCGAGGAACTGCCCCATAAGCTCTCCCCCCGCCCCGTGAAGGGAGGTCACCCGATCCTCAGGGGGTCGGCCACTCATGGGTTCGGCCTCCGTCCGTACCGGTACCATACATTGCATGCTCCCTCCGTCCCCACCATGCAGGGGCCCACGGGGGAGAGCGGGGTGCAGGGATCGCGAAATAGGGGACAGTCCGCCGGTACGGCCCGCGCGAGGAGGACCTCGGAACACAGGCAGCCAGGCGGTTTCTCCTCTCCTTCCTCAGCCTGCACCGAGAACGCGTGCCGCGCATCGTGGCGAGCGAGCTCATCCCGAATGCTCAGGCCCGAGCCAGGGATCCGCCCGATCCCCCTCCACACGGCATCGCAGGGCGCGAACGCCGTTGCGAGGAGCCCCTGAGCACGGAGGTTCCCCGCCTCACTCACCGCGCGGGGGTAGGCGTTCTCCACCTCGGCCCGCCCCTCGCGAACCTGGCGCAGGACGAGGGCGATCGCGTACAGGATGTCCAGGGGCTCGAACCCCGCCACGACGACCGGGACGTGGTACCGCTCAGCGATGACACGGTATGCCCGCGCCCCGATGATCGTGGACACATGTCCCGGAGCGAGGAACCCAGCGATTGGCACCGGGGGACCAGCCAGGAGCGCCACCAGCGCGGGAGGGATGAGCCGGTGACACGAAAGGACGTAGAAGTTGGGGGGAGGGGAATCGAGGAGGACGGCGGCGGTGCCGGGGGCGGTCGTCTCGAACCCCACCGCGAAGAACACCACGTCCCGCTGGGGATTGGCCCGCGCTACCTCCACCGCGTCGGCGGGGGAGAGGACGACCCGCACGTCTGCTCCGTCGGCCCGCGCCTCGGCGAGGGTGACGCGGGCTCCAGGCACGCGCGTCATGTCCCCAAACGTGCATACGATGGCCCCGCGTTCGGCGAGCTTGACCGCTCGGTCGAGATCCACGGTCGGGGTCACGCACACCGGGCACCCCGGTCCCTCCAGCACCTCCACCCCCTCGGGGAGCAGCGAGCGCAGCCCGTGCTGGGCGATCGCGATCTCGTGCGTCCCGCAGACGTGGACAATCCGCACCGGGTCCGGTGGAGCGTAGCGACGGAGGAGGCCAACCAACGCGCGGGCACGCGCCGGATCGCGCAGCCGGAAAAGATCGTCCATATGCCGCCTCACTTCATGCGCAGACACGATCCCTTGCCCAGCCCTACATGTCCACCCCGGACGGCACGAACGCATGAAGAAAACGCAAACCAGACGACGGTTCGATCCCGTACGAGGAGCGGAGAGCGACCAAATGGAACAGGACAGTGACCGTCGCGATCCCTCGGGGCATCAGTACGGTTCCTGGTGAAGACGTTGGGTCCTGTCGAAGGGCGTCGAGCCATGGCGAACGAGGCCCCAGGCATGCGCCGGTCAGGCAGGGTCGGAATCCGTCCCCGCGGGAGGCGAGGACCCACCCTCCGCTGCCAGGGCGAACAGCTCGTCGAACAGGGCCAGCGTCTCCTGGGCGTCCTGAGGATCGAGCCGCCGGATGGCGAACCCGGCGTGGACGAGGAGATAGTCCCCAATCCGGACCTCCTCCCCGAGGGCATCGAGCCGCACCCGGGCCCGCACTCCCTGCACACCCACCGTGGCCAGGTTCCCGTCAACCGATAACACCTTCGTTGGAACCGCGAGGCACATTTTCTGATCCGAACTCATTTTAACGATCCCCGCTCCCTGTCTCAACAGGCCTCAGAACGAGCGGGCATGGTACACTCCCCCTTGAAGGAGGGTTGATGAAGAGACTTTACCGGAGAAGGAAAGATGCGCTTCTGGGCGGGGTGTGCGGGGGGATTGCCGAATACCTCGGGGTGGACCCGACCCTCGTTCGCGTGGTGTTCGCCGTCCTGGCTGTGGCCAGTGGGATCGGCGTCCTGATCTACTTTCTCCTTTGGCTGCTCATCCCCCAGGAAGGAGAGGCCCCTTCTGAACCGAGGGACGCAGTGCGAGCGGGGGCGGAGGAGATCGCGGACCGGGCGAAGGAGTTCGGGAAGGAGGTCCGGGCTTCCGTTGCCCGCCGCGACACGGGGCTCGCAATCGCGGTTGCAGCGATCCTTATCTTCCTCGGGGTCTCCCTCCTCCTCCGCAACCTGGGGGTCTGGTGGGCGTGGTGGCTGCGGTTCGATGTCCTCGGGCCGATTGTGCTCATCGCGGTGGGGCTCGCCCTCCTGTGGCGGCTCCCTCGAAGGGGCTAGGATGAGGCGGGGCAGCTTCCTCGTGCCGCTTGTCCTCATCGCCGCTGGGGTGATCCTCCTCCTCAACAACCTCGGCCACCTTCCGTGGTCGGTGTGGGGCACGCTCGCCCGGCTGTGGCCGGTCCTCCTCATCGCGCTTGGGCTAGACATCCTGTTCGGCCGCTCGGCCCTGAGGTGGGCCCTCAGCGCAGCCATTGCAGTCCTGGTGATGATCGCGGTCGCGCTAGCTCTGGTCGGTCCCCTACCAGCGAGGTCATCGGAGGCGGTGCGGGTACCGATCGGAGACGCGACGCGGGCCGAGGTGACCCTCACCGCCACGGTAGGTCAGGTCACCGTCCGCACGTCTGCCGATCCGAATCTTCTCGTCCGGGGAGAGGTCGTCGCCCGATGGCCCGACCGGGGTAGGTGGCACTCGAAACGCAGAGAGGGCACGGAGGAGTTCAGCTTGACCCTGGAGCGCGCGCACGGCTTCTCGCCGGCGTGGTGGCCCGAGCGAACCCAAGCCACGATGGAACTCGCGCCCGCAATCCCCATCACGCTACGGGCAATGCTGGGAGAGGGAACCGCTGCGCTCGATCTGTCTGCCCTCGACCTGACCGCGCTCGCCGTGCAGGGCGGGGCGGGGAAGGTGGAGGTGACGCTCCCCCGGCGTGGACGGTTCACCGCCTACGTCGCCAGCGGGACAGGAGAGATCACGGTGCGTATTCCCAGCGGGCTCGGGGCACGGATCCACGTCGAGGAGGGATGGGGGCCGGTGGATGTACCGCCTGGCTGGGCACGCGAAGGCGGGCTAATCACCTCCCCCGACTACGACACAGCTCCCCATCGGGTGGACCTCACCGTTCGCACGGCCTCAGAGCGGATCCGGATCGTCTCCTTCGAGACGCCGTAGTGGGGTCAGCGGTCGCGGCGACGACCCCGATCCTCCTCCTGATCGGGACTGGGTACCTGACGCGGGCCCTCGGCCTCCTTAGGGACGGGGACGAGCAGGCCCTGAACCGGTGCATGTATTGGCTCGCCCTACCCGCATTGCTTAGCCACGACCTGAGCCAAGCCGCGTTGTCCTTGGATACGTTGCGATTCATGGCGCTCGGCGTGGCCCCGGCCAGCGGCGCGGGGACCCTCGTACTCCTCCTCCCCAGGGTACCCCGCGACCTACGCTACCTTTCCGCCGCGACCACCATCCCAACCTGTGGCTCCTCGCCGCGCGGCAGGGGCTTGGTAGGTAGAACCGGGGGGAGAAGGTGCCCACCACGGAAGCCCCGCCGCGCCCCCAGGCGTGACGCAGCGAGTCGGGTTCGGTAGAATCCGGTCGATGTCGCCTGTGCCCTGTGCCCCGTCCTTGGCGCCGTACGCCGAACGCATCCCCTCTCCGCTCCGAGGGCGGTCCCGATGAGGCTCAATCACCACCCGATCCTCCCCATCGACCGGGAGGAGCGCTTCCGGTTCACGTTCAACGGCCAGAAACTGGACGCCTACCCCGGGGAGACGATCGCCGCAGCGCTATTCGCACACGGGATCCGGACGTTCGGGTACCATCCCAGGGACGGATCTCCCCAAGGGATCTACTGCGCCAACGGTCAGTGCGCCCAGTGCCTGGTGATCGCGGACGGCAAACCCGTAAAGGCGTGCATGACCTTGGTCCGGCCGGGGATGAGGGTCGACCCCGCGGACGGCCTTCCTGAGCTCCCCCGCGTTTCTGTTCCACCGCCGATGAAGGAGGTCGAGCGAATCCGGGTCCCGGCTCTCGTGATCGGGGGAGGGCCCGCCGGGATGTCCGCCGCGATCGAGCTCGGGGCCACCGGGATCCGGACCCTCCTCGTCGATGACAAGCACCGTCTGGGAGGAAAGCTCGTCCTCCAAACCCACCGCTTCTTCGGCTCGCGGGACGCCGTGTACGCGGGAACGCGGGGGATCGACATCGCGACCCGCCTCGACCGGGAAGTACGGGCCCAGCCCTCGGTCGAGGTATGGCTGAACTCCACTGCCCTCGCCGTGTACAGCGATCACGTGGTGGGGGTCTTGCGCGCAGGGAGGGAGTACGTGCTCGTGGCCCCCGAGGTCCTCCTCGTGGCGTGTGGGGCGCGGGAGAGATCGCTTCTGTTCAAGGGGAACACCCTCCCCGGCGTGTACGGGGCGGGGGCGTTCCAGACCCTCGTCAATCGCGACCTCGTGCGGGCCGCGGACCGGCTGTTCATCGTCGGGGGCGGGAACGTCGGCCTCATCGCCGGCTATCACGCGCTCCAGGCGGGGATTGAGGTCGTGGGCCTCGTCGAGGCCCTCCCCGAGTGCGGGGGGTACAAGGTCCACCGGGACAAGCTCGCCCGCCTCGGGGTCCCGATCTACACTTCGCACACGATCCTGTCCGCGAACGGTCACGACGGGGTGGAGTCGGTGACGATCGCCCAGGTGGACGAGCGCTTCCGACCCGTGCCGGGGACGGAGAAGACGTTTCCCTGCGACACGGTGCTCGTGGCGGTGGGCTTGGATCCGGCGGACGAGTTCTACCGGAAAGCCCACGAGTTTGGGATGCGGGCGTTCGTGGCCGGGGACGCCCAGGAGATCGCCGAGGCCTCAGCCGCCATCTTTTCCGGGAGGATCGCGGGCCGGCGGATCGCGCAGGCCCTGGGACAGCCCGGGGTGGAGATCCCGCTGGAGTGGGAACGAATGGCGGAGATCCTCAAGTCGAAGCCGGGCCAGCGGGGCGCCCCCCCGCCCCCGCCCGTGGGGGACGTGTTCCCTGTATTGCACTGCCACGAGGAGATCCCGTGCAACCCCTGCGCGTCGGTCTGCCCCCAGGGGTTGATCCGGATCGACCCCGAGGACATCCGGAGGCGGCCCCAGTACGTGCCGACGGGCGGGAACGCGTGCTTGGGCTGTGAGAGGTGCGTCGTCGTCTGCCCAGGTCTAGCGATCACCCTCGTCGACTTCCGTCGGGATCAGCAGAACGCCACGGTCACAGTCCCATTCGAGCTCGGCGCGGAGGCAGTGCGGGAAGGGGACCGGGTGACAGCGGTGGATGTCGCTGGGGAGGACCTGGGTCCGGTCGCGGTGACAGGGGTGCGGACGAGCCCGCGCAACGACCGCACCGTCCTCGTGAAGCTCCTCGTGCCCCGCCGGGTTGCAACCTGCGTCGCCGGGATCCGGCTCCGAGCCAGGCCGCAACCAGCGGCCCTCCCCAGGCCGGTGGAGCGGCTGGGAGACGACGAGATCCTCTGTCGCTGCGAGCGGGTAACGGTGGGCGAGGTGCGGGCCCTCATCCGCCGTGGGTTCCGGGACATGAACGAGATCAAGGCGGTTACCCGCGCGGGGATGGGCGCGTGCGGGGGAAAGACGTGCGGGCCGCTCCTCCGACGCCTGTTCCGGGAGGAGGGGATCCCGCTTGAGGAGGTCACGGACTACGTTCCCCGGCCCTTGTTCATGGAAGCCCCGCTCGCCCTGTTCGCCGGGGCCGAGGAAACCGGTGATGAGTGATGGGTGATGGGGCCTACGATGTGGTGATCATCGGGGCGGGAAGCGTGGGCACACCGGCCGCTCTCTTCCTTGCCCAAGCCGGCCTCGACGTCCTCGTCCTCGATCGACTCCCGAGCGTGGGCCAGGGATCGAACAAGGCAGCGATCGGTGGGATCCGCGCCACCCACTCCGACCCGGCTAAGATCCGCCTCGCCCAGCGCACGATCGAGATCCTCGCCTCCTGGGAGGAGACCCATGGCCAGGACATCGAGTGGCGCAGCGGCGGCTACGTGTTCGTGGCCTACACGCCCCGCGAAGAACGGATCCTCAAGGACCTCCTCGTGGTCCAACATGCCTATGGCTTGGGGATCGAGTGGCTGGACGCGAAAGCCCTGCTCGAGATCGTCCCCGACCTCAACCCCCGTGGCCTCATTGGCGGAACCTACTCCCCCGGTGACGGCCACTGCTCGCCCCTGCTCGCCTGCCATGCGTTCTACGACGAGGCGAGGCGGAAAGGGGCCTCGTTCCGGTTCGGGGAACAGGTGACGGGGATCGAACTTCGGGAGGGGCGGGTGCGGGCGGTGCGTTCCAACGAGGACTGCTACGAAACGCCGGTCGTGATCAACGCCGCCGGCCCGTGGGCCCGCGCGGTGGGGAACCTCGTCGGGCTCGATCATCCCGTCCAGCCGGACTCCCACGAGGCTGGGGTCACAGAGCCGGTGACCCACTTCCTCGACCCGATGGTCGTAGACATCCGGCCCGCGCCCGGATCGTCCAACTACTACTTCCACCAGCTCGCCTCGGGGCAGATCGCGTTCTGCATCACCCCCCAGCCGCCGATCGTGGGGGAGGACTGCCGAGAGACGAGCGGGTTCCTCCCCATGGTCGCCCGGCGGATGGTGGATCTCATGCCCAGACTTGCCAACCTGCGCGTCCGGCGGACGTGGCGGGGCCTGTACCCGATGACCCCGGACGGATCCCCTCTCGTCGGCTGGGCGCAGGAGATCGAGGGGTACGCGATGGCGATCGGGATGTGCGGACAAGGGGTGATGCTCGGCCCGGGGCTGGGTGAGCTCTTGGCGCGGATGATCACCGGCACGCTCGTCCCAGAAGATCAGGAGGTCCTCGGTATCCTATCCCCGTATCGCGAGTTCGCGGCCCAAGAGGCCCTCCGGTAGGATTGCACCAAGCTGTACCGGGTGGTGTTCCGCTGTCCACTCCACCGCGGAGAGGACGCGAAGGAGGAGAGCATGCGAACCGTGAGAGAAGCCCTTCCGCTGGGCATCACCGCCCTGGCCGGCCTCGCCCTGCCGGAGCGCCGGGGATCGGACAGTCCTGCGGCCAACGCTCCGACCTCGCCCTCGCCACGTTCAGCGATCACACCGCGTGGGTGCTTGCGGTAGCGTACAGCCCCCAGGGCGGCCTCGCCGCGTCGGGGGGATGGGATAGCACAGTCCGATTGTGGAACACGGCCGAGCAGCGCCTCGTCCGGACCTTGACCGGCCATTGGAGCTGGGTCCACGCCGTGGCGTTCAGCCCCGACGGAAGGTACCTCGCGCCGTATCCTTCCTCGGCAACGCCCGGCTATGGGACCTCACGACGTATCGTACCGTGCGCGAGTTTTCCAGTGGCGTACTCCGCTCCTACTCCGCCGCGTTCAGCCCAGACGGAAAGTACTTCGCCGTGGGACGCCAGGACGCGACGATCCGCGTGTGGAACACTGCCACCGGCGCCGAGGCGCGGGTCCTCACTGGCCAAGCGGCGGCGTGCTCGGGCTAGCGTGGAGCCCGGATGGGAAAGCCCCCGTCTCTGGCTCGGCCGATAACCAAGGTCAAGCTGTGGGGGGTGAGCGATCTCCCCTCACCGTAGCGCCCAGCGCCTCGCGCTCGGCCCAGCGGGCGACGTGCGCCCGCAGAAGAACGCGGGACGAGTGGAGGAGAGCTGCGAACAAGTCCTCCCGCCCCGTGTCCCCACGCAGGGGCGCGCCGAACGTGACGTAGGGGACGAGGGGGACCCGCTTCCCCCTCATCTGCTGGATGAACTGGAGGATCATCGCCACCCGGTGACGCGCGAGCCGCCCCCGCCGGACCCAGGTGAGGGGATGGCGCACGTACTTCCGCGCCAGCACCCCGCTCACGATCGTGGGCACCACGCTCGCCTCGGGCACCGCGCGGAGGAAGAGCTCGCTGCTTTGCGACCAGTGGGGAAGCTCTTCCCCCGCCCCGGGCATCGTCGCCGGATCCGGTTCCAGTCGTCCCCGCGCGAACAGGAGGAGCGCCCCTCCGTGCGCAAGATGACGGATCCCTTCCCAGACTGCCCGCGCCCGCTGCCGTCTGTCATCCGAGACGCAGATGAGATGAGAACTGACGTGGGGAAGGTACTCCAGGAACGGCATCGGCCACGCCACGATCTTCAAGTCGTCGCGGCCGGAGCCAACCACGAGGGCGAGGGCGTCCACTGCCCCAGGGTGATTGGACGCGATCACCACCGGACCCGCAGACGGAACACGCTCCACCCCCTCCACCTGGAGATCGGTCGCAAACTGGGAAAACGTCCACCTCCCCGCGACGACGAACCCCCGTTCAGCCACGAGACGATCGCAGGTCGCTGCCACCTCCGCGAACCGCCGCACGGCGGAGGAAATGGCCCTCCCGAGGACCCGCCCGAACGGGCCGCCGGCAGACCAACCGACAACCGCCAGCACCTCCCCTACGATCCGCCGCTCCAGCTCCTGAACCTCGATGCCGGACAAGGTTACCCCTCCGCCTTCTCACCCGGTCGCCCCCCAACGAGCAACCAGCGCGAAAGCGAGTGTACCTAGCCCCACCGGCCGCACACACCTCAGAAGAGCGGGTATCCTTCCCGGGCAAACCGACAAGCCGGACAAGGAGGCAACCGAACATGGAACACAAGGTGCGCGAGGCGCTGGAGAGCATTCGCACGTACCTCCAAGCCGACGGAGGCGACGTGGAACTGGTCGAGGTCACGGAGGACGGTGTGGTACGCGTGAGGCTGGTCGGGGCCTGCCACGGGTGCCCGATGGCGACGATGACGCTCCAGAACACGATCGAACGGATGCTGAAGGAAGAGGTGCCCGAGGTCGTGGCGGTCGAAGCAGCGTGAGTGCGACCCAGTCGGACTGAACCCAAGTCCTTCAGACCGTGGTAGAGGAGGCCGAGATCGGGGGAGACACATCGAACGGGACCGTGCGTGCATGAGGCGATCGTCGCTCAGGGCTAAACCGCGTCGGAACCGAGAATAGCTACCGCGTTCCCCGCGATCGGTGCGGTAAGATCGGACCGGTGGCATCTTCGGGTTCAGCGATGGCGCGGTCGCTGCTGGATCAGTGCTGAATCTGGAAAGGGGGAACGCGATGGAAGAGCTTGTCCAAGAGGGGTTGAACGCGCTACAGGGGTTGGGTGTGGACTACGGCGAGGTGAGGGCCGAGCACCACATGACGGAGAGCGTGAGCGTCAAGAACCGCGAAGTGGACTCCCTGTCCCGCCGCGAGTCCTGCGGGATCGGGATCCGGATCCTCCACAAGGGGGCATGGGGGTTCGCCGCCACGGGCGACACAAGCAGAGCGGCGGTCATACGTGCGGCGGAATCCGCGTTCGCCATCGCGCAGGCGACGGCGTGCGTGCAGCGGGAGCAGGTGAAGCTCGCCGCCGAGCCGGCCCACCGCGCCACGTTCGCCACCACCTACAGACGCGATCCGCTCGCGGTGCCTCTCCCCGAGAAGCTCGACCTCCTGTTCGCGTGCACGGAGCGGATCCTCGCCGTCCACGGGGTGGCGATGGCCAAAGGGTCCATCGCCTCCTGGAGGGTAGACAAGGTCTTCGGCAACACTGCGGGAAGCTTGATCCAGCAGTCGCTCACCAGCTGTGGGGCGGGGATCGAGGCCTACGCTGCCGGGGCGGGGGAATTCCAGCGCCGGTCCTACCCCTGCTCGTTCGGAGGCGACTACGCCAGCGCAGGCTACGAGTTCATCGAGGGGCTCGACCTCCTCGGCCACGCCCGCCGGGTCGGGGAGGAAGCGGTCGCCCTCCTTTCCGCCCCCGTGTGCCCGACAGGCGTGTACGACATCATCCTCGAGGGGTCCCAGCTCGCGCTCCAGGTGCACGAATCGGTGGGTCACCCCACGGAACTCGATCGGGTGCTGGGGACGGAGCTCTCGTACGCAGGAGGGAGCTTCCTTTCCTTGGACAAGCGAGGGACCTTCCGTTACGGGTCGAACCTCGTGAACATCGTGGCCGACGCGACGGTCCCCGGGGCACTCGGGTCGTTCGGATACGACGATGAGGGCGTCCCCGCCCAACGGGTGGACCTCGTGAAGGAAGGCCTGTTCGTGGGGTACCTCACCTCCCGGGAGACGGCCCCCAAGATTGGGGCCCGCCGCAGCGGCGGGGCAGCGCGGGCCGCGAGCTGGGCGAGGATTCCGCTGATCCGGATGACGAACATCAACCTCCTCCCCGGCGAGGGAACGCTCGACGATCTCATCCGCGACACGCGACACGGGATCTACTTTGAGACGAACCGGTCGTGGTCGATCGATGATCGGCGGGTGAACTTCCAGTTCGGGACGGAGATCGCCTGGGAGATCGTGGACGGGCGAAGGACCCGCATCTTGAAGAACCCCCTCTACACCGGGATCACACCCCAGTTCTGGGCTTCGTGCGTGGCGATCGCGGGGCCGGAGGAGTGGCACATGTGGGGCATCCCCAACTGCGGGAAGGGGGAACCG
Organism: Candidatus Bipolaricaulota bacterium; assembly: GCA_014360985.1. GTDB lineage: Bacteria > Bipolaricaulota > Bipolaricaulia > Bipolaricaulales > Bipolaricaulaceae > Bipolaricaulis. The sequence goes on from JACIWK010000006.1 coordinate 80,903, forward strand.
GGACAGGTGATGCAGGTCGGGCATGGGACGTCGCCCGCGAAGTTCGCGCGGGTCCAGGTGCGGGGGGCGGGATGATCGTCTGTGAGTTCTCCATCGTGCCAATCGGCAGCGGGGAGTCGCTGTCGAGCCACGTGGCCCGCTGCGAGCGGATCGTGCGTGAAAGTGGCCTTCCCCACCGGCTCACCGCGATGGGGACGATCGTCGAAGGGGAGTGGGACGAGGTGTTGGCCGTGATCAGGGCTTGCCACATGGCGGTGCGGGCCGACGTGCGCCGCGTGTCGACCCTGATCCGCATCGACGACCGGGAGGGCCCGCCAGGCCGCCTGGAACAGAAGGTGCGTTCGGTGGAGGAGAAGCTACGGACCTAGATGAGTCCAAGGATGTAGTGCATGTAGAAGAAGTACACCGGTGCCGAGGCGAGCAGGCCATCCACCCGGTCGAGCATCCCCCCGTGGCCGGGGAAGAGGCGCCCCGTGTCCTTCACCCCCGCGGCCCGCTTGACGAGGGACTCGAACAGGTCCCCCAGCTGGCAGAACGCCCCCATGAGCGCACCGAGGGGAACGATGTAGGGCAACCAGCGGGGGAGATCGCTCCAGAACTCGGGAAGGAACAGGGTCGCGAGCGTTGCGAGCGCGACTCCCCCTGCCACGCCCTCCCACGTCTTGGCGAGCGAGATCCGGGGGAGGAGCTGGTGCCGGCCGAGCGCGCTCCCCACGAAGTAAGCCCCCGAGTCGTACCCCCATACGATGAGGAGGAAGTGGACAACGTAAGCGAAGCCCGCCTTGTGCAGGAGATACACGAAGCCGATCGTGACCGGGAGGTACAGGAATCCGAAGATCCCCGCGAGCGACGCGAAGAACCCTTCCCGCGCCCCGCGCCGAGAGAAGCTGTAGAAGATGATCACGTACACGACCCCTCCCGCCAGCACGAACGCGTACTGCCCCTCCCACGGGATGAGGAGCATGAGGTAGGCGGGGATCGCGAACATGAAGAGCTCCCTCGGCAGCGGGATCCCGAGGTTCGCCACGAGATGGAGGTACTCCCAGCCCGCCTTCATCGTCACACCGGCCAGGAACAAACCTACTCCCCAATCCGCCCCGTACCGATCGCAAGCCCAGAACACGACGAGGACCAGGGGGATGGCGACGGCGGCGGTGAGAAGGCGCTTGACGAGCGGGTTCACGGGGTCACCCGCCCAAAGCGCCTGCGGCGACCCTGGAAATCCTGGATCGCCGCGAGGAGCGCATCTTCATCGAAATCAGGCCAGAGAATCGATGTGAAGTAGAACTCGGAGTAGGCCGCCTCCCAGAGGTAGAAGTTGGAGATTCGTTTCTCTTCCCCCGTGCGCACGATGAGGTCCGGCTCAGGGAGCCCCGCTGTCGGCAGGAGGCGCGCGAACGCGCCCTCATCCAGCTCCTCGGGCTTCAGAGCATCGCTCCGGGCGAGGGCCATCGCTCGCCGCGCCCCCTCGACGATGCTCCACCGCCCCCCGAAGTTGATCCCCACCGCTAGATCGAGAACATCCCCTCTCCGTGAGCGTGCCTCGATCTCGGCGATCGTCCGTTGCAGGGAGGGAGGCAAGGCCTCCACCGCCCCCAGCACCCGCAGACGGATCCCCCCTTCCACGAACTCGTCCCCCCGCTCGCGGATGAACCGCGCGAGGAGATCGAGCAAGTAGTCCACCTCCTCCTGCGGGCGGTTCCAGTTTTCGGTGGAAAAGGCGAACAGGCTCAAATATGGGACCAGTCGTTCCTCGGCCACGAAGCGGATCAGACGCTCGGCGGCCTGCATCCCCTGCCGGTGGCCCTCCACCCGCGGGAGCCCGCGCCGCTCGGCCCAGCGACCGTTCCCGTCCATGATCAGGGCCACGTGGTGTGGCAACCTCTGCGTCCGCACCGCCGCCAGAAGCTCACCCCGCGTCACGGAACCCCCACCCTCATCGCCCCCATCTTCTCCGCAGACTTCCGTCGTGCCAAATCGCGTTAACTGGCAAGGCAGCGTTCGAGGCGTGCGCAACGGGCGCGGAGGGCCCGGGCTTCCTCCTCCGCTTTCGCCACGACCTCGGGGGCCGCCTTCTGCCGGAACTGGGGGGTGTTGAGCCTTCCCTCCAGTCTCGCGAGCTCGGTCGTGGCCCGGGCCAGGTCGCGACGAATCCGCTCCCGGACCACCTCCCAATCCACAATACCCCCTACGGGGAGGAAGAACGCGACCTCGCCCGCCACGCCACGGGCGGCGCCCATGGGCAGGCGCGCCCCGGGCTCGTGGCGGACCCGGGCCGCCCGGGCCAAGCGCTGGATGGCTGAGGCGAACACCGTGGCCAAGCCCGCGCTCCCCTCCCCTGAGACAAGCACGAGCTCCACCTCCGCCCCCGCGGGGACCCCGACCTCGGCCCGTACCGCCCGCACCTCACGGATGAGGTCCATCACCTGGTTCAGCTGCCCCTCGGCCTCGGGATCCCGCCACTCCGGGCGGGGCTGCGGGTAGTCGGCCCGGGCAAGCGCCCCTTCCCGCCCCATGTGCCCCCAGATCTCCTCGGTGAGGAACGGCATCACCGGGTGGAGGAGGCGGACCACGATGTCCAGAGCCTCGCGTAGGACGAGTTGGCACGTGACCCGGGCCTCAGGGTCGTCGCCCTGCAGGCGCAGTTTGGCAAGCTCCAGGTACCAGTCGCACATCTCGTGCCACGTGAAGTGGTACAGGGCGTCGCTCGCGAGGTGGAAGTTGTAGCGATCGAACTCCGTGCGGACCTTCTCCACGAGCCAGCTCAGCCGGGACCGGATCCAGCGGTCCTCGGGGGCGAGCGGGCGCCCGTCGAGCGCTGCCGTCGGCCCAACGTCCTCCGTGTTCGTGAGGATGAACCGCGCCATGTTCCACAGCTTGTTCTGGAAGTTGCGCGCCTCATCCAGCTGGCGCAGGGAGACCCGCATCTCCCGGCCCTTGGTCGAGCTTCCGGCCATCGTGAACCGCAGCGCGTCCATGCCGTGGCTCTCCTTGACCTCGAGGGCGTCGATCATGTTCCCCCGGGACCGGCTCATTTTCTGCCCATGCTCGTCGACGATGAACGGGGTGATGAGGACCTCGCGGAACGGGACCTCGCCCATGAAGTGGAGGCCCATCATCACCATCCGTGCCACCCAGAAGAACAGGATGTCGAACGCCGTCACGAGGACCGACGTCGGGTAGAACGTCCGGAGCTCGACCGTCTCCTCGGGCCATCCCATGACCGAGAACGGCCACAGGGCCGAGGAGAACCAGGTATCGAGCACGTCCTCGTCCTGACGGAGGGGCACGTCGTGGCCGTAGTGCCTCGCCGCCAGCTTGCGCGCTTCGGCCTCGTCCCGGGCGATGAACGTCTCCCCGTCCGGGCCGTACCAAGCGGGGATGCGGTGCCCCCACCACAGCTGGCGGGAGACGCACCAGTCGCGGATCCCCTCGAGCCAGTCGAAGTACACCTTGGCCCACCGCTCGGGGACGAACTGGATCCTCCCCTCGCGCACGGCCGCGATCGCTGGTTCCGCAAGGGGCTTCATGTGGACGAACCACTGGGTGGAGATCCTCGGCTCGACCCGCGTCCGGCAGCGTTGGCAGTGCCCGACGGCGTGGCGGTACGGGACCACCTTCTCCAGAAGCCCCCCCGCCTTGAGGCGCGCGACGACCTCCTCCCGGGCCGCGAATCGGTCCAATCCGGCGAACGGGCCCCCGTGGGCATTGATCGTCCCATCGGGGTTGAGGATGTCGATCGCGGGAAGCCCATAGCGCTTGCCGATCTCCCGATCCACGGGATCATGCCCGGGCGTGATCTTGAGGACGCCGGTGCCGAACTCCGGGTCCACCTCCTCGGCCCCCACGATGGGGAGCCGCCGGTCGAGGAGGGGGAGGATCGCCGTCCTCCCCACGAGGTGCCGGTGCCGCTCGTCGCGGGGGTTCACGGCGACGCCCGTGTCCCCGAGCATCGTCTCCGGCCGCGTCGTGGCCACGGTGACGTGCCCGCCCCCGTCCAGCGGGTAGCGCACGAAGTAGAGGTGCCCGTCGACCTCCTCGTGCTCGACCTCGATGTCCGACAGCGCCGTCCCACAGCGGGGACACCAGTGGATCATGTAATCCCCGCGGTAGATGAGACCATCGCGGTGGAGGCGGACGAAGGCGAGGGTCACCGCCCGCGACAGGCCCGGATCGAGGGTGAACCGCTGGCGCGACCAGTCACACGAGCAGCCCAGGACCTGCAGCTGGTCGATGATTTCGTTCCCATAACGCTCTTTCCACTCCCAGACCCGACGCACGAAACCCTCCCGTCCCAGGTCCTGGCGGGTGATCCCTTCCTTGGCGAGGGCCTTCTCGACCACGTTCTGGGTGGCGATCCCGGCGTGGTCCGTTCCCGGGAACCAGCACGCCTCGAACCCCGCCATCCGCTTGTAGCGGATGAGGAGGTCCTGGAGGGTGTAGACGAGGTTGTGCCCGAGATGAAGCCGCCCCGTGATGTTGGGAGGGGGGATGACGATGGAGAACGGGGGCTTGCCGCTCCGGGGGTCACAGCGCCACAGGTCCCGTTCCTCCCAGAACGCGAGGATGCGCGGCTCGACTTCGGTCGGATCGTAGCGAGGGGGAAGCATCCTACCCTCCGAGCCAGGCTGCATCGGCCATGGAGTAGCTCAGGATCTCCTCGGGGGGGAAGAAGAGGGGGATCTCCCGCGCCGCCGAGGTCGGGGAATCCGAGCCGTGGACGAGGTTCATCCCCACCGAGAGCCCGAAGTCACCGCGGATCGTGCCTGGATCGGCCTCGAACGGGTTCGTCTTCCCCATCAGCCGACGCACGGCCTCGACCGCGCCCGGCCCCTCGACGACGAGGGCGACCACCGGGGCCGAGGTGATGAACGACACGAGCTCCTCATAGAACGGTTTCCCGACGTGTTCGGCGTAGTGGCGCTCCGCGAGGTCCCGGGGTACATGCATGAGCTTCATCGCCACGATGCTGAGGCCCTTCGCCTCCAGCCGAGCGATGATCCGGCCCACGAGCCGCCGTTGCAGGGCATCCGGTTTCAAGAGCACGAGCGTCCGTTCCATCGTCCCTCCTCGCGGTGTCGTACCGACAACGCCCCGAGTGTACCCCACAGCCGCCGCCTGCCGCAGCTGGGAACGGTCCCCTCTGGTCAGAGGGGGACGAACGGAGTACCCTACCGTGCGATGGCACGAGCGGGGCGGCGCGGAGCGAAAAGGCTGATCACCGCTGAGTCCGTGACCGAGGGGCACCCGGACAAGCTGGCGGATCGGATCTCGGATGCGGTCCTCGACGCCGTGCTCGCCCAGGACCCCCTGGGCCGCGTGGCGTGCGAGACGCTCGTGACCGAGGGCCTCATCATCGTGGGGGGGGAAATCGCGACCTCCGCCCACCTCGCTCCGGGGGAGATCGCGCGGCGCGTGATCCGCGATGCGGGGTACGTCAAGCCCGAGTACGGGTTGTCGTTCGATGCCTGCGCCGTGGCAACCCTCATCCGCCAGCAGTCGCCGGACATTGCCCAGGCCGTGCGGCGGGATGCGGCCGGTGACCCCTACGACCGGATCGGGGCCGGGGACCAGGGGATCATGTTCGGGTACGCCACGAGCGAGACCCCGGAGCGGATGCCGCTCCCGATCACGCTCGCCCACAAGCTGGCCCGACGGCTGGCCGAGGTCCGCAAGGACGGTTCCCTCCTTTACTTGCGTCCCGACGGCAAGACCCAGGTCACCGTCGAGTACGAGGGAGCCCGCCCCCTCCGCGTGCACACGGTGCTCATCGCTGCCCAGCACGCCCCGGACGTGGGGCTGGAGGCGCTGCGGGAGGATCTACGGCGGCTCGTCGTGGAACCGGTGCTCGACGGCTGGCTCGACGAGGAGTCCCAGGTCCACGTGAACACATCCGAACGGTTCGTGGTCGGGGGGCCGGCCTCGGACACGGGGATGACGGGGCGGAAGATCATCGTTGACACGTACGGCGGGTACGGGTCCCACGGCGGGGGGGCGTTCTCCGGCAAGGACCCGACGAAGGTCGATCGCTCCGGCTCCTACATGGCCCGCTACGCGGCGGTGAACGTGGTGGCCGCGGGCCTGGCCGAGGCGTGCGAGGTCCAAGTGGCATATGCGATCGGGCGGGCGTGGCCGCTGGCCCTCAACGTGACCCCCCTCGGGACGTGCACCGTATCCCGGGAGGCGCTGGCGAAAGCAGTGAACGAGGTGTTCGACTTCCGGCCGGCGGCGATCATCGATGCCCTCGATCTCCGCCGTCCGATCTACGAGCCGCTCGCGTGCTACGGCCACTTCGGCCGGCTCGACCTCTCCCTGACCTGGGAGGAGCCAGACCGGGTGGAGGCCCTCCGCACCGCCGCTCGCCGCAGCTAGCCTGGGTCGTGTGCCCTGGACTCCGCATCCTGCGGGCCCCCGCCCCGGCGGCTGTCGGCCCCGCGCCGCACGACATCGAGTGGCTATACTGAGGCCATGCGGGTCATCGCCGACCTCCACCTCCACTCCCGCCACTCGCGGGCGACGAGCTCGGACATGGACCTCCCCGGGCTCGCTCAGTGGGCCAAGCGAAAGGGGATCGACCTTCTCGGCACGGGCGACTTCACCCATCCCGAGTGGTACCACCACCTCACGCGACACCTCCTCCCCGTGGGGGAGGGTCTCTACGCCTACGACGGCGTCCGGTTCCTGTTCACGGCCGAAATCGCCGCGATCTGGTCCCACGACGGACGGGTACGACGGGTGCACTTCCTGATCCTCGCCCCCAACGCAGAGAGCGCGGCCCGCATCAACGGCGAGCTGGCGCGGATCGGGAACCTCGTTGCGGACGGGCGGCCGATGCTCGGCGTGAGCGGGGAGTGCCTCGTGGAGTCCGTGCTGGGGGCATGCCCCGAGGCCGCCCTGATCCCCGCCCACGCCTGGACCCCCTGGTACTCGATCTTCGGGGCTCAGTCCGGGTTCGACTCCCTGGATGAGGCGTTGGGACCGGCCGCAAGGCATGTGTTCGCGATCGAGACGGGTCTCTCCTCCGATCCCCCCATGAACTGGCGGGTCTCGGCGCTCGATCGCGTGGCGCTCGTCTCATTCTCCGATGCTCATTCCCCGCCCCGCCTCGGGCGGGAGGCGACCGCGTTCGACCTCCCCGAGATCTCCTACCGCTCCCTCCTCTCCGCGATCCGTGATCGGGACCGGGAGAGGTTCCTGTTCACGATCGAGTTCTTCCCGGAGGAGGGGAAGTACCATTTCGATGGCCACCGGGCGTGCGGGGTCTCGCTTGCGCCCGCGGAGACGCGGACCCACCACGGCCGCTGCCCCGTGTGCGGCCGCCCCGTCACAGTGGGCGTCCTCCATCGGGTGGAGGAGCTCGCCGACCGGCCGCTGGGGCACCGCCCGCCGACGGCGATTCCCTACTGTTCCCTTGTCCCCCTCGCGGAGATCCTCGCTCAGGCCCTCGACCAGGGTGTGAACACGAAAGGGGTGGAAGCGGAGTACGATCGCCTGGTACACAGGTTCGGGAGCGAGTTCAGGATCCTCCTCGACCTGCCGGAGGAGGAGCTGAGGCGAGGCGTTCCGCCACGGGTGGCGGAGGCGATCGCCAAGGTCCGGGCCGGGGAGCTAGAGATCGAGCCTGGCTACGATGGCCAGTACGGCACGATCCACATCCCGTTCCCCACGGAGGGGCAGGAGCTCCCCTTGTTCGCCTGACATGAAGCCGCTTCGGGGGATGCGGGTTCTCGACCTGTCCCGGATCCTCGCCGGGCCCCTCGCCGCGATGTGGATGGCCGACCTGGGGGCAGAGGTGATCAAGGTCGAGCGTCCGGGGAGCGGCGACGAGACGCGGCGGTGGGGACCGCCGTTCGTGGGCGGGGAATCGGCGTACTTCCTCGCTGTGAACCGGGGGAAACGGGGGATCACCCTCGATTTCGCCACCGACCGCGAGGCCCTGCGGAAGCTGATCCAGAGGAGCGACGTGCTCGTCCACAACTTCCTCCCCGAGACAGCGGCCAAGCTTGGCCTCGGCTGTTCGGATCTACGGGAGCTGAACCCGCGCCTTGTGTACACAGCCGTGGCTGGATTCCCGCCAGGCCCGTACCGGGACGAGCCGGGGTTCGACGCCCTCATCCAAGCGCTGGGGGGACTGATGGCGATCACCGGCGAAGGGGATCGTCCGGTAAAGGTCGGGGTGGCGATCGTCGATGTCCTCGCCGCATGGGCCGCCCTCGCCGGAACGCTGGGCGCCCTCCTCGCGCGGGAACGCACGGGGAAAGGGAGCGAGGTGGAAGCCACCCTCGCCGAGTGCTCTGCCTCGGCGCTGGCCAACGTCGCCCAGGCGTTCCTCCTCACGGGTCAGGAGCCCTCGCGGCTGGGTACCGCGCACCCCCACATCGTCCCCTACCAAGCGTTCCCCACACAGAGGGGCCTGATCATGGTCGCGGTGGGGACCGACGCCCAGTTCCAGACCCTGTGCCACGCCCTGGGCCGACCAGAGATCGCCTCCGACCCCCGGTTCGCCACGAACCCCGACCGGGTGCGGAACCGAGAGGTTCTGGTCGAGATCCTGACCGAGGTGTTCCGTGGGCGAGGGGGAGAGGAGTGGGTTGGGGAACTGAAGGAGGCGGGGATCCCCGCGGGCCGGGTGAACACGCTTTCCGACCTGTTCGGCGATCCTGGGCTCGTGGGGCGGCTCCTCGTCGAGGTGGACCACCCCACGGTGGGGAGGTACACGAGCGTCGGCTGCCCGATGTCCGCCGCCTGGCCGCCGAGCCCCCTCCCCCCGCCGCGGCTGGGGGAGCACACGGCCGAGGTGCTCCGCGGGCTGGGGATCCGCTCCTGAGGCGATGTCCGAACCGCAGGGCCTGGGCGACCTGTTCCTCCTCCGGAAGGACGTCGTGTTCCTCAACCACGGCTCGTTCGGGGCGTGTCCCGTGCCCGTGTTCGACGCCTACGGGCGCTGGCAGCGGGCGCTCGAGGAGGAGCCTGTGGAGTTCCTCGACCGGAGGTTCGAGCTGCGGATGGCCGAGGCCCGCGGGGCCCTCGGGGCGTTCCTCTCCGCCGATCCGGACGATCTCGTGTTCGTCCCCAACGCGACGACAGCGATGAACGTTGTCGCCCGCTCCCTTCCCTTGGGGCCGGGCGATGAGGTTCTGTCGACGGACCACGAGTACGGGGCCGTCGACCGGATGTGGCGCCTCGTGTGCGCCGAGCGCGGGGCGCGGTACGTGCGGGCCCAGATCGGAGTTCCGGTCCGATCCGAGGCGGAAGTGGTCGAAGCCGTGTGGGCTCGTCGGACCCCGAGAACCCGGGTGCTGTCCATCTCCCACATCACCTCGCCCACGGCGGTGCAGTTGCCTGTCGCGCAGCTCGTCCGCCGGGCGCGGGAGGAGGGGATCCTCACCGTGGTGGACGGCGCCCACGCCCCCGGGCAGATCCCCCTCGCTCTGGAGACGCTGGGCGCGGACTTCTACGCCGGCAACTGCCACAAGTGGATGCTCGCCCCCAAGGGGGCAGGGTTCCTCCACGCGCGCCGGGAACGGCAGCCCCTCCTCAGGCCCCTTGTCATCTCGTGGGGGGGCGAAGGGGAAAGCGGGCCCGGCCCCTCGCCGTTCCTCGACGATCACCAGTGGCAAGGGACGCGGGACATCGCCCCGTTCCTCGCCGTCTCGGCGGCGATCCGGTTCATGGAGGAGCACGACTGGGACGCCGTCCGTGCCCAGTGTTGCCAGCTCCTGGACGCGTTCAGCGAGCAGGCGGAGGCAGAACTCGGCCTGCGGCCGGTGGGGCAGGAGACCAAGCCCTGGCCGCTTCAGATGAGAGCATTCGCGTTGCCCCCCTGCGATGGGCGTGCGCTCGGGCGGCGCCTGTTCGACCGCTGGCGGATCGAGGTCCCGGTGATCGCCTGGAACGGCCGCTCCCTCCTCCGCGTCTCCGTCCAGGGGTACAACACGGACCGGGACCTCGATGCGCTGTTACGCGCTTTGGAGGAGGAGCTGCGGACCTCGTAGACCTGGTGGAGATGAGCGGAGTCGAACCGCCGACCTCCGCGTTGCGAACGCGGCGCTCTCCCAACTGAGCTACATCCCCGGAACTACGGTTGGCCGGTTGTCGGTGCCGGGTTTGTCAGAGCCGCCGAACCCGAAACCGGCGAACCTGCAACCGTTTCTCTGGCGGCGCAGGGAGTCGAACCCTGAACCTCGCGGTTATGGGCCGCGCGCTCTTGCCGGTTGAGCTACACCGCCGACAACCCAGCCCCAAGTCGGGAAGTCCCAAGTCTCTTCGGGACTTGGGCTTCCTGACTTTCGACCGTCTGGTTGCGGGGGCTGGACTTGAACCAGCAACCTCCGGGTTATGAGCCCGGCGAGCTGCCTAATTGCTCCACCCCGCTTCTGCCGGGGGCGGGATTCGAACCCACACGAGCTCCGTGCTCAAGGGATTTTAAGTCCCCTGCGTCTTCCTGTTTCGCCACCCCGGCGGCGCTTGGAGCGGGAAACGGGGATCGAACCCGCGCCCTCCACCTTGGCAAGGTGGCGCTCTACCAGCTGAGCTATTCCCGCTTGACCCTTCGATTATACGGGCGAATCCCCACCGGGCCAGGTGGTGCGAAGGGCGGGACTCGAACCCGCACGCCTTGCGGCACTGGCTCCTAAGGCCAGCGCGTCTGCCCGTTCCGCCACCTTCGCCCTTCCGGTTGTAGCCCGCTGGCGCTGGCCGGTCAACCCCACGGGTCGGGCTCAGGATAGAGCCCGAGCAGACCGGTCACGTCGCGCCGGCGGGCCAGACGCACGCCGGGGAGCCGAAGGAAAACGACCTCCGCCGTGTTGTGGACGGTCGCCGAGAGGAGGTGGCCCCCGATCGCCTCGCCGCCCTTCCGCCCGGCGACAACGTGGGCGTGGAGGACGGGCTTCCCCTCCTCGTCGCCGAGGTTCCCCTGAAGGGAGAGGAGCTCCACCGGCTCCCCGATCTTCTCCTCCACGTACCTCTCCCCGTCCCAGTACCCGAGGACGAGGTCGCGGACCATCCCGATCCCGGCCACAACACCTGCCGGCACGAACTCCGCCCGCAGCAGGGACTCCGGCAGCTTCTCCCCATCCTGACAGCGCACGACCACAACCGAACCCGCATCGGCCTTGAGCATCGTCTCCTCCTTGGCAGGAACGGCTCCTGCCCCTATCCTTCGGCCGTGACACCCCAGAAGCGGCTCGCGCTCGTGGCAAAGCACCTCCGGGACCACTTCGGACCCGTGGGGGCAGGCCGGGCCGAGCCACCGCTCGATCTCCTTGTGCGGACCATTCTTTCCCAGCACACCGCGGACCGCAACCGCGACCAGGCCTACGCCACCCTCCGGGACCGGTTCCCAACGTGGGAGGAGGTCCTTGCGGCCCCCGAGAGTGAGCTCGCCCGGGCGATCCAGGGGGCAGGGCTACAGCGCCAGCGGGCGAAACGCCTGAAGGAAGTTCTGGAGCGGCTCTACCGCGAGCGAGGGACCCTCTCGCTCGACTTCCTCTCCGAGCTCCCCGACGGGGAGGCCGCGCGGTGGCTCCTGTCCCTCCCTGGGGTGGGGAAGAAGACCGCGTACATCGTCCTCCTCTTTGGATTCGGCCGGCCGTTCTTCCCCGTGGACACCCACGTCGCCCGGGTAAGCCGGCGTCTGGGCCTCGCCTCCGACCAAGGGGATCCCCACGCCCTCCTCGCCCCGCTCGTTCCCCATGGCAAGGAGCGCGAGCTCCACCTCCACTTGATCCGCCTCGGGCGGGAGATCTGCCGACCCCAGAAGCCCCGCTGTGCGGCCTGCCCCCTGCTCGATCTGTGCCCCCACGGGCGAAAGGAGACCCGATGACGCGAGAACAAGCGCTGAAGCTCGTCCAGGAAAAGGTGAAGACGAAGAACCTGGTGAAGCACATGCTCGCCGTGGAGGCGGGGATGCGGGCGCTGGCCCCTCGGTTTGGGGGCGACCCCGCGCGGTGGGCCCTCGCCGGGCTCGTCCACGACCTCGACTACGAGGAGACGAAGGACCGACCGGATCTCCACGGCCACCGGACGGTCGAGCTCCTCCGTGGCTCGGGATTCGCAGACGAGGAGATCCTCCAAGCGATCCTCGCCCACGCCGGGCACAGGGAGCCGCAACGGCCGATGGAGATCGCCCTGACCGCGGCCGACCCCCTCACCGGGCTCGTCGTCGCCGCGGCCCTCGTCCACCCCGAGCGACTGGCAGGGCTCACCCCCCACAACGTCCTCAACCGCTACCGGGAGAAGGGGTTCGCCCGCTCGGCGTCCCGCGAGGGGATCGCCTCCTGCCGTCGCCTCGGGCTTGAACTCGACGAGTTCGTGACCACCGTCCTCACCGCGATGCAGGGGATCCAGGGCGAGCTCGGACTGTGAGCCACCCCGTCAGCCGCAGCTGACCGCCCTCACCTCGGACAAGGCGAGGAGCTCCTCGGCGAGCCGCGCAGTGCACGCCTCGCCGGAGGTGCGGGTGTAGAAGGTGAGGGAGGTCTCGCCCTCCCCACGATCGAGTCGCACCTCGACCCCAAGGACGCGGTGCCGGGCTGAGGCAAATTGCGCGCGGCACCTCGCTTCCAACCGCGCGGCCTCCGTCCCCGCTCCGTGAACCACCACGGTGTGGTAGGTGTGGGCGGGTATCAGGCGCCCGACACGGTTCAGCAGGAACAGGACGAGCACCGCCAGCACGCCGGCCCCGGCAGCGAGGACGTACAGGCCTTGCCCGACCACAGCTCCCAACGCGGCAACGAGCCAGACGCAAGCGGCGGTCGTCACCCCCCGCACGATGTCCCGCGTCCGGATGATCGCCCCTGCCCCGAGGAACCCCACCCCGGTGACGATCCCCGCCAGGGCCCGCCCCGGGCCGTCCGCCTGACCAAGTTCCCCGGCGAGGATCATCACCAGCGCCGCCCCGACGCAGACGAGGATGTGTGTCCGCAGCCCGGCCGCCCGGCCGCGCAGCTCCCGCTCGAACCCGATCGCGCCCCCGAGCAGGGCCGCGACGACGATGCGCACCAAGGCGTCGACAGTGCCCATCGCGCCCCCTAGATCGTGCCCAACTCGCGCCCCACGCGAGCGAACGCATCGACGGCGAAGTCCAGGTCCTCCTTCGTATGCACGGCGGACACCATCACCCGCAGCCGGGCCTTGCCCCGCGGCACGGTGGGGAACACGATCGCCTGCACGAAGACGTCCTTCGCGAATAGCTTCCGCGAGAACTCCCACGCGGTCGCGGCCTCCCCAAGCATGACCGGGGTGATCGGGGTCTCCGATGAGCCGAGGTCGAACCCGAGCTTACCCATCCTCGCCTTGAAGTAGCGAGCGTTGTCCCACAGCTTTCGCACCGGCCCATCCGTCTCCTCGAGGACGCTCACCGCCGCAAGGCACGCCGCCACGTCGGCCGGGGTGGAGGCGCTCGAAAACAGGAACGGCCGCGCCCGCTGCCGAAGGTACTCCACGATCTCCCGTTTCCCCGCCAGGTACCCCCCCATGACCCCGAACGCCTTGGAGAGCGTCCCCATCTCGATGTCCACCCGCCCCTGCAGGCCGAAATGGTCCGCGATCCCCCGCCCGTGGGAGCCGAGCACGCCCTCGCCGTGCGCATCATCCACCATCACCATCGCGTCGAACTCCTCCGCCACCTCCACGATCCCCGGGAGCGGCGCGAGGTCCCCGTCCATCGAGAACACCCCGTCGGTGACGATGAGCTTCCGCGGCGCATCCCTGTGCTCGCGGAGTGCCTTGGCGAGGGCATCCACATCCCGATGAGGATAGATCACGCGTTCGGCCTTCGTGAGCCGGCACCCATCGATGATCGAGGCGTGGTTGAGCTCGTCGGTGAACAAGGCGTGGCCGGCCCCCACCAGGGCCGGGATCGCGGCGAGGTTAGCACAGAACCCCGATTGGAACGAGATCGCGTCCTCCGCTCCTTTGAACGCAGCGAGCTTCCGCTCGAACTCGACGTGGAGGGACATCGTGCCAGCGATGGACCGCACCGCCGCTGGCCCCACCCCGTACTCGTCGACCGCACGGCGCGCCGCCTCCTTCAACCGGGGGTCGTTGGCGAACCCAAGGTAGTTGTTGGAGCACATGTTGAGAACCTTCTTGCCGTCCACCACGGTCCATGCCCCGACGGAGCTTCCGATCGTGCGGATCGTGTTGTAGAGGCCCTGCGCCTTGAGCTCGGCGAGCTCAGCGGTGATGAAGTCGTACTTCCCCATCTCTCCTCCTCGCGGCCAGCTTACCGGGCCCTCCTCGTCCGTTCAAACGGCGGCGGGTAGAATCTCCATCAGATCGGACCACATCACGGGAGGGATCGATGCGCATTCTCGTCACAGGGGCCACGGGGCAGATCGGATCGGAGCTCACCCTCGAGCTGCGCAAGCGCTACGGGGGCGACCAAGTCGTCGCTGCGGGGCACCGCAAGCCGGCCTCGGAGGCCCTTGCCTCCTCGGGCCCGTTCGTGTCGCTCGACGTGGCGAACCGCGACGCACTGGCGCAGGTGATCCGCGAGCACCGGATCGAGGCCGTGTACCACCTCGCCGCGGTTCTGTCGGCGACGGGGGAGCAGAACCCGCAGCGGGCGTGGGAGGTGAACGTAAGCGGGCTCTACAACCTCCTTGAGCTCGCACGGGAAGCGGGAATCGCCCAGATCTTCCACCCCAGTTCGATCGCCGTGTTCGGGCCGCGGACCCCCCGCGACCGGACGCCCCAGGACACCGTCCTCTCCCCGACGACGATGTATGGGGTGACGAAGGTCACGGGCGAGCTCCTCGCCGACTACTACGCCCAGCGCTACGGCCTGGACATCCGCGGGCTGCGCTACCCCGGGATCATCTCGAGCGAGACCCCGCCCGGGGGCGGAACGACGGACTACGCCGTGGAGATGTTCTACTACGCCGTCGAGGGCACGCCCTACACGTGCTTCGTTCGTGAGGACACGATGCTCCCGATGATGTACATGCCGGACTGCCTGCGGTCGGCGATCGAGCTCATGGAGGCACCGTGTGCAAGGCTTCGCTACCGAACTTACAACATCACCGCGCTGAGCTTCACCGCCGGCGAGCTCGCCGAGGAGATCCGGAAGCACGTCCCCGGGTTCCGAATCGAGTACAGACCGGACTTCCGCCAAGCGATCGCCGACACCTGGCCCCGCTCGATCGACGACAGTGCGGCGCGGGAAGATTGGGGATGGAACCCCCGTTACGGGCTTGCGGAGATGGTGAGGGAGATGCTTGAGGCCCTTGCCCGCCGGAAGGCCGCGGGGTGCCTCTACCCAGTGGCCGCGGAGTCGAGGTAGGCGATCGCCTCGATCTCGATCCGGGCATCCTTGGGAAGGCGGCGGACCTCGACGCACAACCGTGCCGGCGGGTCCTGGTTGACAAACGCGGCGTAGACGGAGTTCACCGCCCCGAAGTCGTTCATGTCGGTGAGGTAGATCGTGACCTTGACCAGGTTCTGCATCGTCCCGCCCGCCGTTTGGACGATGCGCGCGATGTTCTCCAGGCACAGCCGAGCCTGGTCCTCAATCGAACCCGAAAGGAGCTCGCCCGACGGGAGCGCGGGAAGCTGGCCGGAGATGAACAGAAACGGTCCCGCCTGCACGGCAGGCGAGTAGGGGCCGTAGACCGGAGTTCCCGGCGGGACGACCGCCCGCCGGGTCATCACACCCAGGTGAGGCGGGCCGTCTCCGCCCCATCCCCCCGGCGGGGGCCCAGCTTGAGGATGCGGGTGTATCCGCCCTCGCGGTCGCGATACTGGGGCCCAAGCTCCGTGAACAGCTTCGCCGTGGCGTCCTTGCTCTGGAGGATCGCGAACGCCCGGCGCTGCGAAGCCTGGTCCCCCTTGCGCGCCCACGTCACGAGCCGCTCCACGAGCGCCTGGGTCGCCTTGGCGCGGGCAGGGGTCGTGTCCACCTTGCCGTGCAGGATGAGATCCTTGGCCTGGCCGGCGAGCACCGCCCGCCGGCGGTCGCTCGTCATGCTGAGCTTGGGCACTTGGCAGCGGTGACGCATCAGTCCTCCTTCTCCGAACGCAGGGCGTACCCGAGCTCGGCGAGGCGCTCCTCCAGCCGGGCGAGGGTCTTCTCCCCGAACCCATGGATGTCGGACACCTCTTCGCGGGTCTTGGCGAGGAGATCGTGAAGCGTAATGACCCCCTCCTCGCGGAGGAGGTTACAGGCGCGGACCTCGAACCCCAGCTCGACGAGCGGCTGGAGCATCTCCTCCGAGGCCTCGGGCGCCGCCTCGCCTTCCCCAGGTTCGCCGTGGGCCCCGTCGAGCACGGCCAGGTGCTCGCGCAACACCTTGACCGCCTGCCCCACCGCCTCCGGTGGGGTGAGCGTCCCGTTCGTCCACACGTCGAGCAGCAGCCGTTCGTAGCCGGAGCGTCCCCCGACCCGGGTCGCCTCCACCGTGAAATTGACGCGCTCGATGGGCGAGAAATCCGCGTCCACTGGGATGAGGGACACGGGCGCGTCCTCCCGCTTGTTCTCCTCAGCGGAGCGGAACCCCCGTCCCACCTCGACCTCCATCTCCACCTCGAGCTTCCCCTTCTTCTCCAGGGTGGCGATCACGTGGTCCGGGTTGGCGATCTCCACCCCGGTCGGCGTCTCGATAGCTCGTGCCGTGACCTCGCCGGGGCCGGTCGCGCTCAGGTACAGGCGGTGCAAGGCCTCGTCCTGGCTCCGAATGGCAAGCCCCTTCAGATTGAGGATGATGTGCAGCACGTCCTCCCGCACACCCTCAATCGTGTCGTACTCGTGAAACCGCCCCGGGAACAGCACCCGCACCACGGCCGCCCCCGGGATCGCCGACAACAGGACCCGCCGCAGGGCGTTGCCCAACGTCGTCGCGTAGCCCCGCTCCAGCGGGGCCACGATCAGCCGTCCGTAGCGGGGATCGACGGGCTCCACCCATGTTGCCGTTTCCGGATAGACGAAGGAAGCCATCTCTACCTCGAATAGAACTCCACGATCAGGTTCATCTTGATCGACTGCTCCAGCTCGTCCACG
>JACIWK010000007.1 GCA_014360985.1 Candidatus Bipolaricaulota bacterium
GGGAAGTACGCCGGCACGGAGGTGGACGGGCCGGAGTACGAGACCCTGTACTCCCTCGGCGGATGCCCGGAGGTGGCCTCGATCGAGGCCGTGGCCAAGGCGAACGAGATCTGCGACGTCCTGGGGCTAGACACGATCTCGGCCGGGGTCACCGTGGCGTGGGCGATGGAGGCCGTGGAACGCGGGCTCCTCTCCAAGAAGGACCTCGACGGGATCGACCTCAAGTTCGGGGACGGGGACGCGATGCTCGCCGTCTTGGAGAAGATGGGCCGCCGGGAGGGGAAAACGGGGGCGCTCCTCGCCGACGGGACGAAGGCCGCCTGCGAGCGGCTCGGGAAGGGCGCCTCGTTCGCGATCCACATCAAGGGAATGGAGCTTCCGGCGTACGACATCCGCGGCTCGAAGGGCGTCGCGCTCGCGTTCGCGGTGGCGTTCCGCGGCGGGGACCACCTCACGGGCGGCGTGTACGGCCTCGAGTACGGCGGGTCGTGGTGGAAGCTCACCGCAGACCGTCACTCCCTGCGCGGCAAGGGGTTCGAGGTCCGGCTCGTCGAGGACCTGATGGCGGTTTACGACACCCTCGGCGTGTGCAAGTTCACCCGCCACATCTACTTCCTGGAGGGGCTGCCGGAAATGGTGGCCGCCCAGACGGGCCTCGAGCTCACGGCGGCGGAGCTCCTGTCGATCGGGGAGCGGGCGTCCAACCTCGCCCGGGCGTTCAACGTGCGGGAGGGGTTCAGCCGCAAGGACGATCACCTTCCGCCGCGGGTGATGGAGCTCCCGATCCCGGAGGGGCCGTCGGCCGGGGATCGGGTGAGCCTGGAGGAGCTCCAGGCGCTTCTCGACGACTACTACGAGGCCCGCGGGTGGAGCCGGGACGGGGTGCCCCTCAAGGGACGCCTGGCAGCGTTGGATCTTCCCGACGTGGCCGACGCGGTCGGCGCGAGCGCCCCGTAGGTCCCAAAGGTCGTCGCAGACAAGCTGCGCTGCTACACCAACTTCGCCAGGTTCAGCACCACCCAAGGTGTGTTCCAAGTCCATAAAAAAAAGGCCCTGCAGGCGCACCTGCGACGTAATTACGGGCGTCCTCCCCGTGTACCGGGGCCACAGGTCGCCTCTACAGCGCCAGGCCGCGCGATGCCACCGCTTCCTGGACCTGGGCGACCATGGAACCCACCGGCTGGGGGCCCAGGTCCTCGCCGGTGCGGAGGCGGACCGCCACCAAGCCTCCTGCCGCCTCCCGCGCCCCGCACACGAGCATGTACGGGACCTTCTGGAGCTGCGCCTCGCGGATGAGCCAGCGGAGGGTCTTCCGCTCCCTCGTCCACGCCTCGGCCCGGATCCCCGCCCGCCGGAGCTCGTCGGCCACGCCCTCGGCGTAGGGGATCTCCGCCTCGGTCACCGGCAGCACCACCGCCTGCACCGGGGCGAGCCAAACTGGGAACGCCCCGCCGTAGTGCTCGATCAGAATCCCGAAGAACCGCTCCAGCGACCCCAGGAGCGCCCGGTGGACCATGTACGGCCGGTGGGCTTGGCCATCGTCCCCGATGTAAGCCATGTCGAACCGCTCCGGCTCGTTGAAGTCGAACTGGATCGTGGTGAGCTGCCACGAGCGCTTGAGGGAATCGAGCACATGGAGGTCGATCTTCGGCCCGTAGAACACGGCCTCCCCCGGCATCCGGGTGTAGGAGAGTCCCTTCCGCTCGAGGGCTCGCACCAGTGACCCTTCGGCCTGCTCCCACATCGCGTCGCTTCCGATGTAGTGCTCGGTGTGCTCCGGATCGCGCACGGACAGGGCGACCTTGTAGTCGTGGAACCCGAACGCGCCGAGGATGCGCAGGGTCAGGTCGAGGCACGCCAGGACCTCGTCCTCGATCTGGTCCGGACGGCAGATGATGTGCGCGTCATCCTGGGTGAACCCCCGCACGCGGAGAAGCCCGTGGAGGACCCCCGACCGCTCGAACCGGTACACGGTGCCGAGCTCGGCATAACGGATGGGGAGATCGCGGTAGGACCGGGTACGGGTCTTGTAGATCGCGATGTGGAACGGGCAGTTCATCGGCTTCAAGTAGAACTCCTGGCCCTCGACCATCATCGGGCTGTACATCCCCTCCCGGTAGAAGTCGAGGTGGCCCGAGGTCTCCCACAGCCGGGCCCGCCCGATGTGGGGGGTCACGACGAGCTGATAGCCAGCCTTGTAGTGCTCGTCTTTCCAGAACGTCTCGATCTGGTGGCGGATCGCGGCCCCTTTGGGGTGCCACAGGACGAGCCCCGCCCCAACCGTCTCGTTATGGATCGAGAAGAGATCCAGCTCGGGCCCGAGGAAGCGGTGATCGCGCTTTCGCGCCTCCTCCCGCCACTTCAGGTGCTCCTCGAGCGCCTCCCGGGTCGGGAACGCGGTCCCGTAGATCCGGGTCAGCATGTCGCGCTCCGCATCGCCGCGCCAATAGGCGCCGGCGAGGTCGACGAGCTTCACGTGCTGCACGAGCCCCGTGGAGGGAAGGTGCGGACCCCGACAGAGGTCAAGGAACTCCCCTTGGCGGTAGAACGAAATCTTCTCGTCGGGGATCTCCCGCAGGAGCTCGAGCTTGTAGGCCTCACCCTTCTCCGCAAGGAGGGCCTCGGCCTCGGCGCGGGGAAGCCACACCCGCTCGATCGGGAGGTCCTCCTCCACGATCTTTGCCATCTCCGCTTCGATGCGGACGAGATCGTCGCGGTTGATCGGGTCCGGAAACCGGAAGTCGTAGTAGAAGCCCTCGGCGATGGCCGGACCGATGGCGAGCTTGACCCCCGGGTAGAGGCGGGTCACAGCGTGGGCCAGCACGTGGGATGCCGTATGGCGAAGGACGTCGAGTGCCGCTGGATCATTCAGGCCGACCACGCGTACCTCGCCCACCGCGGGCAATGGATCGCGGACGTCGTGCACCTGCCCGTCCAGGAGGACCGCCGCCGCCGTCGCCCTGCGCTCCCGAAGGGCCGCCAGGAGACCCGCATCACCAACCACGATCCTCTCACCGCTCGGCAGGATCACGTCCGCCATACCCACCTCCTCGTCGACAGGGATAGCCCGAACCTTACTCCCTTCGGTCGCCTCCGACAACGGCTGACGCCGCGCGGATCTACCAGGTGACGGTTTCCAGGGTCACGCAATCGTTCGTGTAGATATCGATCTCGGACGCAATGCGCAAGGCTTCCCGCGCCACCTCCGCCACGGGAAGCTGGGCGTGCCGCAGGAGGGCCCGCGCCGCGCTCACCGCGTACCCCCCACCGGACCCAACCCCCACCAGGCCGTCGTCCGGCTCGATCACATCCCCCTCCCCGGTGAGGAGGAACAGGCCTTCCTCGGACACGGCCACCACCACCGCCTCCAGCCGGCGCAGGGCGCGATCGGTACGCCACTCGCGCGACAGCTCCACCGCTGCCTGGCGGAGGTTCCCGTGGGAGGCGATCTTGGCCTCCAGGCGCTCGAGCAGCGTCATCCCGTCCGCGGTCCCCCCCGAGAACCCCGCGAGGACGCGGCCCCCATGGAGGCGGTGCACCTTGCGGGCGCCCGTCTTCACGACCCGGCTGCCCATCGTCGCCTGGCCATCGCAGGCCATCACCGCCATCCGCCCCTCGGCCGAGCGAAGGGCAAGGATGGTGCTGGATACGGTGTGCATCGGTCGAGTCTAGCGGCGGGGAGGAGGCCGCTCAATCGCGCAGCTCCGACACGTGCTCTCCTCGGCCGCCAGGACCACCCCGCACCCCGGGCAACGCCATCCTCCCGCAGTAAGGATCGCCCGCTCCCGTGCTCGCGCCCACGCGATCAGGCGGGCGCACACCGCGGCGAGCGTCGTGGGAAGTCCCTTCGGGACTTCCTCACGGGCCGCGCGCACCTCGTCCGCCGCGGGTGGAGGGACGGCGATCTCCTCTCGGGGAGCGCCATGGGCACGTACCTGGAACCGAAGGTCAACTACCCCACAGCCTGGGGCGACCTCCTCCAGGCGAGCGAGGACCTTCTCCTTGAGGAGGTTCAGCTCGGAGGCCACAACGTGGCTGTCCACCACGAGATGGAGAGCTCCGCGGTCCACGTAGAGGGGGCGAGCGAGGTGGGATAGGCCCGTGGATGACCAGTGAAGGATCGGGAGCTGGGCTTGAAGCTCCTCCTCTGCCCCCCAGCTTCGCGCGAGCGGTCCCAACCACTGCCAGATGTCTTTGGCCTTCATAACCCATGTCGTTGTAGTAGGAGACACCCGTCGTCTGTGGATAACCGCGGAGCGCGGGAGGGGAACGCCACGTTGTGGTGGGGAGAGAGCTGTGGAAAACCTGGGGATAGGACACCTGTCCAGGGGAGTGCCGTTGGGGAAAGGATTCGCTCGCGACAATGCACACCCTTTTTCCACGTTAGATCAGCCGTTATCCCCAAGGGCAACGGATGTTTTCCACAGGGTAATCCACGGCCAGGTGGGGATGCCATCATGGGCCGTACTTGCTGAGGATCGTGGAGCGGAGACCCTCGATCTCGCTGCGGAGGAGGGGCATCTGGCGGAGGAGCTCCTGCATCTTCTGGTAGGAGTGCATGATCGTGGTGTGATCGCGTCCGCCGAACGACCGCCCCAGGGCGGGGAACGAGCTGTCCGTGAGCTCGCGAGCGAGGTAGATCGCGATCTGGCGGGCGTGGACGAGCTCTTTCTTCCGCGATGGGCTTTCGATCTCGCTCACGGGGATCCGGTACGCGGCGGCGACCTCGGTCTTGATCGCTTCCACGGTGAGCTTGCGCGATAGGTCCTCCTTGGGAAGGATCTCCTCGAGCATGGCGGCGGTGACCGGTCCCTGACAGAGCTCGGCGTGGGCCAGTGCCCGAATGAGTGCCCCCTCCAGGTCGCGGACGTTGGTGGTGATCCGGGAGGCGATGAGCTCGACCACCTCGTCGGGGACCTCGAGGCCCCTCCGCCGCGCCTTCTCGCGCAAGATCGCGGATCGGGTCTCGAAGTCGGGGGCCTGGATGTCTGCAACGAGGCCCCACCGGAACCGGGAAACGAGGCGGTCCTGGAGGCCCTGGAGGTCGTCGGGAGAGCGGTCGGAAGAGAGCACGATCTGCTTCCCGTTTCCATAGAGTTCGTTGAAGGTGTGGAACAGCTCCTCCTGGGTCCCTTCCTTGTTCTTGAGGAAGTGGACATCGTCGATGAGGAGCACCCCTACCGTGCGGTACTTGGCGCGGAACTGTTCAGTGGTGTTCGCGGCGATGGACTGGATGAGCTCGATCGCGAACCGCTCCGAGGTCGTGTACACGACCGTCGTGTCGTTGGCGGCGGTAAGGATGTGCGATCCGATCGCGTGCAGAAGGTGGGTCTTCCCTAACCCCACGCTCCCGTAGATGAAGAGGGGGTTGTAGGCCCGGGCCGGGGACTCGGCCACGGCGCGGGCGGCGGCGAACGCCAGTTGCGAGTTCTTCCCTTGCACGAACGTGTCGAACGTGTACTCCGGGTTCAGGGGAAGCGAGCCGTGGTAGCGGCGGGCAAGGCGCGGGTCGAGGGAGGGCGAGGGAAGGGTCTGCTCCACCACGTGGATCTTGAGGCCGAGGGGCCGGCCGGCGATGTCCTCCACCACCCGTTCCACGAGCGATCGGTAGCGGCGCTCGATGCCCCCTTTGGCGAGCAGGGACGGAACTTCCAGGATGAGGTTCCCTTCGTCGACGGCCTTGGCCCGCGCGTCATCGATCCAAGCCGCGAAACTAGCGGGAGGGATCTCCTTCACGAGCAGGGCTTTCGCCTGTTGCCATATCTCCTCCGCGCTGTGGCCCATGGACTCCTTCAAACTCCTCGCCCCCGCCGCTGGTCAACATGCGATCATGGTGGCGAGGCCCAGAGTCGAACTGGGGACACCACGGTTTTCAGCCGTGTGCTCTACCACCTGAGCTACCTCGCCCGACAACCGGTTCCAGGTTGTCGGTGGTGCGGTTGAAACCGAGAACCGCGGAACCGGCAACCGCCTTTCTGGCGGGGACGACGGGATTTGAACCCGCGGTCTCCGGAGTGACAATCCGGTGTCCTAGTCCAGCCTAGACCACGTCCCCGAACCTGCCAGTGGGCGAGAGAGGGATCGAACCTCTGACCTTCCGGATGTAAGCCGGATGCTCTCCCGCTGAGCTACTCGCCCGGGAGTGTACCCCCCTCCCTGGGAGAGGAGCAAGTGTCCCCGGGGGGATTCGAACCCCCGTTTCCGGATTGAAAGCCCGGTATCCTAGACCGCTGGACGACGGGGACAGAACCACAGTCTCAAGTCAACAAGTCTACAAGTCTTGGCGTATCCAGCCAAGCCCAGTTGGCCCAAGCCGCCGGTCTCATCAGAACTTGCGCTTTTCGACTCATGACGATCCTTGTGGGTCGTGCAGGAATTGAACCTGCGACACCCGGCTTAAAAGGCCGGTGCTCTACCGACTGAGCTAACGACCCGCTGCCACAGTCCTCAGTCCGCAAGTCTCAAGTCGGGAAGTCGTGGGAGCCGGGAGCGGGGTGGAAGGGCTTGCGGCTTGGCGACTTGTGACTCGTTGACGTGTGACTGTCTTGGTGGGTCGTGGAGGATTCGAACCCCCGGCCCGCGGATTAAGAGTCCGCTGCTCTACCGACTGAGCTAACGACCCGCTACCACAGTCCTCAGTCCACAGTCGGGAAGTCAAGTGTTCCGCGACAACTGGGACTTGCCGGCTTTCGACTTGTGGCTCTGAGTTTACGGGCGGTGGGCGGGCTCCGTCAAGGCGCTACAATGGAACAGCATGGACGGCCTGTGGCAGGGTCGGGCGCCCCTCGCGGAGCGGTTGCGGCCGCGCGCGTTCGGGGAAGTGGTCGGTCAGCGGCACCTCCTTGGGGAGAAAGGACCCTTACGGGCGCTCGTCGAGGGGGGCGTGGCTGTCCCGCTCGTGTTCTGGGGGCCGCCAGGGACGGGGAAGACCACGGTCGGCCGGCTGATCGCCACCCGGTGGGGGGCGCGGTTCGTCCAGCGCTCAGCTGCATTGGCCACCGTGACGGAGGTCCGCGCAGCTCTCCTTTCCTCCCGCGAGACATGGCGCCGCGCCGGGCAGAGGGACCTCCTGTTCCTGGACGAGGTCCATCGCTGGAACCGCGCCCAGCAGGACGTGCTGCTCCCGTTCCTCGAGGAGGGGGCCGTTCTGTTCATCGGGGCGACCACCGAGAACCCATCGTTCGCCCTCCGCTCCGCCCTCCTCTCTCGGGCCCAGCTGTTTGTGTTCGAGCCCCTCTCCGAGGATGACCTGCGCCTCCTCCTCGACCGGGCGGTGGCCGACGAGCGGGGGTACGGAGGTCGGGTCTCCCTTGACGTGAAGGCAAGCGATTTCCTCATCCGTTACGCCGACGGCGATGCCCGGAGGCTCCTCACCGCCCTCGAGACCGCGGTGGGGGCGTTGGGAGAGGGGGAACTGCCGCTGGCCCAAGTGGTGGAGGCGGTGGGGAAGAAGGCCCCCCGCTATGATCGGGCCGGCGAGGAGCACTACAACTTGGTTTCCGCTCTTCACAAGTCGGTCCGCAATTCCGACGTGGACGCGGCCCTCTACTGGCTGGTGCGGATGCTCGAATCCGGGGAGGATCCGCGGTACGTGGCCCGGCGCCTGGTGCGGATGGCGAGCGAGGACGTGGGCCTTGCGGATCCGAATGCGCTGCCGCTGGCCGTCGCCGCGGCCCAGGCCGTGGAGCAGGTGGGGATGCCGGAGTGCGAGCTTGCCCTCGCCGAAGCGGCGGCGTACCTCGCCCTGGCCCCGAAGTCGAATGCCCTTTACCTCGCTTGCGGCGAAGCGAAGCGCGATGTCGCGGAGATGGTCAACGAGCCCGTGCCCTTGCACCTCCGCAACCCGGTCACGGAGATGATGCGGGGCCTCGATTACGGGAAGGGTTACCGGTACGCCCACGACGAGCCGGAGAGGGTGGCGCCGATGCCGAGCCTCCCCGAGGGGCTGCGTGGCCGGGAGTACTATCGCCCCGTGGATGCGGGGTGGGAGGGCCGCATCAAGAAGCGCCTTCAGGCCCTGCGGGCCATCATCCGGGGCGGGAAGCCACCGGCCCCGTAGGTTCGTCTATACTTGGGGCGTGAAGGTCACCGTCAAGCTGTTCGGTGAGTTCCGCGCTGCCCTGGGCGTGGAGGGCTTGGAATTGGACCTCCCGACGGGGGTGACGTGCCGCGACGCGCTGGCCCGGTTGGCCGACGACCACCCGCCGCTGCGGGATCTCCTGTTCGCTGACGGGGAAATCCGCGACCACCTCCACGTGTTCGTGAACGGCCGGAACGTGCTCCACGGGCAGGGGCTGGCGATGCCTCTCTCCCCGGGCGACACCCTGACCTTCTTTCCGCCGATCAGCGGGGGGTGACCTGTTGCGCCACTGGGCCAGGATCGCTATGCTCAGCGCGCTTCTCGCGGGAATACCCACACGAGGAGGCTAGGGATGGCAGAAGTCAAGCTGAACGAGGTCACGAAGAAGTTCGGGGCCCTCACGGCGGTGGACCGGGTCACGCTGGGGGTCGGGGATGGAGAGTTCGTGGTCCTCGTCGGCCCTTCCGGCTGCGGGAAGACCACGACCTTGCGCATGGTGGCGGGCCTCGAGGATGCCACGGCGGGGGACATCTACATCGGCGAGCGGCGCGTGAACGATGTTCCCCCCAAGGACCGCGACATCGCGATGGTGTTCCAGAACTACGCCCTCTACCCCCATATGGACGTGTACAACAACATGGCGTTCGGGCTCAAGCTGCGCAAGGTCCCCAAGAGGGAGATCGAACGGCGGGTTCACGCCGCAGCGGAGCTCCTGGGGATCAAGGAGAAGCTCAAGGCCAAGCCGCGGGAGCTGTCGGGAGGGCAGCGGCAGCGGGTCGCCCTCGGGCGGGCCATCGTCCGCGACCCGAAGGTGTTCCTGTTCGATGAGCCGCTGTCCAACCTCGATGCCAAGCTCCGCGTGCGGATGCGGGCCGAACTGGCGGAGCTCCACCTGCGGCTGAAGACGACCACCGTGTACGTAACCCACGACCAGGTCGAGGCAATGACCTTGGGGCAGCGGGTGGCGGTGATGAAGGACGGCGTGGTGATGCAGTACGACGACCCGCAGACGATCTACGATCGCCCGACGAACATGTTCGTCGCTGGGTTCATTGGCTCCCCGGCGATGAACTTCCTCGACGCGCGGCTGGTCAGCGAGGATGGGAAGATCTACGTTCAGGGGAAAGGGTTCAAGCTCCTCGTTTCTCCCGACCGGGCCACGGATGGGGTGCGGGGATACGTGGGCAAAGAGGTCGTGTTCGGGCTGAGGCCGGAGGACATCCGCACCCCGGAGATGGTGCACGGGGGGACGGAGGGGCGGACGTTCACGGGGAAGGTGCGGGTGCGCGAGCCGCTCGGTGACGAGCAGATCATCTACGCCGACTGCGCCGGGGACGAGATCGTGGCCAAGCTTGACCCTCGGTTGGGGATCCAGCCCGGCCAGGAGATCACGTTCGTGGCGATGATGGAACGGCTGCACATCTTCGACAAGGAGACCGAGCAGGCCATCGTATAGAATGGCCTGCGGTACCGGGCACCCGCAGCGAGGGCCGGTTCGAGCTATGCCCGTTGCGGCGAGCGCAGGCTGGCTAGCTCCTCCGCGACCACCAGTCCCAGGCGGTGGATCCCTTCCTCGATCTGGTCCACGGTAGCGCTCGAGAACGACAGCCGCATCGTGTTGTGGCCCCGCCCGTTCACGAAGAACGGCGCCCCGATCACGTACGCCACCTTGTGTTCGATCGCTCGCGGAAGCATTTGTTCCGTGTCCAAGTGCTCCGGGAACCGCACCCAGAGGAACAGCCCTCCTTCGGGCTTCGTCCAGGAGATCCCCTCCTTGGGCATGTGCCGGTCGAGCGCATCGAGCATCGCGTCGCGCTTGGCTCGGTAGTGGTTGCAGATCATGCGGATGTGGCCTGGGACGTCGTACTCCTGGAAGAAGCGGACGGCGAGGCGCTGGGTGAGGGAGGAGGTGCACAGGTCGGTGGCTTGCTTGAGGGTGACGATCTTCTCCACGATCTCCTTGGGGCCGGCGAGGGCCCCCAGCCGGAGGCCCGCGGCGAGGGTCTTGGAGAGGGTGAACAGGACGACCACCCGCCCTTCCGTGTCCAGCGATGCCACCGCGGGCACGGACCTCCCCACGAAACGGAGCTTCCGGTAGGGCATGTCCTCCACCACCACGAGGTCCTCCCGGCTCGCGATCTCCAGCAGCCCGCGCCGTTTGTCCTCCGACCAGGTGATCCCGGAGGGGTTCTGGAAATCAGGGACCACATAGATGAACTTCGGGGTGTGTCCTTCGCGGCGGGTGGTGGCGATGGCGGCGGAGAGGGCGTCGAGGTCCATTCCATCGTCCTCGAGAGGCACGCCCACGAGCTTGGCCTGCATCGCCTGGAACGCCTGGATCGCTCCGATGTAGGTGGGAAGGCCCACCAACACCGCGTCACCAGGGTCGAGGAACGCCTTGGCGATGAGGTCCAGGCCCTGTTGGGAAGCGCTGGTGACGACGATCTGATCGGGAGGGAAATTCATCCCATCCTCGGCAAACCAACGGGAAAGGGGCTCCCGAAGGGGGAGCTTGCCCTCGGTGGTCGTGTACTGGAGGGTCTTCCCAGGGTTGTTCAGGATCTCGTCGGCGGCCACCTTGGCGAGGAACTCCCGCGGGAAGGTCGCGGGATCGGGGAGCCCCCCCGCAAACGAGATGATGTGCGGCTGCTCGGTGAGCTTGAGGAGCTCCCGGATCACCGATCGGCGCGCTGCCTTCGTACGCTCCGCGAACTTCGGGTTCATGCCGTCCCTCCTTGGGTCACTGCACCAGCCGAGCGAACAGGGGCAGGAGCCCGTGGGACACCCACGTCCCGAGCACCGCCCCCCCCACGACATCAAGCGGGAAGTGCTCCCGCAGGTACACCCGCGACAGCCCGATCAGGGTAGCGATGGAGTAGATCACGACCACGTTGGGCCACCACGGGTACAGCTGCAACACCAGGTACGCCACCGCGAACGCGGCTGCGGTGTGGTTGGAGGGGAACGAGGCATTGGTGAGGAACTGGTGATGGAACCCGCGGCGGTGGAACTGGGGCCGCGGACGTCCGGAAAAGGCCTTCATCGCCTGGGAGAGGAACACGGACACGATCACCACCCCCAACCCGATGAGCACGTTCGCGTGGTCCGCCTTCGTCCCGAACACGAGGAGGGAGAGGGCGAGCGCTCCCCACAGGTACCCGTACCCGAGGTAGGTCGCCACGACGAGGAGGAGATCGAACCGCTGGAGGAGCCGGGATGAGCTCACGGCGTCCGTCGCCAGCTCGTCCCACGTCCACACCCGCTCCGCCCATCGATCGAGGGCGCGGCCGATCCGGGACACCGTGTACCGCAGCGCGTGAGCACGCATCATCGCAGGGGCGGGAACGCTAGCACCTCCCGGATCGAGGGCGCGTCGAGGAGGACCATGACCAGGCGATCGAACCCGAACCCGATCCCCGCCGCGGGCGGCATCCCCAGTTCGAGATCGCGGAGGAACTCCTCGTCGATCGGCTGCGCCTCCTCGTCCCCCGCCGCGCGGAGCGCCTCCTGGGCCGCGAACCGCTCCCGTTGGTCGTCGGGATCGTTGAGCTCGGAGAACGCGTTGGCGACCTCGCGGCCCGTGATGTACAGCTCGAATCGCTCCACGAGGTCGTCCTTCCCCCGCTTGCGTTTGGCGAGGGGAGAGACATCCAGCGGGAAGTCGAGGACAAAGGTTGGCTCCCACAGCTGATCTTGGACACACGTCTCCAGCAGGTGCTCGATGACCTTGCCTTTCGGCCCGCGGTGGAGAGGAGGGGGGAGGGGGATCCCGTTCCGCTCGATCTCCGTCACGAGATCGGGGAGGGGCTTCTCCACGTCGCACCCGCTCGCGCTGGCGACGAGCTCGAGGAGGGATGCCCGCCGCCACGGCGGGGTGAGGTCGAGCTCCCGTCCGCCGTGGGAGATACGGGTCGTCCCTGCGACGGCCATCGCGCACGCGACCACGAGCTCCTCCGCCAGCTCCATCGCCTGCTCGTAATCGGCGTACGCTTCATAGGCCTCGAGCGCGGTGAACTCCGGGTTGTGCATCGAGGAGATGCCCTCGTTGCGGAAGTTCCGTCCGATCTCGTACACCTTCTCCAATCCGCCCACGAGGAGCCGCTTCAGGTAGAGCTCCGGCGCGACGCGCAGGTACAGGTCGCGGTCGAGGACGTTGTGGTGGGTTACGAACGGGCGGGCGGTTGCCCCGCCGGGGAGGGGCTGCAAAAGTGGCGTCTCCACCTCGATGAATCCGTGGGCGTCGAGGTAGGACCGGCACGCGCGGAGGATCTGGGCCCGGCCGATGATGAGGCGGCGGGCGTCCTCGTTGGCGATGAAGTCGAGCGCGCGTTGCCGGTACCGCGTCTCGACGTCGCGGAGGCCGTGCCATTTCTCCGGCAGCGGCCGCAGCGACTTGGCGAGAAGGGTGAACGCCTGCACGTCCACCGTGAGCTCCCCCGTCTTCGTCGCGAACGGCTCCCCTTCTACGCCGATGATGTCCCCCAGGTCGAGGTCCCCCACGAAGCGCTCGTAGCCCTCCGCCCCGAGCCCGTTCGTTGACGCGTAGAGCTGGACCTTGCCGGAGCGATCGAGGAGGTCGGCGAACGACGCCCTCCCCATTCGGCGGAGGGCGACAAGCCGCCCCGCGAGGCGGACCTGGGCCCCGCTGCGCCCGCTGGGAGCCAGGTCGCCGAACGCGTCCCGCACCTGCCGCACGGTGTGGGTGCGGGGGTAGCGGTACGGGTACGGGTCGATCCCTTGGGCCCGCAGGCGGGCCAGCTTCCCCCGGCGCGCGGCGAGGATGTCAGCCTCCGCCACAGAACCCCTCTTCGCTTGAGCTCATCGTCGGCCCATCTCGCGCCCGGCCACGATCAACGGTGCTCGATCCCGAGGATCTTGTACCGCACCTTCTTCCCGTGCACCTGGACCGTGATCGCCTTCCCCTTCGTGTACGCCTGGAGGGCCTGTCCGACCGGGGAGTCGACCCCGATCCTGTTGTGGAGGAGGTCCACCTCCGCGGGCGGGACGAGGGTATAGGTCATGACCTCGCCGGTCTCCACGTCCTCCAGCATGGCTTGGGTGCCGATCCCCACTTGGTCGGGACGGAAGTCCTCCTCCGTCATGATGCGGGCCGTCTCCAACAGCTCGCGCAGGGCGCGGGCCTCGGCCTCGATCATGTCCTGTTCCTGCTTGAGGTACAGGTATTCCCGGTTCTCGCGCACGTCACCCCCCCCGTGATCCTTCGCCTCCTTGAGGCGCTGCGGGATTTCCTGGTACAGGCGGTGCTCGATCCTCTCCAGCTCAGCTTTCTTTCGCTCGTACCCCTCTTTGGTGAGGAGCGTCTCCTTGGCCATGGCTCACCTCCTGGAATTCCTCGATGAACCTCTCTTTCAGCTCCCCCGGGCGCAGGCGGGTCGCTGCGGGGCGGGGGACGATCACCGCATCCAGGTGGGCGAACAGCTCCTTGTGCGAGCGGAACCCCTCCCGCACCGCTCGTTTCACACGGTTCCGCGCCACCGCTCCCCCCAACCGTCGGCCCGCCACGACGAGGAAGCGGGGGGTAGGGTCGTCTTTGCGCAGGATGCGGAACGAGAACAGCGGAGCTTCCAAGCGTTGGCCGAGCTGAAACACCCGAGCGATCTCCCGCCGGCGGCGGAGGCGGTGTTCGCGCCCAAGGGTTGGGCTCATGTTCACTGTGAACATAACCGTTCTTGGGACCGCGATCAACTGGCTCCCGGGTCCAAGGGGAGCTAAGCTGACCTGGCATGAAGCGGACGAAGATCGTGGCCACCCTCGGGCCGAGCTCGGGGAGCGAGGAAACCCTGGTTGGGATGATCACGGCAGGGGTGGATGTCGTTCGCGTCAACACCTCCTATGGCGACCACGACGATCACGCCCGCCTCGCCCGCCTTGCCCGCGCCGCAGCGGCGTCCACCGGACGCCCGCTGACCCTCCTCCTCGACACGCGCGGGCCCAAGGTCCGGGTGGGACCGCTTCCTGAGCCGCTCCCCCTCTCGGCGGGGGAGGAAGTGGTCCTCGGCGAGGGGGGGATCCCCCTCACCGTCCCCGAGGCCGTGGCGGACCTGGCGGAGGGGGTACGGGTCCTCCTCGCCGACGGGGAGCTTGAGCTCGTCGTGCTTGGCCGAGACGGGGGTGGCGTGCGGTGCCGGGTCATCCGGGGGGGGGACCTCCACGGGGGGAAGGGGGTGAACATCCCCGACGTCGCCCTCTCCCTCCCCTCCCTCACCCCGTTCGATCGGGAGTCCCTCGTCCTGGCGCGGGAGATGGGGTTCGACTGCGTGGCGCTGTCGTTCGTGCACCGCCCTGAGGACGTGGCCGAGGCGCGGGGATTGGTCGGGAAGGGACTGTGGATCGTGGCCAAGGTCGAGCTCGCCGCGGCGGTGCGGCGGATGGAGGAGATCGTCGCTGTCGCCGACGGGGCGATGGTCGCTCGGGGAGACCTGGGGGTGGAGATCGACCTCTACCAGGTCCCGCTGGTCCAGAGGCGCCTCGTGGACCTGTGCAATGCCCAGGCCAAGCCCGCGATCGTGGCGACCCAGATGCTGCGCTCGATGGTGGACTCCCCGGTCCCGACCCGGGCCGAGGTCGCTGACGTGGCGAATGCCGTGTGGGACGGTGCCGACGCGGTGATGCTCTCCGAGGAGACGGCGGTCGGGAGGCACCCCGTGGAAGCTGTGCGGGCGATGGCCGCGGCGGCGCGGGCCGCGGAGGAAGGGGACGTCGCAATCCGCGTCCCGGGGCTGGGGCGCGGGCTGGTGGGGGAGGTCTCCGCGGCGATCGCTCACGCCGCGCACTGCGTCGCGTCCGAGGTCGGGGCGCGGGCGATCGTATGTGCCACCTCCTCCGGGTGGACGGCCCGCCTTGTGGCGGCCCATCGCCCGGGCGTGCCGATCGTGGCGACCACGCCCCACGAGGACGTGGCGCGGCGGCTGGGGCTCGTGTGGGGCGTGCTTGCCCAGGTGATCCCGTCGGCGCAGGATGTGGAGGAGTTGGTCCAAACATCCCTCGCCACGGCCCGGGACGCGGGGCTGATCGCCT
This sequence comes from Candidatus Bipolaricaulota bacterium, assembly GCA_014360985.1. Classification (GTDB taxonomy): domain Bacteria; phylum Bipolaricaulota; class Bipolaricaulia; order Bipolaricaulales; family Bipolaricaulaceae; genus Bipolaricaulis. The sequence goes on from JACIWK010000007.1 coordinate 15,119, forward strand.
CGGGCGACCGGGCCGTGTTCACCGCCGGCCTCCCGTTCCACGAACCGGGGACGACGAATCTCATCCGGGTCCTCACGGTTCCGTGAACCGCAGCCCGTGACCTGTTGTCCCTCTCCCGGGGTCCGTGGAGGCTCTGCTCGCTCCACGGAGAACGGATCACGGACCGCGGTTCTCTAGAACGGGGGTTCGTCCGACGGAGCTTCGTCTTGCCCCTTTGCGGACTCCGCCACCTCGCGCTCCAAGCGCTCGGTGACCTCCTTCACCTGCATCTCGGCGGCCGCGATCTTCTGGCGGCACAGGGTCACGAGTTCCGCCGCTTCCGCCACGAGCCCCGATAGCTCGTCGATGTCCACCTCCCCTTCCTCGATCAGGGAAAGGATCTCGTCGAGCCTGGCCACCGCTTCGGTGTAGGACTTCTCATGGGGAACCGCCTTCTCTTTGGTCATCGCGTCATCCGCCTCCCTCTTCTCCCTCCGAGCGGGCGCGAAGCACCCCTCGCTTGAGCTGAACCCGCAGCATCGTTTCTGGCGGCGCCTGCGCGACATCCGTGACCACGTTCCCCGCTGCGGAGCGCACAATGGCGTACCCCCGCTCTACGACCCGCTGCGGATCGATGGCGTGGAGTCGCTTCGTCTGACCCTCCAGCCGCTCCCTGGCGCGACCGATCTGCCGCCTCGACCGTGTCCCCACGAGAGGCGCGGCTTTGGTGATGCGCTGGTGGGCTGCTGCGAGGTCCCGTCGTGCACCGCGCGAGACGCGGTCGGTCACGGCGGCAAGATGGGCATCCACCCGGCCCAAGTAGGCTGTTGTGGCCCGCCCGAGAGCGATTCGGAAGCGATCCTCCGTCTGGTGGGCTGCTTGGAGCTGGCCACGGACCCCGCGTCGGAGCCGCTCGGCGCGGTGGAGAAGCTCGCGGGCTTCGTGTCCCACGTGGACCCGCGCCGCCCGCGCCAGTCGCCGCGCCCGCGCCCGGTGACCCTCCCCCTCCTCTCCGACGCGCGCCCCAGCTCGGGCGAGGATGAGGGCGACGGTCCCCTCGACCCGATCCCGGGCCTCTTGCACCCTCTCCACGAGGAACTGCGCCGCCGCGGTGGGGGTCTTCTGGCGCCACCCCACCTCGTCCAGCACGCAGCGGTCCTCCTCGTGGCCGATCCCCACCACCACCGGGAGGGGGAACAGCGCCACCGCCCGGCCGAGGGCCTCGGAGTCGAACCAGGCAAGGTCCGTGCGCGATCCTCCTCCCCGGCAGATGAGGACGACGTCGAACTCCGCCGCGCGGTCCCGAAACCAGTCGAGCGCGTTCAGGACCGATGTCTCCGTGCTCGGTCCCTGGACCCGCGCCCCGTGGACGACCACCTGGAACGCGAACCCCGACTCGCGGAGCGTGCGCAGGACGTCGTGGTAGGCGTCCGAGCCGAGGCTGGTCACGAGCCCCACCCGCAGCGGGAGCTCCGGAAACGGGAGGACGCGGTTCCGCTCCAGGATGCCCTCTGCCGTCAGCTTGCGCAGGATCTCTTCCCGGCGGCGGGCGACCTCCCCCAGGGTGTAGAGGGGATCGATCTCCTTCACCAGCACCCGGTACTGGCCCGACTCCGCGCGGAGGTCCACCTGGACGAGCACCCGCACCTGGACCTCGTCCTCCAGCCGGAACGGATCCCCCTCCCGCCGGAGCTGGTCCACCACCCTCTGCCGATCCTCGGCGAACAGGACGGCGTCCACCCGCGCCACGACGATTCCGGTGCTACCGCGCTCCAGAAGGTGGAAATCCACCCACTTCTTGTGCGCGTTCTTGTTGAACCCGCTGATCTCCCCCACGACCCACACGGAAGAGGGGAAGGCGTCGAGGACCGCCTTCCGCACCTGGAGGTTGAGCTGAGACACGGTGAGGTGCTGGACGGCCGGGTCCCGGCGGGCCTCGTACAGGTCGAGAGTTTCCCTGTCGAACGTGAACCCTTCGCCACGGAGGAGCTCGACCACCGCCACGACGTGCTCCATGGGCACCGTCCAGTGTTTCTCCTCGCTGTTCCATCGCCGGTTGGGGAGCCCGCGGACGAGGGTTACGAGCCGCGGATCGTACTCGAACTCGATGCGCAGGAGGCCGCGGTGATCCGCGGTCACCCTCCGATCCGCGGGGGCTTGCTGGGCGAACTCCACTCCCCCAACGTAGCCCAGGATGGGCCGAGGGGCAAGATGGGGAGGCGCGCGGGCATGGCCCGGCGACCCCGTGTATCATTCGTCGAGCGCGATGAGCATGATCTGGGACGTGGTCATCGTCGGAGGAGGTCCGGCCGGGCTAAGCGCGGCGATCTACGCCCCGCGGGCTGGGCTCTCGGCGCTCCTCGTGGAGGAGGCCGTGCCGGGCGGCCAGCTGCTGGAGGCGCCCGCCATTGAGAACTATCCCGGGTTCACCGAGTCGATTCCCGGGGTCGAGCTCGCGGAGAGGATGCGCGCTCAAGCAGAGCGACTGGGGGCCCAATTCCAGGCCGCTCGAGCCACGGGGCTCGCCCAGCGCAACGGGGAATGGGTCCTTGCCACATCGGCGGGCGAGGTGCGGGCCCGAGCGGTGATCGTGGCCACGGGTGCTCGTCCCAAGGAGCTTCCGGCCAGGGGGGCCAAGGAGCGCGTCGGCCGTGGCGTCTCCTACTGCGCGGTGTGCGACGGGTACTTCTTCCGGGGGAAGGACGTCCTCGTCGTGGGGGCGGGGGACGGCGGCCTGACCGAGGCGCTTGTCCTGTCGCACCTCTGCTCCAAGGTGTACCTCGTCGTTCGTCATCCCCAGAGCGATCCCCATGCGATCCGCGCCAAGGAAGCCCTCCGCGATCAGGCGTTGTCCCAACCGAACGTGGAGGTGCTCTGGAACGTTGTTGTGGATGAGGTTCGCGGTGAAGGGAAGGTGGAGGAGGTTGTCCTCCAGGACCTCGCCACGGCCGAGAAGCGGTCCGTTCCCGTGGATGGGGTGTTCGTCAAGATCGGGTGGAAGCCGAACACGGACTGGCTGCGGGGGGGCCTGGACCTGACCGAGGGCGGGTACGTGCGGACGGACAGCCTCATGCGCACCGACCGGGCGGGGCTGTTCGCCGCCGGCGACGTGCGGGATCCTACTGGGAGGCGCGCCCAGGCCGTGGTCGCGGCCGCGGAGGGGGCGTTGGCCGCCCTGTCTGCCGAGGGGTATACTCGCTCGCTTTGATCCTTCAGTCTTGATGAGGAGGATATAGATGGCGACGCGGTTCAAGCGTCACATGAGCATACCGGAGTTCTTCGCACGTTCCGTCGAGCAGCATGGTCAAAGGGTCGCGGTGCGGATCCCTGTGTCTCGGGGCGGCGTCCTGCAGTTCCAGGACGCGACGTACCGCGAGCTGTGGGATCTCTCGGGCAAGCTTGCTGCCTGGCTCGCCGGGCAGGGGGTCGGCGCCGGGGACCGGGTCGGGCTCATCTCCAAGCCGTCCGTGGGGTGGGCGGTGGCGTTCTTCGCCGTCCAGCGGTTGGGGGCGGTGGTCGTGCCGATGGATGCCGGGCTCCAGCCGGGCGAAGTTGCCCGGCTGATGGTCGAGTCCGAGGCCAAACTCCTCTTCTCCTCCCCCCATCGCTATCACGAGTTCACCTTCCTCACCCGCGAAGTGCCCTCCCTCAAGGGAGTGATCTCGGTGGACGTAGCGTTGGGCGCTGTTTCCCTGTGGGATGTCCTCCCCGAGGGGAATGTGGAGATCCCCAACGTGCGCCCCGACTGCGAAGATCTCGCTGTGCTCATGTATACCTCCGGCACCACCGATGACGCCAAGGGGGTCATGCTCTGCCACCGCAACATCACCGCCAACATCGAAGCGTTCCTCAAGGTGGTGGAGTTCACGCCCGAGGACAGCTTGGTGACGATCGTCCCCTGGTACCACATCTACGGCCTCACCACGACCCTCCTCGCCCCCCTCTGGATGGGGGCGACCGTGACCTACACCGACGACTACCGGAACCTCGTGTCCCTTGCGCGGCGGGTGGGGGTGACCGTGCTCGTCGGCGTGCCTAAGCTCTACCACTCCCTGTGGCGGCGGATTCTGGAGAACATCGAGGGCAACGCCCTCCGGCGCCTGCTCCACCGGTTCCTGCCTCGCCTTCTCGGGAAGCTTCTCAAGGACAAGCTCCTCGGGCCCCAGTTCCGGTTTTTCGTGTCCGGCGGGGCGCCGCTCGCGGCGGAGGTGGGGGGGGGGCTGCGCCGGATCGGGCTGGGGATGATCGAGGGATACGGCCTCACCGAGACCGCGCCTGTGCTCACGATGAGCGATCCGTTCACCCCTGTCCCGGGCAACGTGGGGCGACCGCTTCCGGGGGTGAAGGTGAAGGTAGACAAGCCGGACGCGGAGGGATACGGCGAGGTCATTGCCTGGGGCCCGAACGTGATGCTCGGCTACTACAAGAACCCCGAGCGCACCGCCGAGGTACTCACGCCTGATGGCTGGTTCCGCACTGGCGACATTGGGAGGCTCGACGGGGAGGGGAGGTTGTTCCTCGCCGGGCGCAAGAAGAACCTCGTCGTGCTCGAGTCCGGGAAGAAGGTGCACCCCGAGGAGCTGGAGTGGGAGCTCTCGCGGATCCCGGAGATCGAAGAGGTGTTGGTGTACGAGGACACGAGCCGGGGCGAGCCGATGGTGGCGGCGATGGTGTACCCGAACTGGCAGGTCCTGAAGAAGGAGGGGATCGAGGATCCCGACCGGGCCAAGCTGCGGGTGTGGGAAACGATCCGCGAGGCGCAGCGCAACCTCGCCCCGTTCAAGCGCCTGCGGGACAAGGATTGCATCACCATCGTGGACCAGCCGTTCGAGAAGAGCACCAAACAGGACATCAAACGCCACCTGTACGTGAGAAGATAGAGAAAGCGACAGGTGTGACAACCAGTTGCCCGTTCATAGGAGCCAGGCGGGCGAGAACTCCTGGCCCTGTCTTCCTACACTTCCTGCTGGCCCTCTCCCTGGTTTGCGCATCGACTTCGCCCGCCCTCCAGAATTGAGACGGCGGTGAGTGCCATGAGGATCCTGGGGATTGTGGGTAGCCCGCGCAAAGGCGGGAACACTGACACGGTAGTTGGCCAGGTGTTGGCGGGAGCCGAAAGAGAGGGGATCAACACCGAGAGACTTTACTTGGGTGACCTGCAAATCCAGCCCTGTCGGGTGTGTTATGGTTGCGCTGAAACGGGAACCTGCGTGGTCGATGACGATTTTCAGCTCGTTGTCGAGAGGATGAAGGAAGCAGGTGGAGTGGTCCTTGACGAAGGCGCTCATCGACCGGGCCGACTCCAGTCAGGTGGTGATGGAGACCGGGGTGGATGGACAGGTCCGATTCGTCAGCCGATGGAAGGGGAGGCGCCCAGGCGTCATCGTCGTTGTTGGCGACTACGGTCCGCAGGAGGCACTGCGGCACACGGCCTGGGTGGTGGAGTTGTTGTTCAAAGACCTGGGCATCCAGGTGGTGGAAAGAGTCATCGCCGCTGGGCTTTCACACGTGGGCGATGCCGAAGGGGATCGCAGATTGATGCAGAGGGCTCTTGAGGTGGGCAGGAAGTTGGCTAGGCATGGAACGGATGGATGACGCGGAGACACAGGGGTCTACCATGACGCCCTTCATCCCCGACGGACAGCGGCCCGGCCGTCCACCTCTGTTGGGGCCGGTTGAGGAACGGGCGATCGTGGCGATGGGGGTGGGGAGGTCGGCCGCGGAAGGGGCCCCTACACTCCGACGATCCCGGGGAGCTTGGCAAGCGACCTGATCTCGTACGTGGGGGAGAAGGGGAACGGGTTCGCCTCTCCGCGGGGGTTGAACCAGCAGCTGGCGAGGCCGGCCTGGATCGCGCCGAGCACGTCGGAGGCCAGGTTGTCCCCCACCATGATCGCCCGGTGGGGCGGCACCCCACCCGCCCGTTCCAAGGCAAGGACGAAGATGCGGGGGTCGGGCTTGGCCATCGGGAGCTCCCCGCTGATGACCACCGCGTCGAGGAGACTGTCGAGCCCCGACCGGGCCAGCCGCGCGCGCTGAACGGCCCCGAGCCCGTTCGTCACCAGGGCGAGCTTGACGCGCCCCCGCAATGCCTGCAGCGCCTCGCGGGCGCCGTCGATCAGCTTCGCCTCCTCGCCCAGGAACTCAAGGTACCTCTCCCCAAGCGCCTCCGGGTCGCCCCGGATCCCGAACCGAGCGAGGAGCTCCCCGAACCTCTCCCGTCCGATCTCCCGTTGGCTGATCTCCCTCCGCTCGAACCGCTCCCACACTCGGGCGTTGATCTCCCGGTAGGCGGCGAGGTGAGCGGGGCCGGGCTCGATCCCGATCGCCGCCAGCGCTCGGGCAAGGGCGCGGGCCTCCCCGGCCTCGTAGTCGAGGAGCGTCCCGTCCGCGTCGAACAGCACGCAATCGTAGCGGGTCATCGCCGATCGTCCTCGCCTCCATTCTCTCCACGATTCACGGTTCGTCCAGGTGCGGCGCCACCGAGGGACCCCCATCCTCGTTACAGGGCGAGCTCGAGGGAACCGCAGCTCCCTCGGGCTCAGGGATCCGTTATCCCGTCCAGTGTCCCTATTTCGTGCACGGGTGGTCCTTCTCCGAACCGTGGCACTTCTTGATCTGCTCGGGCGTGCACTCGTTCGGTTTGCCCTTCAGGTTCTCTGGCTTCTGGCAACCCTTTTTCTCGCTCATCGTTCACCTCCTCTGCGCCTCATCTCGCAGTCTGAGCTTGCGGATGTGTGGCCATCTCCCACGCTGAGCAGGCCGACTACGGCGTGTCGCCAGCGCTCCACCGTGTCCGGGTTGATCGTGTAGTGGACGAAGTGCCCGCGCCGCTCGGCGACCACGAGCTTCGCATCGCGCAGAACGCGCAGGTGCTGAGACACAGCGGCGTCGGTGATTCCCAGCGCCCGGGCGAGCGCGCCCACGCACATCGAGCGTTGGTGGAGGAGGGCGAGCATCCGCACCCGCGTCTCCACGGACAGCGCCCGGCACAGGCGCGGTACGTCTTCTGGGACGTTGGCCGCCGTCTGTTGGTTAAGCATCCGCGCAAGTACTTTATCGACGATCCTGGGGTGAGTCAAGGTCGACGAGGTGCTGTCCTGCCCGTGGGGGGCCTGCGTGGTTCGGGCCCGTCGTCCATAATCCGTGCGTGATGGGTGACGACACCTGCCCCCGACGGGCGTTCGTGCTCAACGGAAGCGATTCCCCCGGCGACATGCCCGACCGCATCAGCGCTGGTCTGGCCTGCTACCTCCTGGATTGCGGGTGGTACGTGGACCGGATGGACGTTCCCACCGCGCGGATTGGGATGTGCCGCGTCTGCAACGCCTGCGCGTTCAAGACCCCCGGGGAGTGCGCGCTCCGCGACGATGGCCACGACATCCCTCGCTTGATGGCCCAGTCCGACCTGTTCGCGTTCGTGTCCGCCATCCGCTTCGGGGGGTACCCCGCGGCGGCGAAGCGCGCGTTCGAGCGCACGCTTCCCAACGTGCATCCCCTGTTCATGGTCTACCGGGGGGAGATGCACCACCGGCTGAGGTACGCCCACCGCCCGTTCATGCTCTTCGTGGGCTGGCAGCCTTTCCCCGACGCGGAGGCACGCCGCCTCTACACCCGCCTCACGGAGCGGAACGCGATCAACTTCCAGGCCGACCACCGCACGGTGGTCCTGGAGGGGGACCTCGCGCCGGAGGCGTTGGACCGTGAGCTGGCGGAACTTGTGAGGGGGTGGGTCCAGTGAGCGAGCCCGTCCTCGTCGCCGCGGCGAGCAACCATCGCCGGAGCAACTCGGCGGCGATCGGCCGGTACCTGGCTGACGCGCTGGTGACCGCCGGCGTTCGCGCGCAGATCCTCGACGTGGCCGAGTCGGGGGGCCTGCAGGACGACTTCCGCCCCGCGGTGGAAGCGCTGACCGGGCACGGCCATGTCGTCCTCGTCGCGTCCCTCTACCACGACGCGATCAACGCGGTGGCCACGGCGACCCTCGAAGCGTGGGCCGACGCTGCGCGTGGGGACTCGCCTCGCCTGTTCTCGGCGATCGTCCACTCCGGCTACCCCGAGCCCGTGCACACCGAGGTCGCGCTCGCGATCTGCCGGAGGTTCGCTTCCGACGTGGGCTGGGCTTGGCGGGGCGGGCTGACGGCCGGGGCCACGTCCGCAATCGGAGGGAAGGACCTGCGGGCCGTGGGCCCCCTCGCCCGGCACCTGCGCCGCGCCCTCGACCTCATGGCGGCGGCCTTCGCCCGCGGCGAGCCCGTCCCCGAGGCTGCGGTGCGCACTGCCGTCCGGGCGGCGATGCCGCGCTGGCTGTACATCGCCGTCGGGAACTGGATGATGCGGCGCGAGGCGCGGCGGCTGGGGACGGTCGACCTCGACCGGCGCCCGTACGCCTCCCACGACGAGGTCGGCTAGAACCGCCCGTCGACGCCAGACCGATCCTCCTCGCCCTGGGCATCGGAGGCAGGCTGCGTCTCGGGTCTGCCCAAGACAGAAGCGAGGGCGTGTCCCTCGCTTCTGCACGTAGCGGAAGCCTTGCACAACGGTTGTGCTCGGGTTCAGCGTCCGCAGCGCATCTGCCGGGCGCTGCGCGTGCCACCGGGGCACGCTGCCCCGCCGAGCTGTGGGCACGCGGCCTCGGCCTGCGGGCACGCCTGGCCATCGGCCATCGTGGCACACGTCGGGGCGCGAGCATTGACACAGGACCGATGCGGGTTCCCCCACCGGCCCTGCGCGGCAAGCGCGCCCAGCGCGACCAGGCCGACCAGCAGGATCACGAGTCCTGTTCGCTTCCAGTTTGGCATACATCACCTCCTCGGGTCCGCCCGTGGGCGGGAAACGGGTTCACCGTATCGGGCACCGGTGGAGGGAGGGTGGAGACGATGCGGGCACTTGGCGGGGAGCACTTCGCACAACAGCCCGCGTCCACACCGAACGCTCAGGGCGGGCCAGCAATGGGGGAAGGTTAGGAACTTGAACCAGGCATGGAAGAAGACAACGCGAGGTCCACGTCGTCAACCCATCGAGCCACCTTGGTGTCAGTTTGGATGATGTCCTCGATCTCGGCGATGCGATCGATCACTGCGTCCATGTCTGCGATGTCCTTGCCGCGCACAATGGCGATCACATCAGGGCTACCGAAGATGGCATCGGCGTGCACGACTCCTGGGATGATCCGGACTTGCCGAAGCACCTTCTTCGGCTGGCGGGTGGAGATGAACACGTACGCCCATGTCTTCATGACACGCTCCAGGCCTACCGGTGCAGAGCATAGCCGTCACGCGGACGCGCAACAACGAGGGGAGAATGGATCGGCAACTCGGGTTGCGCGCGCTCTATGTTAGTATCTGCCCGAGGCGATCGGCTGTGAGCGTACTGGACGACCGGCGGCTGACGGACGAGAACGTGGGGGAGGTCATCTGCTGCCCCGGCGGGCCGGAGCTGGCGGGCAAGGGGCTCCAGGGGGATCTCTCGGCGGTGCTCACGTGGTGTCGGGAGATGCTGAGGCTGGGGATGCAGGGGTTCGTCTCCTACCACGACGGCCTGGCGCGGGGGTTCGTCGAGTACATGCCCGCCGAAGCGGCGCCGTTTCCGATCGAGGCGCCCGGGGCGGCGGTGCTGATGTGCTACCACTGGGTGCCGGCCGTCCGGGACGACGAGGCGGGCCACCTCGCTCAGGAACAACGGCTCGTGGGGAAGGCGATCGAAGCCGTGCGGGGCCACTTCTCGGGGATCGCCACGCTGGGGTGGGATCACCCCGTGCACTTCCCGATCCCTCTCCTCGAGGAGGCCGTTGCCATGCTCGAGGAGACTGGATACACGGCGATCCGTGCCTATTCGGGGTTTTCATCCCGCCCGGCCACGGCCGTTGACCGGCTGTTCACTCTCCTTGCTGAGCGGCCGTGGGTGTGATCCAAGGCGTTGTCCGTGATCCACGAGTGGGGTCCGTGTGCGGTACCCCCCATTTCCGTCTCGCTGTTCCACTCTCTGCGTTGTCCGGGTGTCGATCGCCTGTGGACGCTGAGGTACGCTAGGGACAGGAACGCCCGCTGCGGCGGGCGCCTGCTCAGAGGAGGGTCAATGACGTTCTTCAGCCCGGCGGTGCTCGTCGCCCTGGTGGGTGGCGTGGTGATCTGCTTTCAGTCTCTGTTCTCTGGGGTTATCGGGGCGCGGGTGGGCGTGCCCGAGAGCGTGTTCATCGTTCACTTGGGCGGGCTCCTTTTGTCAGCGGTGATCATGCTCTTCCTCCGCGGTGGCAATTTGGCTGCGTGGAACACGGTTCCCTGGTACACGCTCTCCGCGGGGTTCCTGGGGGTGGTGATCGTTGGTTCGATCAGCTACGCGGTCCCACGTATGGGGCTCGCGTCCACCCTTACCGTGACCATCGCCGCCCAGCTTGCGTTCGGGGCGTTCCTCGACCACTTCGGTCTTCTGGGCGCGATGCAGCGGACGTTTGACCTCCCGCGGATCGCGGGACTGGTCGCCCTGGCGCTCGGCACGTGGCTCGTCGTGCGGTGACCGCCCCTGGGGTTGGAGGCTGTCCGCGGAGCTGCCGCCGGGCCCGACGACCCCGCTCTCGGTAGGATGGTGATCGGAGGGAACAGTGGACCTGGAGGCGGTGGTACGGGAGCTGGGACTGGACCCGCGTGAGGTGCGCGTCCTGGAGGCGATCTCGCGGAGTGAGACGAGCCGTCTCTACCGGCTGAAGATTGGGACGGCGACGCGCATCCTGAAGTGCTCCCTCGAGTCTGACCCGCTCGAGCCCAAGGCGTACGAGCTCCTGGGCACGCTACGTGTGCCGACGCTGCCTGTCTACGACCGCACGCCGTCCGCGGTCTTGTTGGAGGACCTGGAGAGAAGCCCGAGCTGGCGGTTGGCTGGCGAGCGCGACGTGGCGAGCCGCGAGGCGGGCAAGGCGGTTGCGGAGTGGTACCAGTTCTTCCACATCGCGGGGAGGGATCTCGTCAAGCGCGGACCGCCGGACTGGCTGCACTGGGAGTGGGACGACCTCACCCCGGAGGGGATCCTGAGGGCGGGGGAGGTCCTCGAGATGGAGGAGAACCCGGTGTGGGAGTACGCGGCGCGGCACCTGGAAGCCCTCCGCGCCCGGGCCCGTGAGCTCCCGATCACGCTCAACTACAACGACTTCCACTGGACGAACCTCGCCCTGTCGCGCCAGCCCCCGCTCCGGGCGATCGTGTTCGACTACCACCTCCTCGGGATCGGCCTTGCCTGGAGTGACGTGCGCAACGTGACCCACTCCCTCGGGCCCGCGGCGCGGGAGGGGTTCCTCGGTGCGTACGGCCCGACGCGGCCCGAGGAGCGGATCCTGGACGACCCCCTGTCGGTTCTGCACGCGCTCCAGATCGCGACGGCCCGCCCTACGATCCCACGCTGGGCGATGGAATCCGTGAACCGGGCCCGGTCGGGCGCGCTCCTCGCCGCGCTCGAGCGGGCGGTGGCGCTGCTCGGGGGTCCCTGAGAGGAGGTTGGGTCAGCCCGCGCCCGGGCCGAACGCCTTGACCCAGGGACGGGACACCCCCACCTTGCGGAACCCGATGGCCTCGTAGAGCGGAGCGTCGGACTCCATCGGTACCCGTGTCGCCCCGAGCGCGGCGAGCGTGCGCAGCCCGTGGAGGACGACCGCCCGGGCCAGCCCACGCCGCCGGAAGTCGGGGTGCGTCCCCACGGGCTCGAGGTGGCCGATGCGGTTCTCGGCGTCGTGCCAGATGATGCAGCACGCGGTGTAGGACCCGTCGGGGGCGACGACGACCAAGTCGTGTTCCCGGCGGTAGTCCGGCGCGCGCTGAAGCTCGCGGTAGGCGAACGCGGACGGCCAGTCGGCCGGATCGGGGTGGTTGAACGCCCGGCCAAGGAGCTCCCGGCGGCGATCGATGTCGTCTTCCTCGGCCATCGTCCGCACGGCGAACCCCGGGGGAAGCACGGGCGCCGGCAGGTCGTCCAGCCGGATCTCGAGGTGCGACGCGGCGACGTCGGGCTTCTCCGCGTACCCCCGCCGGGCCACCGCATCGCGGAGCGCCGCATCGGTTTCGTGGACGAAGATGAAGACCCGGTTCTTCCTTGGATCGCGGAACCGGTCTTCGGCGTAGGCGAGCATCTCGTCGAGGAGCTCCGGATGCTCGGGGTGGCGCTGGAGAAAGATCTCCCCGAACCCGCGGTGTTCAGGGTCCGGGTGCTCGATGTTCGCGACCCCGACGATCCTTCCCCGTTCGTCCTCCCACAGGCCGATCATCTCCTCCCACATCCGGATCGCCCTCAGCGCCCCCGGCGGGACCCCGGGTTCCGTTCCCGCTGCGCCGAGCATCGGGGCCACGAAGTACCGGGCGTAGTTCCACCGCTCGATCCCCCAGTTGACGGAGGGGGTCCCGAACGCGAGGTACGTCCGGACGAGAAACTCCCGCACCCGACCGAAGTCCCGCTCCGGGTCGTAGGCCCTCCACCGCGTGGTCATGCGCAGAGCATACCGCGTTCCGCACCCTCGCTCCGCCGACCTTGACGCGAGAGCCGCCAGGGGGTACGTTCGGTCCCGCTTCAAAGGAGGAGACGTATGACCGAACATCGGAGGTACCTTTGGCTCGGCTAGCCTGCTAGCGAGCCCTGTTCGCTTCTCCGCTTCGCCTGTCTGTACTCCCCCCCTGAAACCCTGGTGGCGCCCTTCGAACTGATCCCGTTGCCGTTCAACCAACGTTTCGAGACCAGTTCACAAGGAGGGTTTCACCATGAAGACGAGTTACGTGCTGCATCAGGAAGACCTGCCCCGCCAGTGGTACAACGTGCTTGCCGATCTGGATCGACCCCTCGATCCGCCGCTCGATCCCCGGACCCAGGAGCCGCTCGCGCCCGATGCGCTGCTCGCGCTGTTTCCGCGGGCGTGCGTCGAGCAGGAGGTGGCTACCGACCGGTTCGTGGACATCCCGGAACCGGTGCAGGCGGTCTACCGCCGCTGGCGGCCGACGCCGCTCCAGCGGGCAGCCAACCTGGAGCGGATCCTCGGCACCCCGGCCCGGATCTACTTCAAGTACGAGGGGGCGAGCCCCACCGGGTCGCACAAGACGAACACCGCCGTCGCTCAGGCCTACTACAACACGATTGAGGGGACGAAGACCCTCGCTACCGAGACCGGTGCCGGACAGTGGGGGAGCGCGCTCGCGTTCGCGTGCGGGACGTTCGGGCTCGGATGCACGGTGTTCATGGTCCGCGTGTCCTATGACCAGAAGCCGTACCGCCGGGCGATGATCCGCCTGTTCGGGGCAGAGATCGTCCCTTCCCCCTCCGATCGCACCGCGGCAGGTCGATCCTTCCTCGAGGCGGATCCGAACTGCCCGGGGTCGCTCGGGATCGCGATCTCGGAGGCGATCGAGGCTGCCGTGCGGGGAGATGGGACGAAGTACGCGCTGGGGAGCGTCTTGAACCACGTGCTCCTCCACCAGACGGTGATTGGCCTTGAGACGATCCGGCAGCTCGACCTCGCCGGCGAGTGGCCCGACGTGGTGGTGGGCTGCGTGGGCGGGGGATCGAACTTCGCTGGCCTCGTGCTTCCCTTCTTCGGGGAGGCGAGGGCGGGGAGGCGCGCTCAGCCCAGGTTCGTCGCGGTAGAGCCCCGGTCGTGTCCCACCCTCACCCGGGGCGCGTGCCGCTACGACCACGGCGACACGGCGAAGCTCACGCCGCTCCTCAAGATGCACACGCTGGGCGCGGACTTTGTCCCCCCTGCGATTCACGCCGGGGGACTGCGGTACCACGGGATGGCGCCGATCGTGAGCCGGCTCGTGGCGGATGGCGTGGTCGAGCCGGTGGCCTACGATCAGGTGGACGTGTTCCAGAGCGCGGTCCTGTTCGCGCAGGCGGAGGGGATCGTCCCCGCGCCGGAGACGGCCCACGCCGTCCACGCCGCGGTCGAGCTCGCCCGGCGCTGTGCGGAAAGGGACGAGGCAAAGGTGATCCTGATCGGGTTCTCCGGCCACGGGCACTTCGACATGGGGGCGTACGAGGCCGCGCTGGCGGGGACGCTCCAGCGGGTGGCGTGACGCGTTGGTCGCCCCTCGCCCTCAACCCCTCTCCCCCCGCCTGGGGGGAGAGGGGGAACAGGCGCGATTCGGGTTCATCGGCACAGCCAGCGCGCGATGCGGCGCATCCCCGGCCCTCGGGTGCGGTTCATGAGCCACCCCTCGGCCACGCGCTTGGTGAGGAAGCTCATCGAAGGGAACGCGTGCTGCAGGAAGGCAAGGTTGTGGATGCGGAGCCGCTTCTGGATGAGGAGCCCCCACTCCCCGATCATCTCCCCCGCTCCCTCGCCCACGATCCGCGCCCCGTACACCCGCCCGGTCTTGCTCACGTAAGCCTTGACCGAGCCCATGGCGATCCCCTCGGCGATCGCTGCCCCGTAGTCCTCGTAGCGGGACTCGATCGCCTCGTAGCGGATCCCCCTCGCCCTGAGGTCGCGCTCGAGCATCCCCACGTGGGCGACCGGCGGATCGGTGAACACCGTCCACGGGACAACGTACCTTCGCCACCGCAGCTTGACCGGCCCGGGGACAAGGCTGTTCATGAACGCGAGCATCCCCTGGTGCATCGCGGCGTGGGAGAAGAGGAACGTGCCGTTGGCGTCCCCGGGGGCGAAGATGTGCTTCTGGCTTGTCTGGAGGTAGCGGTTCGCCACGATGCCCTGCGGGCTGTGGACCACGCCCGCCCGGTCCAGCCCGAGCTCGCTGAAGTCGAACCGGCGCCCAGCGGCGACGAGGAGGGCCGCCCCCTCCAGCCGCTCTCCGGCCTCGGTGAGAACGGCGACGCCCGCCCCCGTCCCTTCCACCGCGCGGATCTTCCGCCTGTTCAGGACGCGGATCCCCTCGGCGGTGAACTGTTTCTCAAGAATTGCGCCCGCGTCGGGATCGCCGTGGGGAAGGAGATGGGCGTCCATGTGCACCAGGCTTACCTCGGACCCGAGCCTCCGGAACGCCTGGGCCATCTCGCACCCGATCGCCCCGCCTCCGAGGACAACCATGCTCTCCGGAACCCGCTCCAGCTGGAACAGGTTGTCATTCGTGAGGTGGGGGACGGAGTCGAGCCCAGGGATCGGCGGCACGGCAGGAAGGCTTCCCGTGCAGATGAAGATCTTCTTCGCCTTGAACTGGGCGTCCCCCACGGCGAGGGTGTGCCCGTCCACGAACCGGGCGCTTCCCCGGCCCACGACGAGCTCGACCCGGTCGAGCATCGCCGTCGTCTTCTTGTCGCGGATGTAGGACAGGTGCTTCGCGATGCGTTCGAAGGGGGCCACCGGAACCAGGTCCGCCTCCCCCCCCAGGGCGTAGTCCGCGGCCCGGGAGAGGAGGTGCCGGACGTGGGCCATCCGCAACAGGGCCTTGCTCGGGATGCAGCCTGTGTTCATGCACTCCCCGCCCAGGGCGCGCCGCTCGATCCCCACGACCTT
Organism: Candidatus Bipolaricaulota bacterium; assembly: GCA_014360985.1. GTDB lineage: Bacteria > Bipolaricaulota > Bipolaricaulia > Bipolaricaulales > Bipolaricaulaceae > Bipolaricaulis. The sequence continues at coordinate 30,543 of JACIWK010000007.1, forward strand.
GAGCCCCATGTGGGCGGCCATCGCCGACACCGCCATCCCCGCCGGCCCGAGCCCGATCACCGCTACGTCGTACCTCTCGCTCATCGTCCTCCTCCTCGGCAGACCGGGGGCAGTATACGGGCGCCGCGGACCGGGGATGGACCCGGCGGTGGGGTAGACTCGCCCTCCAAGGTGTGAAAGGAGGAAGCCTCGATGCTCCTGGTGCACGTGTTCACCCCGAAGATCGCCCACAGCTCGTACTTCCTCGTGAGGAAGAGGGCCTCGCGATAGAGGAGAACCCCGTTTGGGAGTACGCGGCGCGGCACCTGGAGGCGCTCCGCGCCCGGGCCCGTGAGCTCCCGACCACGCTCAACGGCAACGACTTCCACTGGACAAACCTCGCCCTGTCCCGCCAGCCTCCGCTCCGGGCGATCGTGTTCGACTACTACCCCCTCGGGATCGGGCTCGCCTGGAGCGACTGCCGCAACGTGGTCGCGTCCCTCGGCCCGGCGGCGCTTGAGCCGAACGTCCTGACCCAGGGGCGGAGGGCACCGCGTTGCCCCGAGGTTGGTGAGCCGCCCGTGGAGGACCACGGCGACGTTCGGGTTCTCCCCCGCCCACCTCGCGAGCGCCTCTCGAGAGCGGGGGTGTGCTGGACGGAATCGCGCCCCTGTCGTCCCTCACATCTCCGCCCGTTCGCCGGGCACGCGGGGGAACAGGCGGACCTCCCGCACATGAGGGAGACCCCCCAGGAACCGCACCAGGCGCTCAATACCGATTCCGAACCCCGCTGACGGAGGGCGGGCGGCGGCGAGGAGCGAGCCATACACCGCGGGATCGAGTCCCTGTCGCCGGATGCGGTCCCGAATCCGGCCTGGCTCGTGCTCGCGCTCGCCCCCCGAGAGGGCCTCGCCGTACCCTTCGGGGTAGAGGAGGTCCATGTCCAGGAGCACGCCGGGCCGGGAAGGATCCTCCCGGTCGTAGAACTCGCGGACCTCGGCGGGGAAGTCCACGATCCAGATCGGGCCCTCGGCTTCACGGGAGAGGTGCTCCTCGAACCCCGCCCCGTAGCGTGCTTCCGCATCCCGGTAGGGGATGCGGGGAAACGGCGCTCGCGGCACGGTGAGCTCGCGCCCCAGCGTCTCCAGCTCGCGGAAACAGGTGCGCCGCACCCGCTCCACGATGTGGATGAGGAGCCGCTCTCCGAGGGCGAGCATGTCGTCGCGGGTGGCGTCCCGCACCTCGAGGTCGAGCTGGACGAACTCGAACAGGTGCCGCCCAGTTCCTTCCCAAGCCGCCGGCTCAAGCCGGATGTTGGGAGAGAGGCAGAAGATCTTGTCGAGCACTTCGATCGCGGCTTGCTTGTGGAAGATCATGCTCGTGGTGAGGTACCACTCCTGGTCGTAGGCCCCGATCGTCGCCCGGCCGGTTGTGTGACGGAGCGGATCCGTCACCGGAGCGAGGATCACCGGTAGGAGTTCCACGAACCCTTCCCTATGCAGCAGCTCCCGTGCTGCGTTCAGCGCCACGTCCGTCATACGCAAGATCGCCGCGTTTCGTTCGTCAACCATGAGACCTCCCTTGGGAGTCAACACACGGCCTCGCCCGATCGAGGGCACAACCGGTCAGAAGAGCTAGGATGGAGGTTGTTACGCCCCGGCAGGGGCGTTGGGATTGGCGGGGCCCCAAGGGAGATCGGCTGAGAAGATCGTGTGCTTCATGGTCATCACCCCGCCCATATGTGGATGGGGTGTAGCCTAGCGATGGGAGCCTCCTCCGTCAAGCCCGGGGTCAGGGCTTGTTCCGTGCATGGCGAGTAATGCTCTTCTGGAGATGCACTACGCAGCGCGCTCTGAGGTCGCATCACCTGTGGGCTGATCACGAGACACAACACCACCCGGCCTGCACGTGAGGCGCCGGGGGCGGAGAATGGGGCCGGTCATGGCCGGCAAGAAGGACCTCGGGCCGAAGGTGCGGGACCTCCCCAAGTCCCCGGGCGTGTACCTGTTCCGGGCAGGCGACGGATCGGTCCTCTACGTGGGGAAAGCCTCCTCCCTCCGCGATCGGGTCCGCTCCTCCCTCCAGTCCCTCCCATCCACGCGGTGATAGCGAGGACATTGCCGGCTGCATCAGGATATCCTGGCCCACTGCCTTCGTGAGAGCCCCGCTTCGACTCGCACCCTCTCTCAAGAACGGGAGCTGGAACTCCTTCCATCCGCTTCTCGGCTGGACAATGACCTCCTGTCACATCATGATCAATGACTTGACTATGAGGAAAGATCTGTCTATAGTGACCTGGGTGGACACTCATGGCTGAGGACCTTGGTCGGCGGTTGCGGGACCTGCGGATGCAGTGTGGCCTTACCCTCCAGGAGCTCGGAGCGAAGGTGGGGAAGTCGGAGAGCTACTTGAGCAAGCTCGAGCACGGGAAGATCAACCCGTCTCTGGCCACTCTGAAGAAGATCGCGGACGCCTTGGGACGCCCTGTTGTTCACCTCTTCGAGGACAGCTTGACCACGTTTCAAACCGTTCTCACCGACGGACAGCGCCGCCACATCACCGTGTCGCCTCACCTAGAATACGAGATCCTTTCCGCCCCCAACTCCCAGGTGGTGCTCTTCAAGGTCCGCCTGAAGAGGGGAGGCAGCAGCGGGGCCCAAGCCTACGTTCACGAAGGCATCGAGTGTGGGCTGATCTTGTCTGGCAAGGTACGCATCGTGGTTGGGGAGAGATCATATGTGCTCACGGCCGGCCAGAGCATCACGTTCTGGAGTGAGCAACCCCATCGATTCGAGAACGTTGGTGACGGAGAGGCGGTTGGGATCTGGGCAGTCAGCCCTCCCACGTTCTGACCATGACCACGATCCGGGTGGGCCTCATTCGCGTCGTAAGCGGCCTTGATCACGACCAGACGCAGGCTCACGGCCGGATCCTTGAACGGTCATATCCGACCCTCACCGTGGTCACCGAAGCGATCGATGGTTTCCCTGACGGCCTGTACACCGAGGAGATGGAACGCCAGGCGGTCCCCGAGATCCTCCGCGTGGCCCGACGGTTGGCCCCGTCCGTAGACGCGATTGCCGTAAGCTGCGCTGCCGACCCTGGAGTGCGGGAGCTGAGAAAGGCGTTATCCGTTCCCGTGGTGGGAGCGGGGTCTTGCCTCGGTCTTATGGGACGGGCATTGGGGACGAAGCTCGGCATCCTCACCATCGGCTCATACGTGCCCCAGGCCGTCGCGGAGTCCCTACAGGGATGCGCGATGGCATGGCAGCAGGTGGAAGGAGTCCGCCGGACCACAGACCTCCCCGGCGCGATGAATGCTGTAGTCCGAGCAGCCACCGCGCTCCTCGACGAGGGCTGTCGTGCAATCGGACTTGCGTGCACCGGGTTCAGCACGATCGGTGCTGCGGAGGCCCTCCGGGAGGCCTTGCCCATCGTGGTGCTGGATCCTGTCGTGGCGATGGGGGCGGGCATCGCGTGCATTTCCCGGACAAGGGGGTGATCGGAACAGGAGAAAACGAGCAAGGCGAACGTGAAGTGCCTCATGGCGCGATTCACATCCCGTTTGAGAGGAGGTAGGAGCGATGAGAAAGCTTGCACTGATGGTCGTCATTCTGGGCCTTGTGGGGCTTGTAGTAGGCGGAAGCGCTCAAACTCAGAAGCCGATGGTGACCGCGTTTCAAGAGGAGCCCGATTTCCTCGATCCCCATCGGACAACCCGTTTCCACTCTCTGGTCGTGCTCAGCTATATCACTGAACCCCTCCTGGACATGGACGAGAACTTCGACCCTGTGCCACTGCTCGTCCAATCCTTTGAGTGGTCCGAAGACAAGCTGACCCTGGTATTCCATCTGAAGCGAGGGGTCCTCTTCCATAACGGGCAAGAGATGACGTCCCGGGACGTCAAGGCCTCCTACGAGCGGTATTTCCGCCTGTCCCCTCTTGAGAACTACATCGGTCCGAAATACGGAGGGATCACCGAGATCCAGACCCCGGATGATTACACGGTGATCTTCAAGTTCAACAATCCCAAACCCCTTGCCCTCTTTCACATCGCAGACGCCCATGCAAGCATCATGCCCGCGGATTGGCTCGCAGAGATGATCGATGAAGAGGTCGGGGTCAGAGGTCTCGTTGGGACGGGGCCGTATGTCTTCGATAGGTGGATCCGCGGCGACCGGATCGTCTTGAAGCGCTTCGAGGCGTACAACCACGCGCCGGACTACATGAAGCACGATGGACCGGCCTACGCAGCCGAGCTCGTGATGCGGATCATTCCGGAGGGTGCGACGCGCCTGGCGGAGATCCTGGCTGGAAACATCGACTACACATTTGACGTCCCTTTGATGGGATATCAGCAGATAGCTGCTAACCCAGCCCTCCAGGTCAAGATGGCACCGACATACAGCGTGCAGTATCTCGTCTGCAACATGAAGCGCGAGATCTTCAACGACCGGCGGGTTCGCCTCGCGATCGCTCACGCCATCAACAAGGAGGAGGTCGTCAAGGGTGCTTGGTTCGGGATCGCGTTCCCCCTGTACGGTCTTGTGGGGCCCGGCACGACTGGATACTGGAAGGGCATCGAGGAGATCGCCTACGCGTACGACCCCGAAAAGGCGATAGCCTATCTCGAACAGGCCGGCTGGACCGCCGTCGACCGCGATGGCGTGAGGATAAAGGACGGCCGCCGCCTGGAGCTGACTCTCATCTCTTTCTCCAACGTCGATCAGTGGAAGGCGGCAGCGCAGGTCGTACAGACCCAGCTTGCCAGGGTGGGGATCAAGGTCAACTTGGCTCTGGCTGAGGTGGGTGCGACGTATGACCGCGCTCGGGCCGCTGACTACGACCTTGGTATCTTCCGCAACACGTGGTGGATGGGCCAACCGTATCTCACGTTCCTTACCCATTCAGTGAACATCGGTTCCAGCAACTTTGGCCAGTGGAAGAACGATGCCATCGACACCCTCCTCGACCTGTCCTCCAACGCTCTCGATGACGCCCTCCGCCGTGACGCGTTCATCGTGGCCCAAGCGCTGGTGGTAGAATCGGCGGTGTGGGTCCCGTTGGCGGTGAACGTCAACGTGATGGCGGCGCGGCGTGATGTGGGAGGTCTGGATGAGTTGTTCTCCCACCCGTGGCAACCGCCGCTGATGAGGGCCTTGGTGCTGTACAAGCAGTAGAGAAAGGAAGGGGAAAGGGCCCGGAGGTCAGGGCAGCCCGGCCTCCGGGCCTACCCAAAGATGGGAGCTTATCTCGTTCGCCGACTCTTGATGCTTGTGCCCACCCTCATCGGGGTCACGGCCATCGTCTTCTCCTTGATGCACGTGAGCGGTGACCCGATCCGGTTGCTGTTCGGTCCCAACGTGTCCGAAGAGAAGGTCCTGGAAAAGAGAGCTGAGCTTGGGCTGGACAAACCAATTTACGTGCAATACTGGAACTGGCTGTCACAGGTCGTCCAGGGGAACTTGGGGCTCTCCATCCACGTCCAAGATCGTGTTGGGAGATTGATCCTGGATCGGATTGGCCCCACGTTGGAGCTGACCATCCTCGCATTGATCCTCACCGTGGCGATTGCGATCCCGGCCGGGATCATCTCCGCCATGCGGCCTTACACCATCATTGACAACGCCAGTCGGTTCATCGCCTTGTTCTGGGTGTCGATGCCTTACTTCTGGCTGGGGATCATGCTGATGATGGTGTTTGGGTTGAGATTGCGAATCCTGCCCATCTCGGGACGGGGGGGACCGCTGTGGACCCTCGAGGGGTTGAAGTCTGCGACCCTCCCGATCCTAACCCTAGGGCTTCCCCCCATCGCCCTGTTCACCCGTCTGACCCGATCGGCGATGCTTGAGGTTGTGAATGAAGAGTACATCCGTACGGCGCGGAGCAAAGGGGTACGTGAAACAACCGTTGTTGTCCATCATGGTCTTCGCAATGCTCTCCTGCCCGTCGTCACTCTGCTCGGGCTACGCCTGCCCTGGTTGTTTGGCGGAGCGGTGATCACCGAGACGGTGTTCGCCTGGCCGGGCATGGGGAGGCTCCTGGTCAACGCGGTCATGGAGCGAGACTACCCAGTGGTCCAGGGCATCGTCCTTGTGATCGCGCTGCTGACGGTCCTAGCCAACCTTGTCGTCGACTTCGCGTACGTGCTCATCGACCCGCGGATCCGGTACGGCTAGAGATGAACCAAGTCACGTCATCGAGAACGGTTCGCAGGTTTGCGCGGAATCGACTTGCGCTGGTTGGCCTCGTTTTCGTGGCAGCAGTGGCACTCGCGGCGCTGCTCGCTGGACTGATTGCCCCCTATGATCCTCTGGCCATGAACTTCGATGCGCTGCTGGTTCCACCCTCCGCCACGCACCCCATGGGCACGGACATGCTCGGGCGCGATCTTTTGAGTCGAGTGCTGTATGGGAGCCGTTACGCACTTCTCATCGGTATGGGAGTGGTCGTCTTGCAGATGGTGTTGGGAGGTGCCCTCGGTCTGATCGCCGGGTTTGTAGGAGGGGTGGTCGATAGCCTCATCATGCGGATGGTAGACATTGTGTGGTCCATCCCGGGGCTGGTCCTCGCGCTCGCTTTGGCAGGAGCACTGGGAGGGGGAATCTGGGTGATGATCATCGCCATCGCTGTAACTGGGTGGGGGCAGTTCACCCGGCTCCTGAGGGGGCAGGTGCTTTCGCTACGCGAGCTGGACTACGTAACAGCAGCCTACGCGGTGGGAGCCCCTCGGAGGCGGATCCTGTTTCGTCATGTGCTGCCCAACACCCTCGGGCCGGTCATCGTGTACACCACACTGGAGATGCCGACAGCAATCCTCGCCTCAGCGGCACTGAGCTTCCTCGGAGTGGGAGCACAGCCTCCTACCCCCGAGTGGGGGGCGTTGATCGCCGATGGCCGAGGACTCATCGGCTTTGCGTGGTGGGTATCCACGTTTCCTGGGCTGGCGATCATGATCGCTGCTCTGGGGTTCAACTTCGTCGGAGACGGTCTGCGGGACGTTCTCGACCCCAGGTTCGAGCGGCGCATCTAGGGAGAGAAGATGAGAGGACGCGAAGCGATCAAGAGCTGGAACTGCGAGCATGAAGTAACAACGGTGTGTTCTGATCTCATCCGCTTCCCCAGTGAGAACCCACCCGGTGATGTGGCGGAGATCGCCACGTACATCCTGGAGTACCTACAACGCGCCGGAATCCCTGCCAGACAGATCTCCTCCGTCCCCGGGATGAGGAGCGTGATCGCGGAGCTCGACTTCGGCCCCGGTCCCTGTCTCGTGCTAAATGGGCACATGGACGTTGTCCCTGCTGGCGACCGCACACGGTGGTCATTCGACCCGTTCGGCGGGGAGGTGTGCGAGGGACACGTTCTTGGGCGTGGGGCAAGCGACATGAAGGGAGGCTTGGCCTCCCTGCTCGTAGCCATCGCCCAGGCCGCACGGTGGGATACCCTACGGGGCAAGGTCCTGTTTACGGCCGTTCCTGACGAGGAGACCGGGGGGTGGTACGGGACACGTTGGCTCCTCGAACAGGGGTTCACGGGGGATGCCTGCCTCATCGCCGAACCTTCCGGGACCAACCCTACCATCGGCCAGAAGGGAGCCCTCTGGTTGCGAGCTATCGCGCGAGGGATCCCCGCGCATGGGAGCCTTTCGCCTCTTGTTGGTGAGAATGCGATCCTGCGCATGACCCAAATCATCGAAACGGTCTACTCCATCTGGGAACGGACGTGGATCTTTCCTCCGGAACCGCACCAGTTGATTGCGGAGACCCAGTCCACTCTCCGGGAGGAAGGCCTTGGCGTTCAGGCCGAGGCCCTTGACCATGTCACGGTGAATGTGGGTCGAATTGTCGGTGGGGACAAAGTGAACATCGTTGCCGACCACTGCGAAGCCGAGTTCGATCTGCGGGTGCCCATCGGGATCCCAGTGGGGGATGTGTTCGGCCTCCTACGGCAGTTGGTGGAAGAGAGAGCTGGCTCTGGGGTGGAGATCGCTCCCGTTCGCGATCCCATCGAGGCCAACTACACCTCACCTACACATCCCTTCGTTCAGCTTGTTCTCAGGATCATCCGCGAGGTAGCTGGGGGCACATCTCGGCCGGTCCTGCAGTGGGCATCGAGCGATGCCCGCTTCTTCCGGCGCCACGGGATCCCAACGCTCCAGTTCGGTCCGGCAGAGCTGCAAGGAATCCACGGATACGATGAGCGGGTGGCGGTGGGGCAGCTTGTTCAGGCGGCGAGAGTGTACGCGTTGCTCATTCACGACTATCTCTCGCCGGGTGACGGAGGTGGCTTCCGTGCTGCGTGAGGTTATGGAAGCAATGGAGGTTCTGGAGACCCCCCGTGCCTCGGGGAACGACGTCGCGGCATGGCTTCGGAGATGGGGGGCGGAGCAGGTGCAGGTGGTGCAGGTGAGCGGCGAGGTGGGGAGCACTGACTTCGTCAAGGTCCGCATTCCTGGGGGGGGCCGCGGCCCCACATTGGGGGTGATCGGGCGGCTGGGCGGGGTCGGGGCCCGTCCGAGTCGGCTCGGGCTTGTGTCCGACGCTGACGGAGCCATCGTGGCCCTAGCCTGTGCAGCCAAGCTGGTCCGAATGGCGACTTGGGGCGACGTTCTGCCCGGAGATGTGCTCGTGGCCACCCATGTCTGCCCCAACGCCCCCACCATCCCTCACGACCCTACTCCGTTCATGGACGCCCCAGTGGATATGGAGACCATGAACCAGTACGAAGTGGATGAGAGGATGGAGGCCGTGTTGTCCGTGGACGCCACCAAGGGCAACTGGGTCATCAACCGCCGCGGGTTTGCGATCAGCCCCACCGTGAAGGAAGGCTATATTCTACGACCGAGCGAGGACCTCCTGGAGATCATGCGCTGTGTCACAGGGGAACCGCCGGTGGTTTTCCCCATCACCACCCAGGATATCACCCCCTATGGGAACGGAATCCATCATCTAAACAGCATTCTGCAGCCTGCCACGGCCACCGCTGCCCCCGTGGTGGGGGTAGCGACCACCGCAGCGATCCCTGTGCCTGGGTGCTCTACCGGAGCCAACTACCCCCTCGACCTGGAGCTGGCTGCCCGGTTCTGCGTGGAGGTGGCCAAGGCGTTCACCGCCCGCGGGTGCCGGTTTTACGACCCGGAGGAGTTCTCGCGGCTGCTCGCGCTGTATGGGTCGCTCACCCACCTGCAAACGCTGGGCAAGGCATGAAGCGGATCGCTCTCCTGACGATCGGACAGGCACCCCGGGATGATGTGGTGTCCGAAATCCGTGTCCACCTCCCCTCGGAGGTGGAGATCGTGCAGGCCGGGGCGCTGGACGGCCTCACCGCCGACGAGATCGCCGCTCATCCCCCGCTTGGGGAGGATAGCACCTTGGTCACCCGCCTTTCCGACGGCCGAGAGGTCACAGTACACCGGGATTTCGTTCATGACCGCCTGGCGGAGACAATCCGCGCTGTGGAAGAAGATGTGGTGCTGATCGGGATCCTGTGTTCCGGGACCTTTCCCCCATTGCGGGCCCAGGTCCCCGTGGTTACACCCCACATTCTCGTGAGGTCGTACGTGTCAGCCTTTTCCCTTCCCGGACCACTTGGGATCCTGGTCCCTTCGCCGCAGCAGGTGGCCCCGATGGTGGAGGAGATTCGGGGGTGGGGGGTGGAGGCGATCGGAGCGGCGGTCTCCCCGTATGCGGGGGGGGCCCGCCCAGGCACAGTTGCCCGGCGGTTGGCCGAGCGCGGAGCGACGGCGTTCCTCCTCCATTGCTTCGGCTACAGCGAGCGGATGAAGGGCGAGGTACGAGCAGCCACCGGAGCCCCGGTGCTCCTCGTTCGCTCCATGCTCGCCCGGGCCCTGGCCGAGCTCCTCTAGGAGTGCGGGAGCCCCCTAGTAGCCGGGGACGCCCAGGTTGCGGCAGGCCTCCACCACCTCCGGGTGCACGTACCGGCCTTCCACCTCCAGCGGTTCCCCATCCAGGTAGATGGACGGGCAGAGGACCACCCCGTCGGTGTGGGAGGCCGCCTGCCAGGTGAGTCCGCCGATCTGTGCTCCCTGGGTTCCGATGCCCATCTCGATGCACCCAAACACGCGCTCGTCCTCCACGATCCGCCCGGTGGGGCGGGTCACCCCAGGGTTGAACCCCAGAGAGTAATGGGCGATGCGGTACATGTTGGGGTCAGCGAAGGAATCGAGCCACCGTTTGAACACCTGCGCCTCCGCCCCACCCCGCACGGCGGCGATCACGCCCTGGTGGACCTCCAGCTCCACCGGGGAGGCAAGCCGGCCCAGCTCTGTCGGTGGCCACAGGGCGCCATCGAACACAAGCACACCTTCGATCGTGGACTCCACCGGACACCAGGAGATTTGCCCCCCGAGCATGATCGGCTCGCCCGGGGTGTCGGCGAGTTTGCCGGAATGTCGCACCCGACGGCCGTGGTTGTGGGCCACGAGGTCAGTGCCCGCAGGGCTGGTGACCCGCACCTCATCGGCCCGGACCACGACCCGCTGCAGGGTCTCCCCGAGGGCGAGCATCTTCGGGTAGTCCACGCGGCCGATGCACCGCACGAGCATATCCACGTCCATGCCGGTGAGGCAGATGTACCGGCACCCGCTGGCGAGGGCTGCCCGGTGAGCAGGGGTGTGCAGAAGGTAAGCCATAGCCAGCTCGACCCATACCTGGGCCCGCGCCGCCGCCCCAGCCACCGGGGGAGGGGGCTCCATCACTGGGGCCGGGCTTGTGGGGTAGACCACCAGGGTGGGGACGGCCCGCGCCGCGTAGGCGGCCTGCGCGACCACCTCCGCCACCCGCCGGTCACCCATCGTGTCCACGGTGATCAGCACGTCCTCTCCCGGGCGAACGAGCATGACCTCCTCCACCAGCTTGCGCGCCGCCCCGGCGGCCTCGAATGCGAGGTACCGATCGGTCGGTTCCACACCCAGCGCGAACTCCATCTCTTCCTCCCATCAGCCGAACGTCCACCGCCCCTCGTCCATGACCGTCTGCCCATCGAGGAGCAACGTCGCCCGGGGGACGACGAAATCGGCGTGATAATCAGCCACGTTGGCCCCGCCCATGTGTGAGTTGTCCCCAATGGCCACGTGTACGGTGCCCTTGATCTTCTCTGCCTCCAAGGTGATGTCCGTGCGCCGCGCGTTGGGGTTCGTCCCGACTCCCAGCTCGGCCAAGTGGCGACGGGCCCGCTCTTCTGCGGTAGGTTGGCGGCCTCCCAGGCCCAGCAAGTCCCGCAGGCGTTCGCCCACCTCCCCGCCGCCGTCCACGGCGACCACCGCGCCACAGGAGAACACCAGGCGCATCGGCTCAACGAGACGGTGATGCCATTCCGGCTCCACGACCAGCACTCCCTCCGCCGTCCCCTCCACCGGGGCGATGTACGCCTCGCCCCCGGGCAGGTTCCCCCACGTGCCGGGACGAAGGTACAGACCGTCGTCCACCCGCCCCTCCCGCCCCTCCAGACCGAACTCGAGGTCCGTGCCCGCGGGAGACCGCACCGTGGCCACACGGGCACCGGTGAGGCAGGCGGCGATCCTCGCCGTCTCCTGCGCGATGCGGCGGTAGTCCACGGCCAACGGGCCGTCTCGGTAGAACATCTCCGGAAGGAAGCGGGGCATGCTCGCCACCCGTGCCCCCGCCCGGCATGCGTCCTCCCGGGCGCGGGTATGGCTGAGGGAAAAGGAGGTGATAGCCACCACCACGTTCACTTCTCGCAGCCTTGCTGCCACCTCATCGCCGGGTTCGCTCCCCGAGCGTCCGGTGGCCGGGTAGGCCAGGAAACCTACCACACAGGCTGGCAGCTCTTCGGCGGCGATCTCCGCCACCTGGCGCGCCAACGCCGCCCGTTGGGACACTTCCTCAAGCTGCGAGACAGCCCACTCGCCCCACTGTTCGGGCGTCGGCACGTCGGTCACCACGAGCACGGACTCCCCGGCCTGGATCCCGAGGTTCACGCGCAGCATCCCCACCACTCCTGGACGGATGGTCTCCACTTCGATCCCCATTGGTCTACCTCCCGTTCTTGTGTTCAGCGCCAGATCTTGGGGGGGGGGAGGAGGATAGGCGACTTTGCTGTGAGCGATGCCCATTTTCACATATGCCTCGGCCAGCTTCACCGCCGCTACCGCTGGTACGACCACCGGAATCCCCAGGCCCCGTCGTAGCTCATCCGCCACCCCAGCAGTGACCCGCAGCCCAGGATCACGACCTGAGCCCCGCGGGCGACGAGCTCCCGCCCTGCCGTCAGCCCCACCTCCACGGCCCGGCGGCGATCACCGAGGTCGAGGACAGGAATGCCCATGGGGACTACAGCAACCAGCCGTCCCTCCACCCCCAGCAGCCGGGCCTTCCTCCACAGCCGAGGCATGGCCTCGGGGATGGTGGAGATGATCCCGAACCGGTCGCCCAGGAGGAGGGCGGCCACCTCGGCAGCCCCGCCCAGCCCGATCACCGGTATGGAGACCGCCTCCCGAGCCCCTTCCACCGCAGGATTGCCGAAGTAATATATTACCCCATCGGCGCCTTCCCTCTCAGCAGCGGTCACAGCCTCAATCAAGTAAGGCGCAACCAGCGCCTCGTCGTACACGCACTCGATGGACTCCGGCCCACGGGGAAGATGAACCACTGAGACCCTGGTCTCCTTGTCGGCAGCTTCTTGGCACAGATGGGGGACACCGTTGTTCCAATGATCGGTGGACACGGGCACGATCACACGAAGCTGGATCCCCACAGGAGGGAGTTTACCCAAGCTGGGCTCTCGCGGTCAGGTGACCGGGCTGCTACTGAACCTCGAGGGGCTGATCCCGCTCCTAACGTGAGAAAGGCGGAGCAAGTCCTAATCCTTACTTTCTCCCCCCTCCCTGGATAGGCGCCAGAACCCTCCAACCTTAAGCCGGCCCTGGCTCAGCAAGAAGAGAATGACGGAGTCTCCTACAATTCCCCAGGGAAAAGTGGAACGACCATGGACCCGAAGGAAGCGTTCAAGACGAGACTGCAGGGCCTCCCAAGCTCACCCGGAGTGTACCTATTTTACGGGGGCAATGGATCGGTCCTCTACGTGGGCAAGGCCGCCTCCCTCCGCGACCGGGTCCGCTCGTACTTCCAGAAGCGCGGGCTCTCCCTCAAGGTCCGCCTCCTGATGAAAGAGGCGCGCGACCTGGAGACGATCGTCACCGGAACCGAGGAGGACGCGCTCGTCCTCGAGGACGCGCTCGTCAAGAAGCACCGCCCGCGGTTCAACACCCGGCTGCGCGACGACAAACGCTACCCCTACCTCAAGATCACCGCCGAGCCGTTCCCGCGCGTCCTCGTCGTCCGCCGCCCAGCGGACGACGGCGCCCGCTACTTCGGCCCGTTCACCTCCAGCCGCGCGATGCGCCGCGTGCTCAAGCTCGCCCACAAGCTGTTTCCGATCCGCACCTGCAACCTCCCGCTCGGGGAGAAGCGCTACGAGCGGCCATGCCTCCTCTACCACATCGGCCGCTGCTCCGGGCCCTGCGCGGGCCTCGTGAGCCCGGAGGAGTACGGGCGGGCGGTGGACGCGGCGGCGCACCTGTTCGAGGGGCGGGTGGAACGGGTGGTGGAGGACCTCGCCCTGGACATGGTCCGGGCCGCGTCCGATGAGCGGTTCGAGCACGCCGCGCGGCTGCGGGACACGATCCAGGCCCTGGAGCGGATCCGCGAGCGGCAGGCAGTGGCCCTCCCCGACCCGGTGGACCTCGACGCGGTGGCGGTGGCGGTGAACGAGGAGCGGGGCCACGGAACGGTGCTGGTCGTCCGCGGCGGACGGCTCATCGGGCGGGAGGGGTTCCCCCTTGCGCTCCCCCCTGGCTCCACCCCCGAGGAGGCCCTGGAGGAGTTCCTCGACCAGTACTACACCCGCGCGACGGCGATCCCGCCCGAGGTGCTCGTGCCGCTGGCGCTTCCGGAGACCGAGGCGCTCGCTGCGTACCTCGCCGGGCGGCGCGGGGGGCGCGTGCACGTCGGCGTCCCCCGCTCCCCGGAGCGACGGGCGATCCTGGAGATGGCGGAGCGGAACGCGGCCCTCGCCCTGAAGCAGGCGGAAAAGGTCGAGCTTCTCCCCGCGGAGGAGGAGGCGGTGGACGAGCTCGGGGAGGCCCTCGCCCTCTCCGCCCGCCCGTGGCGGATCGAGGCGTTCGACATCTCGAACCTCCAGGGCGGCGAGGCGACCGGGTCGATGGTCGTGTTCGTGGGCGGTCGCCCGCGGCGGGACGCGTACCGCAAGTTCCGGGTGCGGATCTCGGGCAAGCCCGACGACTACGCGATGATGGCCGAAGTGCTCCGCCGTCGGCTGCGCCACGGCCTCGCCGAGATCGCCGACCCCGCGGTCGCACGGGGCCGGTTCTCCGACCTCCCGGACCTGATCCTGGTGGATGGGGGCAAGGGCCAGCTCGGGGTCGCGGAGCGGGCCCTGGCCGAGGTGGACCTGGGCGGGATCGAGGTCGCCGCCCTCGCCAAGCGCCAGGAGCTCGTCTACGTGCCCGGCCGCGCAGAGCCAATCCGCCTTCCCCGGGGTTCCCCCGCCCTCAAGCTCCTCCAGGAGATCCGTGACGAGGCGCACCGGTTCGCAATCGAGTACCACCGCAAGCTCCGCGAAAAGCGGGCGCTGGGAAGCCTGCTCGACAGCGTCCCCGGGATCGGGCCGAAGCGGAAGGCGTCGCTCCTCGCGCGGTTCGGGTCCGTGGACGGGCTCCGCCGGGCGACCCTCGAGGAGCTCCTCTCCGTGCCGGGGCTCCCCCGAACCACGGCCGAGCTCCTCTACAAGGCCCTGCGCGCCTAACCGGTATAATCGCGCGCCGGATCGAAAGGAGACGCGGTGAATCTAGAACAGAAGCTGCAGAAGCTCTCGGATGCGTTCGGGGTGGCGGGGTTCGAGGACGAGGTGCGGGAGGTCCTCCACGAGATGGTCGCCCCCTACGCCGACGCGTGCGAGACGGACACCTTGGGGAACCTCATCTGCTCCCGCGGGAGCGGGGACGTGGTCATGCTCGACGCCCACATGGACGAGGTGGGGTTCATGGTGAAGTGGATCGAGAAGGACGGGTTCCTCCGCCTCGCCCCCCTCGGCGGATGGGACGACCGGATCCTGATGGCCCACCGCCTCACGATCCGCACCCGGGATGGGCAGAACGTGTACGGCGTCATCGGCTCCACCCCACCCCACATCCAGTCCGACGGGGACCGCGACAAGGTGGTCCCGCTCGACGAGCTGTTCGTGGACGTCGGGGCCCGAAGTCGAGATGAGGCGGATGCGTTCGGCGTGCACATCGGCGATCCAGCGACGATCCACTACCCGTTCCTGCGCCTGCGCGAGGGGTACGTCACCGGAAAGGCGTTCGACGACCGGGCGGGGTGCCTCGTGGCCGCCGAGGCGCTGCGCCTCCTGGCAAAGGAGAAGCTCCCCTACAAGCTCGTCGTCTGCTTCTCCGTCCACGAGGAGGGCGGACTCCGTGGGGCCAAGGCCGCCGCGTACCGGATTGCCCCCAAGCTCGCCCTGTCCCTCGAGGGGACGATCGGGGCCGACATGCCGGGCGTCCCGGAGGCGAAGCAGCCGGTCCGCCTAGGTCACGGCCCGGCGATCACCCTCGCCGACCGTTCGATCACGGTGAAGCCCAAGCTCGTTCGGTTCCTGGAGAAGGTGGCTGACGAGAACGGGATCGCCTACCAGTACAAGCTCCCTGCCTACGGATCCACCAATGCGGGGGCAATCCACACTGAGCGGGGCGGGATCCTCGCCGGGGTGGTGTCCGTGCCGTGCCGGTACATCCACTCCCCGGTGTCGACCCTGTACCTGTCGGATCTCGAAGCGACGCTCAAGCTCGTGGTGGCCTTCCTCCGCAAGGCGGGGGACCTGCTCTGAACGACAGGTTCGGATCTTCACCCTCACGGTGTGTGGGCACCCCTCTGCTCGGATCAAAATGTAAGGACCTGAACCTGCGACACTGGCGCACGACGTCAGTCGGCGGCCTCGATGCGAATCGAGCCGTTGCTCGTCCGCAGGTCCATCTCCGTCGCGGCCGGTGGGTTCAGCATTGCGTTCCAGTCCCGACCGACGGTGTTTCCTACCAGGGGGAGGTTCGTGGAGATCGTTCCGTTGCTCACGCTCGCCCGGAAGGCGACCGCTGCCGCCCGCGGCACGCGGACGACGATGCCCCCGTTACTCGTCCGGAGCCGGTTGGACGCCGGTCCCGCCGGCTCACCGGTGTAGTGGATCCACCCGTTGCTCGTCTCCCCGTCCACCCGGCCCCGCACCCGCTCCAGCCGGATCTCCCCGTTCGAGGTGCGGACCGTGAGGTCGCCCACCCGGTCCGTGACCGTCACCTGACCGTTGCTCGTCGTGAGCTGAGCAGTTCCCGCGCCTTGCCGAAGGAGGATCGCCCCGTTTGAGGTTGTGAGCCGGATCGATCCAATGATCGAAGTTGCCTCGATGGAGCCGTTCGAGGTGGGCACCTCGACCTCCACGATTTCGGGGACGACCACCTCGAAGTCGACCCCGCTGTGGCGGCCGACGTCTCCCGGCTGATCTGCCTGCCGGTACCGGAGCAGGATGGACGCCCCATCCGACGTAGCCGTGTACATGAGCTGGTCGAGCCTCCGCTCCGCGTCGGCCAGGGTCTGACCCCGGCTGCGCTTCGTCGCCGTGATGGAAGCAGCCTGGAGGCCGCTCTCGCCGCGGATCGTGACCTGGCCGTGCGAGGATTCGACCACGAGACGCACTGACTCCACCGCGGGTAGCGCGTGGTGCTCGACCTCGCTCGCCTCGACGCGGAAGGAACTGAACGTCCATTCGTCACATGCTGTGAGGCTGAACACGGCTAGAGCAAGCGCAATCCCGCCCCCACAGGCCCACAGACGACGCCGCTTCCTGCCCACGTTCAGTGTGTCCACAGGGCATGATACTGCAGACGCTCGCCGGTTGGTGCTCCGAGCGACCTCCCTCGCCCCCGATTTCCTACCAGCTGGGCCCGTATGTGTTCAGATGATTCCCTGCCGATCAAGTCGCCCCCGCGGTGGGCTCGCGGAATGAGTTCGGCTCAAATCTTGATGGGTAACATCCGTCCAGCCTATGGTGGCCCGGGTCTTGCTCGCGCGGTGCTACTGGCGGCGGGCGAGGAGGTGCCGGCGGGGGGGAGAGAGGAGCGCGAGGAGGAACAGGGCGGTGGCGACGAGGACGATCGCCGCCCCGCTCGCGATCCCAGCATAGAACGAGAGGTAGAGCCCGACCACGCCGGAGAGGATCCCCAACACGGCGGCGAGGGCCATCATCCGCGCCATCCGCCGCGTGAGAAGGTACGCCGTCGCCGGCGGGGTGATGAGCATTGCCAGGACAAGCGCTACCCCCACTGCCTTGAGGGCGATGACCACCGTCACCGCGATGAGGAGCAGGAGGAGGTACCGGAAAAGCCCCGTCCGCAGCCGCAGCGTGGCGGCGAACGTGGGATCGAACGATACAATGAGGAACTCCTTGTAGAAGAGAACGACCGTGAGCACGACCAGCCCTCCGATCCCCGTGGTGAGCCCGAGGTCGGTGGTGGAAACGGAGAGCACGTTTCCAAACAGGAAATGGGTGAGGTCGACCGCGTACCCGCGCACGGTGGAGATGAGGGCGATCCCGAGGGCGAACATCCCCGCGAACACGATCCCGATCGCCGTGTCCTCCTTGAACCGGCCCCGCCGGCTCACCGCCCCGATCCCAAGTGCGGCGACGATCGCCGTCCCGAGGGCCCACAGGAGGATCGGCCCCCGGTTTCCCCGGTGGACGAGGTACCCCACCGCCACCCCGGGGAGGATCGAGTGGGCGAGCGCGTCGCCGAAGAACGCCATCCCCTGGAGGACCACGTACGTCCCCACCACGGCGCACGTTGCCCCCACCACCGCTGCGGCGAGGACGGCCCGCACCATGAACGGGTAGGCGAACGGGGCGGCGATGAGGTCAACGATGGTCATGGTCCCCTCCTTCGCAGCACGTGTCGCTGAGGGCGATCGGTCCGGACGCTGTGTCGAAGATGCGCAGGCCGGTGCCGTACGCCTCCTGGAGCCGGACGGGGGTGAACACCTCGCCCGGGGGGCCGAACCCGATCGCGCGCGCGTTGAGGAGCAGGGCAAGGGGGAAGTGGGCCTGGGCGAGGTCGAGCTCGTGGAGGGCGACGATCGAGGTGATCTGTTCCGCCCGCAGCCGCCCGAGGAGCTCCAAGATCCCCTCCTGGGCCGGGGCGTCGAGTCCGGCCAGGGGCTCGTCGAGGAGGAGCACGTTCGCCTCCTGGGCGATGGCCCGGGCGATGAACATCCGCTGCTGCTCCCCGCCGGAGAGGCGATCGATCGGGCGCCGCGCGAGAGGGGCGATCCCGACGAGGGACAGGGCCTCGGCGACCCGCTCCCGATCCGGCCCCCGGGGCCGGCGCAGGGGACCCAGGAGCGCCGTACGGCCCATCATCACCACGTCGGCCACCGTCACGGGGAACCGAAAGTCCACCCCCGGCCGCTGGGGGAGGTACGCGATGCAGATGTGCCGCGCCGGGCGGTGGCCGAAGATCCGCACCTCGCCCGAGGTGGGGGGGAGCGTGCCGGAGAGGACCTGGAGGAGGGTCGTCTTTCCCGCCCCGTTCGGCCCGACCACCGCCAGGAGGTCGCCCGGATCGAGCTGGAACGTGATCCCCTCGAGCGCTGTCTTCCCAGCGCGGACGACCGACACCGTCCGCGCCTCCACCGCCGGCCCTTCGCGGTGGAGGAGATCCGAGCACAACGCGCGGTGGGTGGGGATGTCCCTCATCCGCGGAGCGCCTCCACGATCCGCCGCACGTTCTCCCGCATGAACGACAGGTAGTCCGGGGCCGGTCCGTCCGGCGCAGACAGCGACCCGTGGAACAGGACCACCACCTGGGTGCCGGTGTCGCGGGCGAGCTGCGAGGCGAGGTCGGGGTTGAACTCTGCCGACACGAACACCGCTGGGACGCCCAAGGCGCGGATTCGGTCCGTGAGGGCGGCCATGTCCCGCGCCGACGGCTCGGCGAGCGTGCTGAACCCGGAGATGATCGCCCCCGCCTCCGCGAACCCGTACCGGGCGGCGAAGTACCCGAGGACCCAGTGGTCCGTGACCAGCACGCGCCGCTCGGGGGGAATGAGCGCCACTTGGGCCTGGATCCACCCGTCGAGGGCGGCCAGCTCACTCCGGTACGCCGCGGCCCGGGCAGCGAACGTGTCTTGCCGGTCAGGATCCAGCGCCCCGAGGACCATCTCGATCGTGCGCGTCCACTCCGCCACGAGCAGGGGGTCGAACCACACGTGGGGATCCACCCCACCGTGGCCATCGTCCCCGTCCAGCGCGCGCAGGGGAAGCCCGGCCGAGAGGTCGACGACCTTCCCCCTGAGCTCCGGGGAGGCCAAGATCGGGGCCAGTCCCTCCTCGAGCCCCGCCCCGTTGATGAACGCGACATCGGCCGCGTGCAGGGCGCGGAGGTCGCGGGGACTGGGCTCGAACGTGTGGGGGTCCGTCCCGGGTGGGAACAGGACGACGAGCGAGACCTCCTCCCTCCCGATCTCCTTCACCACGTCGCCCACGATCGACGTCGTCGCCACAGCAGCGAGCGGGGCCCCGACGGCGGCGACGGAGAAAGCGACTGCCACTGCCCCAAGGAGCCACTTCACTGCGGACATGGGTTCAGTGTATCGTTGGCCCCGCGCAGGGCGCAAGGAGGGGGCAATGGAGGAGTACGACCGGCAGGACGCGCGGGTCTACGACCATTATTCCACGGGTGTACCCGGCGATGTCGAGTTCTACGTGGCGGAGGCGGTGAACGCTGGGTCGCCGGTGCTCGAACTGGGGTGCGGCACGGGGCGAATCCTCATCCCCGTCGCCGAGGCGGGAGTGGAGATCGTGGGGCTCGATCGGGCCCCGTCCATGCTCGCCGTGGCCCGGGAGAAGGTCGTCAAGCTCCCTCCGGACGTTCAGAAGAGGATCCAGCTCGTCGAGGGCGACATGCGGGACTTCGCCCTCGGCCGGAAGTTCGTCCTTGTTATGATCCCCTACCGGGCGTTCCTTCACCTCCTCACTGTCGCGGACCAGAAGCGGGCGCTGCGCAGGGTCCGCGACCACCTCGTGGATGGGGGGAGGCTCATCCTGAACGTCTTTGACCCCAGCCTGGAGACGATCGTCGCCCACCGCGGCTCCCTCGGTTCCGCGCTGAAGCTTGAGGGCGAGTTCGTCCATCCTGAGACCGGCCGCCGGGTGCTCGTGTGGGACACGCGGGAGTACAGGGCCGAGGAGCAGACCCTTCACCAGTACTTCGTGTTCGAGGAGCTCGATGAGGCCGGGAATGTCGTCTTCAAGCGGTTCAATCCCCTCGTCCTCCGGTACGTGTTCCGCTACGAGATGCAGCACCTCCTGGAGCTGGCGGGGTTTGCGGTCGAGGCCTTGTACGGCGACTTCGCTCGGGGCCCGTTCTGCTCCGGGGGGGAGCAGGTGTGGATCGCCCGCCGGAGGTGAGGGGAGTTCCCCTGCGGGCGCACGGGTGAGGGTGAGGAGATGGAGATCGACCTTCTGGCGGTGATCCTGGGGGCGGTGGGGGGCCTCTCCCTCTTCCTCTACGGCCTGCGCGTCCTGAGCAGCGCCCTCAAGCGGGCGGTGGGGGAGCAGGTGCGGGCGCTCTTGGAGAGGCTGACGAGCAGGGCGTACCGCGGCGCCCTCGTGGGGATGGTCGCCACCGGGCTCCTCCAGTCGAGCAGCATCGCGATGGTGGTCCTCATCGGGCTCCTTAACGCGGGCGTCCTCTCGCTCCGCCAGGGGATCGGGGTCATGCTGGGAGCGGAGATCGGGACCTCGGTCACTGCCCAGATCATCGCGTTCCGGGTCGGCGACTACTACCTCCCGATCATCGCCGTGGGGTTTGCCCTGGCGGAGCTGTTCCGCGGTCGGCGGGCGGGCGATGTCGGCCGGGCCCTGCTCGGGTTCGGGCTCCTCTTCCTCGGGATGAGCGTGATGTCGAGCGGATTGCGTGGCCTGGCCCACAGCCCCGCCGTGATCGGCCTGCTCGAATCGCTGGGTTCGAACGTGGTGCTGGGGGTGGTCGTGGGGGCAGCGGTGACGGCGGTGATTCAAAGCTCGTCGGCGGTGACCGCCCTCGTGATCGCGATGGGGTCGTCGGGGATCCTCACCCTCCCCGCGGCGATCGCCCTCATCCTCGGGGCGAACATCGGGACCACCGTCACCGCCCAGATCGCCTCCCTCGGGATGTCCCTCTCCGCGCGGCAACTGGCGCGGGCCCAGCTTCTCGTGAACGTGATCGGGGTCGCCGTGTTCATCCCGCTCGTCCCGTGGTACGCGGGGGTTGTGGCGAGCACATCCTCTCTCCTGGCGCGGCAGATCGCCAATGCGCACACGTTCTTCAACGTCGCCAGCACGCTCGCGTTCCTACCGCTCGTGGACGCGTTGGCGTGGTTCGTGCGCCGGATCACCTGGGGGAGGGAGCCCGTGGTCGAGGCCCGCCCCCAGCACCTGGCGGAGGCGTTCCTCGCTGCGCCGGCCGTGGCGCTGAGCCAGGCCCGGCACGAGATCGAGAGGATGTCGGACATGACGTGTCTCATGATCGAGGGATGCCGTCGCGGACTGCTCGAGCGTGACGAGGCCTCCCTCGGCGAGGTCCTCGAGATCGAGAGCGCGGTGGACACGCTGAAGGAGGAGATCGAAGCCTACTTGGAGCGGATCCCGGCCGACTCGCTGTCGGCGCGCGAGGAGCGGCGGCTGCACGTCCTCCGCCACGCCACCGGCGACATCGAGCGGGTGGGGGACCAAGCCGTGAACATCGCCGAGCGAGGGGAGAGGGTTCTGCGCGAGGGGTACCCGTTCTCGGATGAGGCGTCGGCCGATCTCGCCGAGATGTTCGCCAAGGCGGCTGCCCTCTACCGCACCGCGCTCGCCGCCCTCCGGGCCGAGGACCGCGAGGGGGCCCAGCACGCCCTTCACCTCGAGGCCGAGGTGGATCACTTCGAGAAGCGGTTCAAGGAACGCCACCTGCGCCGCCTCGACGAAGGGATCTGCCAACCGCGGGCGGCGACTCTGTTCTTGGAGATCCTGCACAACCTAGAGCGGATCGGCGACCACGCCGTCAACCTCGCCGGCGACGTCCTCTACGCGCTGTGAGTTGGTCCGAGCGCCCTAGCGGACCTTGCCCACCGGGGCGACGTAGATCGTGAACTCGTCCTTCCCGTCCACCCCGAGGAGGGCGTCCATCTTCTCCTGGTGGTAGGCCCCGACCCCGCACGTGCCGGCGCCGATCGCCTCGCAGGCCAGGTAAAGGTTCTGGCACATGTGCCCGGCGTCGATGGCGATCACCTTGT
The DNA here is from genome assembly GCA_014360985.1 of Candidatus Bipolaricaulota bacterium. Classification (GTDB taxonomy): domain Bacteria; phylum Bipolaricaulota; class Bipolaricaulia; order Bipolaricaulales; family Bipolaricaulaceae; genus Bipolaricaulis. The sequence goes on from JACIWK010000007.1 coordinate 52,883, forward strand.
GCGAGACCACGCTGTACCGCCACTCCGTGCGGTACGGGATGACCGTCCAGGCGAACACGACCGCCGCCTGGCCCACGAACTCCTGCCCCAGACACCCCGCGACGACCTGGGCCGGGAACTCCGGGTCCGCGCGCAGGAAGGCGAGCGCGTGATCGAGGGCGAGGTACCGGTACAAGCCCGGCTCGAGGCCCGTGACCCGGTTCACGATGAGGTACGTCTCGAACGGGTGCCGCGCCCCGGCCGAGGGCACGGTGCGGAACGTCGCCACCCCGTCGCGAACGACGCGCTCCACGCCTTGGGTGGCCCACAGGAGGAACGTCAACTCCTCCAGGAGCAGCGGGTCGCGGGTGAACCGGCGGTGGCTGCGGCGGGACGCGATCGCGTCGAACACCGAGACCTGGCCGACCTGGAGCGCCTTCGGGTCGGGGAGCTTCACGAGGGGAGCGCCCTCCGGAGCGGGCTTCTGCAGCGGGGGATGCGGGACCCCCTTCTTCTGGTCGGTCTCGATATGCCGCGTCCTCGCCCAGGCAGTGGCCTTGAGAAGCTGCCGGCCGTTCTCGATGGGATCCATAGACGACCTCCTTTCGTGTCCCGGTGCCCAAGCTTACCCGGTCGAGGAGGGAGGTGGGAGCCTTCGCGTTTCGAGTTGCCGTCCCCGGCTGCGGCCGAGACAATGCCCGATGGGGAGATGCCTGTTCCGGGAGAGGTGCGGCGGCTCATCGCCCAGTTCCACGAGAACCGCGCCGCGTACGTGGGAGGCCCGTACAACGAGCCCCCGACCCAGATCGAGTTCGTGGCCCCGACCGCCGCCAAGACCGCCCCCGATAAGACCACGCTCCAGCGCCAGATCGCCGCCACCGACCACCAGATCGATCAACTCGTCGACAGGTCGTGCGTCGCAGGAAAGGGGAATCAGCGCCATGCGGCAGAGTGCTTGCCGGGTCTCGCGACTGGGGCTTCGTCTGGACCAACTGGTTGCATCGCGCGAGAGCGAAGGAGGGGTGTACATGCGTGAGGTACAGGAGGAGATAGCCCGGTCCCTTCGCGACGCTGCGATCGGGTACGGGACTGCAGGGCTCGCATTGCTCGAAGGCCGGAATGGCATTGGCGTGAACAGGCAAGCGGCGATCGGAAACCTGGCGATTGCTGTGGAACTGCTCCTCAAGTGCTGGATTGCGAACACCCATCTCCTTCTCCTTTTTCGCGATCTTCCCTTGCAGGTCAAGTGCGCGTTGACAGCACCTGAGGCCATTCCTTCCGTCGCACGTCTTGCACCGCATGTGGTTGATTTGAGGTCGTGCGCCTTCAGAACTGTTGAGTTCCGTGAAGCGGTAGGACTCGTCCCCTTGCTGTCTCCCGAGCTTGCGAGGCGGCTTGGCGCACACCTCAAATTCCTCGTTGAGAGCCGTAACACCTGTGTACACAGCGCTCTCCCGAGCTTCCGGGGATACGAAGTCCAGAGGGCGGCGTTTGTGTATCTGTACCTCTTCAAGTATCTGCAGCAGCACGAGCCGGATCTGCTGAGGTACTGCCGGCTTGGCGACGAAGAGGCTGACAATGCATTCCTTGCGCGGTTCGAAGAGGAACGCATTGCGCGTGTCCACAGGGCGATAGAAGCAGCACAAACAGAAGCCAAGAAGGTCGAGATCCCGAACTCGATGAGTGTGGATAGTTGGGAGTGGTGATCTCCTGCCCGGTATGTCGTTCGGACGCCGTGCTCCTCGGGGCCACAGAGCCAGATGGTGAAGTGGATGAGGACGGGTCGCTGCTCCCTGGGTTGACGTTTGTCGGCGCCGCGTTTGAATGTGACGCCTGTGGCCTTCAGCTGAACGACTACGATGAACTGGTGATCGCGGGCGTTGACCCAGTCATCGATCGTTCGAGCGAGCTCGATAGGTGGTACGCCCAGATGTACGAAGACTGGGCCTACGAGGAATGGCGCGAAAGGGAGTCGCGGGCCTGTCAGAACAATGCGCCGGAGGCGGCTTGACGGACTGGGGAGTGTGTCTAGGTCTCAGGGTACGAGCTTGTCCCCTGTATCGCGAGGTGGCGATGGATGAGAAGACCTTCTTTGACGCTCATCTGCACGCGTTCAACCTGAGCCATCCGTCGTTCTCGGCGTTCGTCTCACGTCTGCTCTATGATCTTCCCAAGGTGGTGCTGAAGCGACAGGACGTGTCGCGTCGCCTCTTGCTGTTAATGCTGACGCTCTTGCCCGTGGGCATCTTGCTGGCTATTCCCTTCGTAGTTGTGGGTCTTGTCGTGCTCGCCGTGTGTCTGGTGCCCGTGTATGCGGTTCCCTGTCTGCGCAGACGCGTGCGTTCCTGGGGGAAGTCGGTCGTTGAGGCCGTGAAGCGCCGGCTGGGCAAGGTGATGAACCTGCTCTTCGTCATGGAGAACGACGTCGGGAGCATGTTCCTGCTCCTGGAGAACTGCCTCCGCGATTCCGAATCCCCGCTGCTGCGCGACGACGGTCTGCACGTCGGGGGCGAGCGCTACACGCGGATCGTCCTCACCCCGCTGATGATGGACTTCGGCTACAAGAGCCGGACCCCACGGGGAGCCGGGAACGCGGTGAAGTGGATCCGCTACGACGTGCCTGGTGACCGGCCGATCGTGGAGCAGGTGGTGGATCTGTTCCGCGGCATCCGAGAGTATGTCCAGACCAAGTCGAGCCCGGCGCTCGCGGAGAAGTACCCCGCGCTGGGGCCGGAGACGCGCCGGGCCTTCGAGATCTACCCGTTCCTCGGGCTCAACCCGGCGAACTACACGAAAGAGCGGATCGCTGACCTGCTCGAAAAGTACTTCGGGGAGTACACGGGACACCGAGAGGACTTCCGCGCCCGCCTCGGGCGTTTCGACGGCGACATCGAGGGCATGGGGAGCCACTTCTTCGCCGGTGTCAAGGTCTACCCGCCCCTCGGGTTCGACCCGTGGCCGGAGGGGGATGAGGACGCGGTGGAGAAGGTGAAGCTCCTCTACGCCACGTGCAGAAAGAAAGGAATTCCCCTCACCACCCACGGGGGAAGCGGCGGGTTCGTGGCCGTGGATCGGGAGGAGCTCAAGGAAATCACCGCCGTGAACAAGTGGGCGGCGGTGCTTGGGCACTACCCCGACCTGAAGGTCAACCTCGCCCACTTCCCGCTCGGGAAGGGGGACAAGGGGCGCCGGGAGGCCATGGTCGACCTGGTGTTGAAGCACGAGAACGTCTACGTCGACATCTCGTGCCGCGCGACGGGCGACGGCTACTACCGTGAGCTGCGGAAGCTGCTCGACCAACTCTCCGCCGCGGACGCGGACAAGCTGAGGAGCAGGATCCTGTTTGGGACGGATTTCGCCGTGAACCTGATGTGGATCGACTCCTACAACGGGTACCTCGGCCTGTTCTCCCGCACCGCGGCCCTCACCCCGGAGGAGAAGCACGCCTTCTGCTCCACCAACCCCGAACGGTTCTTATTCCGGCAGTAGGAGCTCAATCGAGGCGCATTGGCCTGGCTGGGATCAGCAGCGTATTTCGGGGAGGTCTGTTCCTCGGCTCTCGGCGGGAGATCGGTGTTGACCGGTTCCGACGCGGGCTGTAGAGTGCGGGGCGACGATGCGCAGGCTGTGGGTGCGGATAGAGGAGATCACCACCGTGGCGGCGCTCCTTGTCACGATGTCCACGGTGTTCGCCTCGATGTCGTGGATCTCAGCCGGGAAGGCGGGCGGTCAGGCGAGCGATCACAGGACCGCGGCCCTTGGGATCATGATCCTGCGCCTCGAAGCGCTCACCGAGGCCTCGAACGCCCTCGTCCAGGCCCAGACCTACCTCACCCAGGGGGCGATGTTCTTCGCTCAGGCCGAAGCTGCGGAAGACCCGGACCTGAAAGCATTCTTGGAGGACATGGGGGACCAATCGCTCGCCATCTCCCAGGCCCGCACGCAGGATGCCGCCGAGTGGAAGGAGCGTTCCGAGAGGTACTATGCGAGCTACGAGGCAGCACTTGCCCAAGCCGCGGAACATGGGCGGACGTCGGACTTCCGGTCCACCGCGGCGCTCATCTTCAACGTGTCGGCAGCGGTGGCCTCGCTCGCGGTGATCTTCAAGAGGTGGCGGCTGCTCCTTCTGTATCTCCCGGTGTTCCTCGTTGGTCTCTCCTACTTCGTGGCGTCGTTCGTGTAGCCGGGCCCCGCTTGTCAGGGGAGGGGCTCGATCTCTATACACTACGCTCGCCGGGAGCGAGGGAAAGCACCGCTCCCAGTGGGATGAGAAGAAGATGACAAACGGAACCGAACGGCCGGGAGGGTATGGGATCACGGCTCTCGTGTTGGGTATCGTGGGTGTGGCTTTGGGATGGTGGATTGTGCCCTTCCTTGGATTCATCTCCAGCATCCTGGCCGTCGTGTTCGGGGCGCTGGGGATGAAGTCGCGCACCCGGGGGATGGCCATCGCAGGCCTGGTCCTGGGGATCGTGACCATCGTCTTGTCCATTGTCGGCGTGTTGCTTTGGGGAGCAATGATGTCGGAGCTGCCTTACTAGCAGCCCGTGTGGGTGCGGTCCAGTTCGGGACCTGACCTGCGACATGCGTCTGGGGAGGCTTCCCCCGACGGACGGTGTCGGGAGCCTGTCTCCCTTTCCTTCCTCGCGCGGTCACTCATCTCCTCCCCCACCTCTACAGCTTGAGCAGGTTGTGCACCGCACAGTCCAGCCTCCACAGCGCCCGCACCTTCGCCAGGACAAGCGTGGGGGCAGGTCTTGCAATCCAACAGGCTGTCCCCATGGGGCTACGGCTTGGCACCGGCCATCACCGGAACAGCCCAAGCAGCGGATCAGCTGTTGAGCTCTTCCTCGAAAGAACACCGCTCTCCTGACGATCCAACGCGCGGGCACGTTTGGCCACGCCATCCGCGCTTCCGATTGCCGTGTGGGATTGCAAGACCTGACCCTCACGCCACAAGACCTGACCCTCACGCCACTCACGCCACGGGTCTTTCAGCGCCCTGGCTTGGGATCGGTCTCCTTCAGCGGTGGAGGCCGGCTGCGACGAGGCTCAGCAGCCTCACTTCCTCGCCGGGGATGCGTTCAGCGAGGCGGGCGCCGGCGACCACGGCTACCCAGGCATCGAGCTGCCCAGGCGGGGCGGGCGTCTTGGCCAGGTAGCGGCGTAGGTAGGCGCGACGGAAGGAATGCCGGACAAGCTCGACCATCCGGCGGCCCGGCATGTCCTTTGGGAGGACCGCCGCACGGAACAGAACGGCCGTCCGCGCGACGTCGGCGAGAGGATTCCCCTGCGCGGCGTCCATCCAGTCGAGGACGATCGGTCCTCGTTCGGTCAGGAAGACGTTCCCGGGGTGGAAGTCGCCGTGGCACACGGCATCACCCACCGGGAGGCGATCGAGAAGGCCGAGAAGCAGCGCCTGCTGTTCCTCAGCAACCCCCGGAGCGCGCTCGATCGCGCGGGTCAGGCGGTCGGTGACGCGTGGCAGCGCGGGAATCCGGGCCTTGTGCAACTGAAGATGAAGGTCGGCCAGGAACCGGGCCGTTTCGCGAACCGCCCACGGCCGGTGTTGAAGCGACTCCATGAGCGGCCGTCCGATGATCTCCTCGTACACGATCCCGAACCGCCCGTCTGCCTGCGTCACTCCATACACTGCGGGGACGGGGAGGCCGGCGGCGTGGACGGCCTCGGCCTTGGCCGCTTCGTAGCGGGCATCGCCTTCGCCCCAGCCGGGGCGGAAGAGCTTGAGCACCTGGCCCCCCTCCAGGCGGAAGATCTCCGCAGTGCGACCCTCAGCGAGGCGGGGGCCCATGTGGAAAGGGGCAGGCATGGTGACGATTGTACTGGCCGTTGACTTACCTAGTCGTGGGCTTCGTCGCCTCCAGGGTGAGGCTCACGATGGCCGGCGCCCCGTCCCCGTCGGCGGCGCCGGGAAGGGCGGCGTCGGCAGGAGCTTCCTTCAGGACGCGGATGCCCTCGAACCCCGCGGCGCGGATCGCAGCCAGGTACTCGTCCTTCTGCGCGGCCCCGGCCACGCACGCCACGTAGGCCTCAATCGATTCCCGGACTGAAGCCGGCAGATCCCTCACGAGGACGAGGTCGGAGAGGACCATCCTCCCTCCGGCCCGTAGGACGCGGTACGCCTCGCAGAACACGCGCGCCTTGTCGGGCGAGAGGTTGATCACGCAGTTCGAGATCACGACGTCCACGGAGCTGTCGGCCACGGGGAGGTTTTCGATCTCGCCGAGGCGGAACTCGACGTTCTCGAACTGGTGCGTTCGGGCGCTTTCGCGGGCTCGGTCTACCATCTCCGGGGTCATGTCCACACCGATGACGTACCCCTCCTCGCCCACGATCCGCGCCGCCAGGAAACAGTCGATGCCAGCGCCGGCCCCGAGGTCGAGCACCACGTCGCCCTTCTGGAGCCCAGCGTGCGCGACGGGGTTCCCACAGCCGAGCCCGAGGTCGGCTCCGGCGGGGATTGTCGCCAGCTCCTCAGCACTGTACCCGAGGGCCTTGCTTCCGGGCAGCTGTGTACTGCAGCAGCCTGTTTCTGAACAGCACAATGTTCCACCCTGCGCGCGCCGGGCATACCCCTCGCGTACGGCCCTTCTCACCTGATCATGCTCCATGGTGTCTCTCTCCTTCTACCCGTGGGGGTCTCCAAGAAGCCCTTCGGCCACCAGCCCCAGCGCCGACCGCACAGCGACGGCCAGGCCCTCGGCCTTCGTCAGAACAAGACAGCACACGGCTCCGTCCCTCTCGATGACGGTGAGGGCGAGCTTATCTCCGCCGCGGAGTCCGATCCTCTCCCGGATATCCTTCGGGAGGACCATCTGCCCCCGCTCGTCCACGGTGATCAGCGCCTCCACCTTGCAGCACCCACAGGATACTTTCCGCTTGGCTCTCGGCATCGCTCCCCCTGATGAATCAGATTATGCTGATCCATCAGAGCCGACACTACAGGGAAGGGGCTCCCCTGTCAAGGGGAGGGAGGTGCCCTGCGCAGGGCAGCCGCTTGCGGAAGTCGGCTAGGACGGGAGGTGGCGGCTCAGTCGGTCCACCATCGCGGCGATCTGTTGCTCCCGACTCCGGCGGGACCAGTTGACGACCCCGACTCCGCAGATCGTGGCCCCCTTAGCTTGGCACGCTCTCGTCATCTGACGGAGCGCGCGGTCCCCGCCCATCCAGGCGAACGGGAAGGACTGGGTCACGAAACAGGCCGCGCGTTTGCCGGCAAGCGATGGCACCTGGCGAAGATAGGCCTGCATCGCGAGGGCGAGGGCGAACCCGTGCACAGGCGACCCGAACACGATGGCGTCGTAGGCCTCAACGTTGGGTACCGACTTGAGTCTCACGTCCTTCACCCCGGGGCGGACCTCGCCTTCGGCCTCCAGCCGCTCCAGGGTCACGGTGTGGCCGGCGGTGGCCAGCTTCTCCCGGAGCTTTTCCGCCACGGAGTGCGTGTGTCCGGTCTGCGAATGGACGACGATCCCAATGTCCATGTTGCCCCTCCTTTGTGGACCCGTTCGATTATGGGCCTACCTTCGGGACTGGCAACTCCCCCCGACCTCGCCGGCCACCGGCTGGGTTGGGGGTCCGTTCTGGATCACGTCCTGGCGAGGATCGCAGTCCCGCAGTGGTCTTCCCCTCCTCGCGGGCGAACTGCGCCCCGCGAACCCGTTCCGACGGCGTGGTCTGGGGGCGGTCCAAGACCAACGTTGGGGTGCCGAACTCCCGTCGCCGATCTGGGCTTGGGTCCGGGTGGGAGAGCGGTGGAGACGACGGGAGCGGTCGATCAGTCCCCCGGCTCCTCCTTTCCTTGTCGCCAAGCTCTCGTATAGGAGGAGCACCGCCTTCCTTCAACCACCCCTTCACCACCCCCTCGGCCTGGTAACGATCTCCTGGCGCATGTCGGGAAGGTGGTTATACTTCCGGTATGAAGACAGCGGTCTCCCTGCCGGATGAGCTGTTTGAGCGCGCGGATCGGTTCGCGCGGCGGGCTGGCAAGTCGCGGAGCGAGCTGTTCCAGGACGCGCTCCGAGAGTACCTCGCTCGCCGCGCCCCGGAGGACCTCACTGAGGCCGTGAACCGTGCCGTGGCGGCTGCGGGCAAGAGAGGGGAGGAGTTCGTCACTGCCGCAAGCCAGCGGGTTCTGGAGCGCGTCGAGTGGTGATCTCGCAGGGCGAGGTGTGGTGGGCGAGCCTTCCCGTGCCCACGGGGTCAGCGCCCGGCTTCCGCCGTCCGGTGGTGGTGGTCCAAGGCGATGCGTTCAACCGGAGCCGGCTGGCCACGGTCGTGTGCGTTCCCCTCACGAGCAACCTCAAGTGGGCCGACGCGCCGGGGAACGTGCTGCTGAAGGCCGAGACAACCGGCCTCCCCAAGGATTCCGTGGCCCTGGTGGCCGAGGTGATCACCCTCGACAGGTCCGTCCTCATCGACCGGTGCGGGAAGCTGGCTTCCGAGCAGGTCAAGTTGATCCTCTCCGGCCTCGACATCGTGCTCGGACGGTGAAGGACTCCACGGGCATGACCATCGGGGGATCGGCGGTGTGCGATAGGAGCATCCGCCTCCTTCCCCTGGGAACTAGTGTAATCAGTATCATCTCCGGAGTCTTGACAGGAGACATACGGACCGCTACCATTATTTGCGCTTCTTGTGCGTACGCACAAGAAGGGGGTGGTCCGTCGTAAGGAGAGGAAAGGGTTCTTGCGGGATTTCGGGATCCCGAATGTGTGGACGTGGAGACCGAGGTTGACCTAGGTACAAGGAGGCTGGATCCATGAAGCGGGCTCTCGCGTTTGTGTCAGGAGTCAAGTGTTCGAGTGACAACACCGAAAAACAAGCACGAGTTAATCAGGATGTACTCGTGAAGGCCGCCGAAGACAGGGCTAAGTATGGCGCCCGTCGTATCGTCCTCGACACAGATGACTTGGCATGCGGAGATCCTAGGAAGAGAGTCTAGTCTTCGGCCCTCCTTCTCTTCTTGGCTGCGTAGATTGCTTGGCACTGAGCGATTCTGTTTGCTGCAATGCAGACGCAGAAGATGTCGCTGTCAGTGAACGCATCCCGCTTGCTGCTTTCGACGTTCAGGACTCCGTAGGGCTCCCATTCTCTCTGGCCACTAGCAATGAGGCAGGGCACAATCAGTAGTGATCTGAAGTTCCTTCGGGATGTTGGCTTCCATAGACCGTGGGCCGCTAGCTCGTATCGGATAGGACCGCCGGGCTGTGAAGGAGTAGCTAACCGGAACGACCAATTCTGTCTTACGTATGGAAGGTAGATGGTGCGGCCGCTTAGGGCTGCTTCCTTCGCATAAGCCCTATCGCCTGGGTCTGAGAGAAGAACACAGAAGTTCATATCCACATCGAGATCGTCTGGGTACCAAGCTCCTAGCCGCAGTTCCTGGGCCAGAAGACTGAGGAACGTAAGGGAGACCGACTTTCGCGGGAACAGAGTGGTAGCGATGCACTTAAGAGCACTAGCCAAGACGCCGTCCGCTCTCCTGTCAAGGGCTTCCCCTGGAAGGGTTTCTGCCTCAACACGGAACTGATCCACAAGATGGCTGAGATGCCTCAAGCCATACAACTTGCTGAGTTCGAGCTCGTAGAAACGCCGATGTCTAGCCCAGAACAGCGAAATCAACTGCGGCAAGAGCGCTGCTGCCAAGGTGCCAACTGCTGCCCAGTATAGCAGAGGCGGGATTAATGAGGATAGGGCCATCAACAGCACGGCGCACCCGGTCAGTATGGTAAGGAGTAGGTTGGTGTTGAGAGAGAACCAGCGTCTCGTTCGCCAGAACCATGCTATGGCTCGCGCTTTCCACGGAATCATGGGCTTCTCGCTCTGCAAACGACGTGGGTCAGCAGAAAGCATATTCTTACTAATTCTATGTTTCCTGCCTCGTGGGGGCAAGGAGATTTCGGGTCGCAACGCCTGAAGTCCGCAGCAGGAATCTGTGGCCAACCTCCAACTGCAGGTCTCGGCCGCCTGTCTCCGTCACCACTGAGTTCTCTTGGGATGGTCTTGATCACGCATCCAGGCTGCCGCGCAGCGCCTCCCACTCCTCCTTGGGGATCGTGTAGGTGTGCTCGCGGCCGGGGAACGCGCCGTCCTTCACGTCCTTGATGTAGGCCTGGAACGCCCCGAGCATCACGGACGACACGTCGGCGTACTTCTTCACGAACTTTGGGGTGAACGCCTCGAACAGCCCCAAGATGTCGTGCACGATCAGGAGCTGCCCGTGGCACGCCGGCCCTGAGCCGATGGAGAGAATGGGCACCTTCGCCCGCCCGGTGATCACCTCGGCCACCTTGGCGGGAATGGCCTCCAAGAGGATCGAGAACGCGCCGGCTTCCTCCAGGCACTTCGCGTCGTCGATGAGGGCCTTGGCCGTGGCGGCGCTCCGGCCCTGGGACTTGAGCCCGCCGATCGCGCTCGCCGCCTGCGGCGTGAGGCCGATGTGCCCCATTACGGGAATCCCCGCCTTCACGATCGCCTGCACCCGCTCCGCCATCCGCGCCCCGCCCTCGAGCTTGATCGCATCGGCCCCGCCCTCGGAGATGAACCGGCCCGCGTTGCGGATCGCGGTCTCGTTCGAGGGCTGGTAGGACATGTACGGCATGTCGCCCACCACGAACGCCCGCTGGGCGGCTCGGCTCACGGCGGCGGTGATCGCGATCATGAAGTCCATCGTCGCCGGAAGTGTCGTCCGGTGGCCGAGCAGGCACATCGCCCCCGAGTCGCCGACGAGGATCATGTCCATCCCCGCCCGGTCCTCGAGCAGGGCCGTCGGGTAGTCGTAGGCGGTGAGGAACGTGATCTTCTCCCCCCGCTCCACCATCGCCAGAAGATCGGGAATCGTTAGCTTGGTCCGTTTCTCGTCCATCGTTCCTCCTTGGAGCTCATGGTAGCGAGCTGGCGCGGTCGCAGCCAGGACGGCTTGGACCTGGCAAACCGGGGGCGTATCCTCACGGTACCGATGAACTCGCCAGGATGCGGCGCGAGGGTCCGACGCTGGGTGGCAACATGAGCTGGCTCAGCGATCACCTCGGCCTTCCCACGGATGTGGTGACGCGGCTCCTCGCCACAGTGGGCATCTTCGTCGCCCTGTGGATCGCCCGCAGGTTGTGGACGGCTGCGGTTGCCAAGCGCACCTCAGACCCGCGCCTCCGCTACCGATGGAGCAAGGCGTCGGCGTACACGGTGGCCGTGATCGGACTCATCCTCATCGGCCGGCTGTGGCTGGAGGGCGTGCAGTCGCTCGTCACCTACTTTGGGCTCGTGTCGGCAGGCTTGGCGGTGGCGCTACGCGATCCGGTGGTCAACTTCTTCGGTTGGCTCTACATCTCGTGGCGGCGGCCCTTCGTCGTGGGGGACCGGATCGCCATTGCCGGGGTGGCGGGCGACGTCGTGGACACCCGACCGTTCATGTTCACCCTGCTCGAGATCGGGGGTCGCGCGGCGGGGGAACAGAGCTCCGGCCGCCTGGTCCACGTCCCGAACGGGCGGGTGTTCGTCGAGCCCATCACCAACTACACCCAAGGGTTCAACTACGTCTGGAACGAGATCCCGGTTACGGTGACGTTCGAGAGCGATTGGGAGCGAGCCAAGGAGATCCTTCTTGGGATCTTGAACCGCGAGGTGGGAGCGGTGGCCGAGGAGGCAGCCCTTCCCATCCGCGATGCGAGCCGCAAGTTCCTCATCCAGTACGCCACGCTGACCCCGACCGTGTACACGAGGATCGTGGATCACGGTGTGAGCCTAACCCTACGCTATCTGTGCCGACCGCGACAGCGGCGGGAGACGGAGCACCGGATCTCCGAGGCGATCCTGCACGCGTTTGCTCGGGAACCCAGGATCGACTTCGCCTACCCCACGTGGCGCCTCTACGCGCATCCAGCTGAAGGGAAGCTGGACCTGCGCCCGCCGCAGTAGTTCATCTACCCCGACCGCGATGCCCGATCTTGATGACCGTGACGCGCTGAGCACCTTCCGCCGCGACCTGGCGACCTGGTTCCGCCAACACCGCCGCGACCTCAGCTGGCGCCGCGTTCGTGATCCCTACGCGATCCTCGTCTCGGAGATCCTTCTCCAGCAGACGAGGGTGGAGCAGGCTCAGGGGTACTACGCCCGGTTCATGGCAGCGTTTCCCGATCTCGCCACCCTTGCACGGGCATCGGAGGAGGACGTGCTGAAGGTATGGGCGGGGGCGGGGTACTACCGCCGGGCGCGGAACCTCCACCAGCTGGCCCGCGCGGTGGCCGAGACGGGTCTCCCCACGACGGCGGCAGAGCTTGAGGATCTCCCGGGTATCGGGCCCTACACCGCGGCGGCGGTGGCCTCGATCGCGTTTGGTGAGCCGGTGGCGGCGGTGGACGGGAACGTGCGGCGGGTCCTCGCCCGCCTGTTCGCGGTCGAGGCGCCGAACGCTCGGTGGCTGCGGGAAACGGCGGAGCGGTTTCTCGATCGTGCCGACCCGGGGGCGTGGAACCAAGCAGTGATGGAGCTGGGGTCCCTCGTCTGCACGCCGAAGAACCCCACCTGTGCGGCCTGTCCGGCCGCGCGGTTCTGCCGGGGCAAGGGCGACCCCGAACGCTATCCCGTCCGGCGGGTACGGCGGCAGATGGTGGTGTCGGCCTGTGCCCTCGTCCTGAAGGGTGGTGGCGGGTATGTCTTGGAGAGGCGCGATGGGCGCGCCCTGGGCGGGCTGTGGGGGTTCCCGCTGGAGGAAGGCCCGAGCGCGTTGGAGGTCTTGCTCTCCCGGTACCGGTTGGCGAGCGCCCGGCCGTTGGGCACGGTCGAGCACGCGTTCACCCATAAGAAGCTGACGATCGAGGTCTACGCAGCGTCATGGCCTGGGCCTGTAGACGACCCAGGTTCGCGTCCCCTGTCCGTCCTCGACCGGAAGATCCTCGCGTTGGCCAGCGTTTCGCCCGTACCTTGATCGGCCCGAGAGACCGTCGGACACGGAGCCCGAGGCTACCGAGGACACTGTCTCGTGCAGCGTCGGGGGCTTCTACCCGACGGACTCGGCTTCTCCTCTGCGGCGGAAGAAGTCCTGTCTCACCTGGGGAGAGGGCGAACCGCAGAAGGCACTCCTGAGTGAGTTGCGCGGAGGGGAGAGGAGATCCAGAATCTCCGTCCTCAGGAGGGGCCTGGATGAAGGTGGTCGCGGTCATCGGACACAAGGGGTCGGGAAAAACGACGTTTCTCCGGAGGCTCATTCCGGTCCTGGTGGCCCGCGGGTACCGCGTGGGCACGGCCAAGCACGTGGGACCCGAGGTGGAGCCGGACACCCCGGGGAAAGACACCCAGCTCCACCGCGAGGCCGGCGCGGAGCGGGTGCTCCTCTACTCCGACCTCCACGGCGCCCTGTTCTGGGACCACGATGGCGCCCCGGTGGAGGAGTACCTCGACCGGCACATGGCCGATCTCGACCTCGTGCTCCTCGAGGGGTTTAAGGGCTCGCACTACCCGAAGATCGAGATCTACCGGTCCGGGGAGCCGCTTGCTGGCCGGATCCCCGTCCTCGCCGTGGTCTCGGACCGTTCGGTGCGCGTTCCCGATGGGGTTGAGGTGCTGCCTTTGGATCCGGAGGCGGTGGCCGACTTCCTTGAAGCGGAGCTCCTCGCCCCATGACGGGCTGGATAGGAGGGGAAGAATGAGCCTACTCTACGAAAAGATCTACGATCTCATCCGCCGCATCCCGCCCGGGAAGGTGGCCACGTACGGCGACATCGGAGCCTGGGCCGGCTGCGGGGCGCGCACGGTGGGCTACGCGCTGGCCGCGTTGCGGACGGAGCGGGTGGAGCCGCCCGTACCGTGGCAGAGGGTGATCAATGCCCAAGGGAAGTGCAGCCTAGGGAAAGAGCAACAGCGCCTTCTCGAAGGGGAGGGCGTGGCGTTCGGCCCCGATGGGCGGACCGACCTCGCCCACTTCGGCTGGGACGGCCTGTGACCTTGACCCGGGCTAAGGGACGGCCCAGGGGAGGATCGCCAGCGCGACCCACGCCACGAGGAACGCCGTCGGCAGAAGGACGGTGGTGAGACACGCCAGGTGTCGCGCCAGCCAGCCCAGGCGCGTGACCCCTGGGTACCACTCGTCGAAATGGGGCGTGATCGTGGGGCTGCGAACCGGCTGGCCCATGAGGAGCCGCAGTCCGCTGCGATGGAACTCCGCTCCAGCGAACTCCCCTTCCAGCTGCCTGAGGAGCCCCTGCCAGTGGGCGACTTCGCGGGACATCCGGTGTTGGATCGCGAGCCAGTAGGTGCTGATCAGAACCCCAAATGCTGCCAGCGCCGTGGTCAGGCAGCGCAGCCCAGGGGTCGCAACGTACCCGTTGTAGGCGTCCTCGAGCACGGCGATGCCGAGCACGACGCCCAGGATGAGGAGGAGCACGCTGGCGACCAGGCAGGTCCCCCCCACATTCCAGTACGTGCGCTCCTTGTTGGCCGCCGTAACGCTCACTGCCTGATACACCGACAACCATTCGTGCAGTTCCACCGCGGCACCCCCTCACAGTTGGGCTTGGTCGAACCTTAGGGGGGAGCGACCCCTTCCCCAAGGAATCGGTTCAACCTTCGACCGGACATTCGTCCCGCCGGTCGGCCGAGGGTCGCTACCCGGAGCTGAAGTGGCGTTGTTGCCTGATCCCAATGCGTGTTGACGCGTTCTTATATCCTGCGTTAAACTGCTCTTCGCTGTGGCCGAGGTGCCGCGGGGTTCGGAGGGTGGAGGGGGATCCACGCAGGTGCAGCTGGACGCGACGCGGTCTCGAGAGCGTTCCGGGGGGGAGTGCGGGGGAGGGACGCTGGGGTCCCTCCTGGAGTCCATCGCTGACCTCGCGTTGCGGCAGACGCCATTCCGGAGGGTTGTGGTCAGCGTTTATGAACCCCCGCTGACCCCGACGGGGGACCCCTCACGCGTGGTGGCGTACGCGGCGCGCGGGCTCATCCCGGAAGAGGAGGCGGTGCTGCGCCGGTTCGTCGAGCAGGGCGGCACCGTCACTGCCTCCCGTTTCCCCCCACCCTACCGGATCGGTTCCTCCTACTACATTCCCGCGACAGCGGCTGTGGAGGAGGTGTCCCCCTTTGTGAGGAGCCGTCGTCGGTTCATCGTACCGGGGGGCTGGCATCAGGATGATCTCCTGCTCACCCCGCTCGAATTCGAGGGACAGATCCTCGGTGCGATCTCGGTGGATGACCCCCGCGACGGATCCCGTCCCACTCCCACCACACTCCACGCTCTCGCGGAGCTGGCCCGGATGGCTGTCGCCTCCCTCCGCGGCGCCGAGAAGTCGCGGCGCTTCGACCCGGACCAATCCCTCTTCCGCGTGCTGGCCGAGTACTGCATGGCGGGTTTCTTGGTGACGGAAGGGGATCGCCTCTCCTACGTGAACGGGCGGGTCGTGGACCTGTTTGGCTACTCGCGGGAGGAGCTCCTCGCTCTGTGCCCGTGGTGGCAGCTCATCCATCCCGACGAGCGGGCAGCGGTCCTCAAGCCAAAGGGGGAACTCCAGCGGGCGGGGGTGAGGGCCCGCGGCGTCCGCAAGGATGCGAGCACGGTGTGGCTCCTTGTACGTACCTACCCCCTGCAGTGCCTGGACCGCCAGGCCCACTTGGTGGACTTGCTCGACATCAGCGAGCAAGTCCAGACCGAAGCATTGTTGCGCGAGAAGGCGATGCATGACCCCCTGACCGGGCTTCTCAACCGCCATTACTTCGACGAGACCATCCACACAGAACTCAAGAGATCGCAGCGCTACAAGAGGTCGTTCACCCTCCTTCTGACCGACCTGCGGGGGTTCAAGCGGGTGAACGACCAACTGGGACACGCCCGCGGGGATGAGGTCTTGCGTTCCATTGCGCAGCTCATCCGGCAGACCCTGCGCGAGAGCGACTGGGTCGTCCGGTACGGAGGGGACGAGTTCCTGATCGTCCTCCCGGAGACAGCGAGCCCGGTAGACGTCGTGGTGCAGAGGCTGCAGACGGCCCTCGATCTCTGGAGCCGTGAACACCTTCCCGAGGTCCCGATCGCCCTTGATGCGGGCTGGGCCGCGTGGACCCCCGAGCGTCCCTCCACGATCCGCGAGCTCCTCGAGGAGGCCGACGCCCAGCTGTATGCGGAGAAGAAGCGACAGGGTCTGCGCTTCTAATCCCCGTGAACGATCCGGACTCGATCGTGGCGATGTGCGGCCGGCGCTGCTGACGGGTCGGGACAGGAGCGATGGATGAACTCAAGAACGCTTCTTGCGTTGGGCTCTGCCGCCCTCGTTGCGGTGGCGGTCCACCTCCCGGCGGGGGGAGCGGCTTTTGCTCAGGTGCCGGAACGGATGATCCTCGTCGGGGCTCCACCCCTTGGTCCGACGTGGCTCCTTGGCGAGGACGGAGCCCCCATCCCGGCCGGCTGTGGGCCCGAGGCAGCACGGATCCTCCTTGCCTACTACGACCGTCGCTACGGGTACCTCTTTCTGGCTGACGGCCCCGCGGCGGCGATCGCGGAGCTGTACGAGCTCATGGGAACGATCATCGTCGTCTGGGGAGGGGAGCGGCAAGGCCTCACGTGGCCATGGGCGTTCACCGCTGGCCTGCGGGCGTACATTGAACGGAGGTGCCCGCGCGGGGTTGCCCTTGGGACCGCGGACGGGAGCCTGGCCGTGGTGTTCGCGAAGTCGGTCGAGCTGATCCAGCGGGGGGTGCCCCACGTGGTCCTGTTCGACTGGGCCGGGAGGGGCGGGATCTTCCCCAACCACTACGCGGTCGTGGTCGGCTACGACATATCGGGGGAGCGAAGGCACTTGGTCCTCAATCCTGGCTGGGGGTACGACTTCCAGCTCCTCGACATGAGCGACCCGGCGGTGGCGCCCGTGGCCCTGTTTTGGATCGAGGAGATCCCCGATCCGCCTTATGGCGAACCTGGAGTGGCGCTCGGGCCGTCGTCCGCAGCCGGGATGTGGGAGAGGAACGAGGGGGGCGATGCCCGATTCCGACCCCTCCTCCGCCTGCATGGTGATCCCCAGAGCGTTGTGCGCTGGCCTCCATCCACCCGCGTCGAATTCCCCGTTTCGGGGGTGGACGACCTCGCGATCGCGATCTGGGACGCGCGCTGATTCGGCTTCGCGGGAACGGGGCCCGGGTTGGCCGAACCGGGTGCGGTGGGTACAGTGTCCCCGAGGGGGGACTGAGATGACGACACCGCCGACGAGGAACCTCGCCCTCGAGCTCGTTCGGGTGACGGAGGCCGCCGCTCTGGCCGCGGGACGGTTCATGGGCCGCGGGGACAGGGAAGGCGCCGACCGCGCCGCCGTCGAGGCGATGCGGTTCATGCTCGCCAGCGTCGAGATGGACGGGACTGTCGTCATCGGAGAGGGGGAGAAGGACGAGGCCCCCATGCTCTACAACGGGGAGCGCGTCGGCACGGGAGCCCCGCCCGAGGTGGACATCGCTGTGGACCCGATCGACGGGACCCGCCCCCTCGCTACTGGGAACCTGAACTCGATCTCCACTGTGGCGATCGCCCCGCGGGGGACGATGTTCGATCCTGGACCGTTCGTGTATATGGACAAGCTCGCCGTGGGCCCGGCCGCAAAGGGGAAGGTGGACATCACCGCCCCGGTGGAGGCCAACCTCGCCGCTCTTGCCCGGGCCAAAGGAGATCGCGTCGAGGACCTCACGGTGATCATCCTCGACCGCCCCCGCCACGAGCGGCTCATCGCCGACGTCCGTCGGTGCCGGGCCCGGATCCGGCTCATTCCCGACGGCGACGTGGCAGCAGCGCTCATGACGGCGTGGCCGGAGTCGGGGATCGACGTCCTCCTCGGGATCGGGGGAACGCCGGAGGGCGTTCTCGCCGCGTGTGCGCTGCGGGCGATGGGCGGAGAGATCCAGGGGAGGCTCGTGGCGCGGGACGAGGACGAGCTCCGCCGCGGCCGCGATCTCGGCTACGACTTCGACAGGATCCTGACGATGGACGACCTCGTGGCCTCGGACGATGTGTGCTTTGCCGCCACCGGGATCACCGACGGGGAGCTCCTGCGCGGGGTGAAGTACGCTGGCGGCGGGGCGACCACGGATAGCCTCGTCGTGCGCGGGCTCTCCGGCACCGTGCGTCAGGTGCGGGCAATCCACCGCCTGGAGAAGCTGAACCGGATCAGTCCGGTCCCGTACTAGGAGGCGCGCAGGGGACGGCCGGCAAAGCCTGCGGCCACGCGGTGAGCTCGGGATCCACCGCAGACTTCGAGGAAAGGACCCGGAACAGGCCAACAGTCCGCCGGCCTCTTCCAGGAAACGTAGGGGAGGGCAACCTGCGCCATGGAGGGGTGATGGGACCTCCACCCGTGGCTGTGAACCGTGCTCCTGATCTCACCACGAAGGACACCACGGGCACCAAGGGATCTTGGGGTCAAGCCCAAGGGCCTGTGGTTTCTCCTCTCCTTGGCTGCCCTTGTGTCCTGGTGCCTTGGTGGTTGGTCTTGCTGGTGTCCTTGGCGTTCTCGGCGGTGGAGCGGGTTCCCTGGCGACGGCTACGGGCGGCGGGTGGGGAGGCGGAGGATGTGCCACGACACGCCCAGGGCGACCGCCCCGAGGAGCAGGCGCAGCCACATCGCGCGGGCGACGAACGTCGCGGAAAGGGCCACGGAACCCCAGATCAGGGCGATCGTGCCTGCCTTGAGGATGGGGGAGATGCCCCGTCCTTCGGCGTAGTCGCGCAGGTACCGGCCGAACAGGCGGTTCTCGTGGAGCCAGCGGTGGAGACGGGGCGAGCTGCGGGCGAAGCACCCCGCGGCGAGGAGGAGGAACGGCGTGGCGGGCATGATGGGAAGGATCCAACCGAGGACTGCCAGCCCCACGCAGAGGAGGCCGCACGCGGTGAGGATGAGGCGCCGCACGCGAGGGGAGGCCATGCCTCAGGCCGAAGCCGCTGCTGACGCACGCGCCCGCGCGAGCGAGGCGATCTCGTCCGCGATGTCGAGCGAGGCGTTGGGATAGGCGATCCTCTGGGTGTTCGCCGCGTGACGGGCAAGTTCGTTGGGCGAGGCGACCCAGGAAGCGAGGACGGCGCGGACTTTGTCCGGCGTCCTTGCGTACACGCCCGCCCCGGCCTCGGTCACGAACCGGACGTTGGCGAGCTCGTTCACCATCCCCCCGGTGAGGATCATGGGCAAACCCATGATCGCGGCCTCGGCGATCACCCCTGGCCCCGGCTTCCCCACCAGCACGTCCGCGCCCCGCATGAGGGTCTCCATGTTCGTCACGAACCCGTACACATGGGTGGGGTCCTTCCACGGGACCTCCCGCAGCCGGGCGGCGAGGAGCTCGTTCTTCCCGGCCACGATCGCCAGCTGCGCCCCCACTCCATCGAGGGATCGGGCGAGCGCCTCCATCCCCCCCATCCCCTCGGCTCCACTTACCACGAGGGCGGTAGGAAGGTTCTGGTCCCAGCCGAGTTCTGCCCGGGCCTCGGCCCTCGTCTTCGCGAGGAGGGCGAACTTCGGGTGGGCAGGATGCCCCACCAGCCGCAGCTTCGTGGGCGTGAGTCCTAGCCTGAGCCCCTTCGCGATTGCGCTCTCGGTGGGAACAAGGCACCGGTCCACCTCGGGATGGAACCACCCGCTGTGAGGGGACGCCATGTCGGTGATCACCGTCACCAACGGGATCAAGGCGCCCGACGCCCGGCGGGCCGCCACCGCCAGCCCGCTGAACCCGGCGTGGAGGATCACCCCCACCGACCAGGTGGCGTAGGCCTTCGCCAGAGGACCCTTCCGCCCGATCACGTGGGCGAGCCCGCTCCGGCCGGCGCGCGACGCCATCGCCCGGTCAATCGCGGACACGAACAGGTCGTACGAGGGCTGGTGACGTCGCACCCACCACGGGTAGATCTCCGGAGCGCGGTTGAGGGGAGGCAGTCCACACTTCCGGAACACATCGAAGTACTCGCACTCGAACGTGTCTGGATAGCGGTGTTCGAGCGCGGCCTCGATCGCCCGGCCCGCGGCGCGGTGGCCACCACCCGTGTCCGACATGAGGAACCCAATGTGGATCATCGGACGAGGACTATACGTGGACGAAGCCGGTTCGGGCAACCACCCTGCTTGCGAACCCGCGGGGACATGCAAGGGTCAACAGACGACCAGTCGCTTAGGAATCCAGACACACATGAACCACTGAGCCTTCTTGCCCGTGCATCATTTGAGCCTCCGGCTTCCTCAGCACGGGGAGATCTCCCTGGTCGGAGCGAGCGGATTTGAACCGCTGACCCCTGGCCCCCCATGCCAGTGCGCTACCAGGCTGCGCTACGCTCCGCCGAGGAGATACTACCCCCACCTCCCCTCCCCGCCAACCTCGCTGGGGGAGCCTTCCCGTCGTTGGACGGGTGGCCACAGAAACACTAGCATCGGCCCTCATGGCGAACGAGGGGAGATAGCCATGGTGTGGATCGTTCTTGGGGGGGAGCGCTTTTTGTCCTGTTGGTGGTGGTCGTGGCGCGGAACCCGACCACCGCCGCTCTCGTCCGCACCACAGCGGCGACCACGATCTTTCAGGCAGGGACCAAAGAGAACGTGATCCCCCACCAGGCCACGGTCAACCTGCGGCTCCTCCCTGGCGGGACGGTGGAGGCGGCCCTCGCCATGTGCGTGGTGTTCTTCACCCAACTCATCGAGGAGGCAGCATGAAGATCGTAGACCTAAACCCGGATTTGGAGCCCCTGTATCTGGTGTGCCTCGAGGACTGGTCGTCGGAGATGAGGGGTGCCGGGGACCACAAGCGCCGCTGGTACGAGAAGATGAAGGACTACGGGCTGCGGGTGAAGGTGGCCCTCGACGACCGGGGCGTCCCAGGCGGGATGATCCAGTACCTCCCGATCGAGCACTCCTTCGCTGAGGGAAGGGACTTGTACATGGTCCTCTGCATCTGGGTCCACGGGCACAACGAGGGGCGGGGGAACTTCCAGGGGAGGGGGATGGGCCAGGCTCTTCTCCGCGCCGCGGAGGAGGACGCCCGCGCCCGTGGGGCACAGGGGATGGCGGCGTGGGGCCTCGCACTCCCGTTCTGGATGGAGGCGCAGTGGTTCAAGAAGCACGGGTACCGTCCGGCGGACCGGATGGGGATCCAGGTCCTCCTCTGGAAGCCGTTCGCCCTGGATGCCGCTCCTCCGCGGTGGATCCGCGAGAAGAAGCGTCCCGAGCGCGTGCCGGGCGTGGTATCGGTGGTGGCGTTCGTGAACGGGTGGTGTCAGGCGACCAACCTCGTCGCCGAGCGCGCCCGCCGCGCCGCAGCCGGGTTCGGGGATCGGGTGCGGTTCGAGATCGTGGACACCTCGGATCGGGCGACGTTCCTCGCGTGGGGGATCTCCGACGCCTTGTTCATCGATGGGAAACAAGTGCGCACCGGTCCGCCGCCGTCGGAGGACAAGCTCCGCGCCCTGATCGCCCGTCGGGTGCAGAGGCTGCCGGACAGGACTCCTCCCGACAAAGGGAGAAGATGAACCGACCGACGGGCAGCACCCGCCCATGGCTCGTGACCTGTTCGTCGCTTTCTTCTGTGCCCGGCCGCTACCCCTGCGTGCGCCGTCCCCACGCCCAGAGGGCAACCGCGGCGAGGAGGGCCGCTGCCGCACCGAAGAAGAACGGGGCCCCCGGGCTGACGGCCTGCCACAGCACACCCGCGATCGCGGAGGCGGGGAGGTCCATCGCTCCCACCACCGTGCTGTACGTGCCATACGCTGTGCCGCGAAGCTCGGCCGGCACGAGATCTGCTACGAGCGCTTTTGCTGTCCCAAACGCGATCCCGTAGTACGCACCGTAGGCAATGTACAGAACCCACATGTTCCACACCGCGCCGGCGAGGCCGAGGCCCAAGTAGATCCCGGCGTAGACAAGCCACCCGGCCACGATCACCGTTCGCCGCGAGATCCGATCGGATAGGGCACCGGCCGGCGTGGAGACCAGGGTGTACACGAGGTTGAACACGGCGAGCATGCCGAGGATCCCGAGGACGTTCGCGCCTAGCGTCTGCGCGCGGAGGACGAGGAACGCGTCGGCGGAATTGCCGAGCTCGAACAGCCCCACGATCCCCAGGAACACGAGGAACGGGCGCCCCAGGGCCCGGAACCTGATCTGGGGGCGTTCGTGGCTGCGTCCCCGCGCCTCGCGCGCCCCGAGGGCGAGCACGAGCACGGCCAGCCCGGCGGGGACCAAGCTCACGAGGACGATCGTCCGGAACGTCGCCGCGGTGAGCTCCCCCGCCCCGCCTTGGGTCAGCCACACCGCGACGAGCGCCCCCAGGATTCCCAGCATCGCCCCCCCCGTGTCCGCCGCCCGGTGCAGCCCGAACGCCAATCCTCGCCGTCCTTCGTCGATGGAATCCGCAACCAGGGCGTCGCGGGGCGCGGTGCGGATCCCCTTCCCCACCCGATCCGCCCACCGCACGCCGGCCACGGCCCCCCACGTCGAAGCGATGTACAAGAAAGGCTTGGCCGCCGCCGACAGGGCGTACCCCCCCACGGCGAGCCACTTGCGCCGTCCCAGCCGGTCCGAGATCCAGCCGGAGAACACCTTGAGAAGCGAGGCGGTGGACTCGGCGACCCCCTCGATGACGCCGATCAGGGCCGTGCCCACGCCGAGCACGTTCGCTAGAAAGAGAGGCAGCAAGTTCAACACCATCTCGCTTGAGATATCCATGAGGAAGCTCGTCGCGCTGACGGCCCAGATGTTCCGTGGAAGGGCCCGTAGGCTCGGGATGCGTCGTTTCATGTTCACCTCGGTCGTGGATCGTTGAGATCGAGATGTGCATTATACGGGCGGGGTCGATCTCGGCAGGCCTCAGCCCAAGGAGGGAACATGGCCAACGGAGAACAGCTGATCGCCGCGTGCGGGATCGATTGCACGGACTGCGACATCCGCCGCGCGGCCACGGATCCGGCATTGCGCCGCACGATCGTTACCTGGTTCAGGGAGAAGCGGAGCCTCGACGTGGACCCGGACGCGATCCGCTGCACATGGTGCCGGGGCGATCGCAGTGGTCACTGGTCTCCGGACTGCTGGATCCTCCGTTGCTGCGTGGACGAGAAGGGACTCGCCCATTGCTCCGAGTGCGCGGACTTCCCCTGCCCCCACCTCGTCGAGTGGTCGCAGCAGAACGAGGGCTACGGCCGGGCGTTCGCTCGCCTGCAAGCGATGCGCTCCGCCTCCCACTGATCCCGGCGGGGCACGCCCTCTCCGTGGGCTTCCCGCCAGGCCGGAGGACTATAATGCCCGCCATTCACAAGGAGGCATCGATGTCCGAGCGACCACGGGGCGAGAGGGACGAGAAGGAAGAGGAGAAAGAAGAAGAGAAACGGCACGAGAAAGGGGAGAAGAGTTGGGATGAGAAGTGGCGCCAGGATCCAGTAGGCGCGTTCATCTGGGCGTCCATCTTCATCTGGGCCGGGCTCGTGCTCCTCGCCGCGAACACGGGCTGCCTGACGAGGCTTGCCAAAGGATGGGGCGTTCCTCGACTGAGCACGTGGTCTGTGATCCTCGCTGGGGCGGGGGCACTCGTCATCCTGGGGGCCCTCGTCCGCGTCCTCATTCCCTCGCTCAGGCGAGCAGTGCTTGGCGCGCTTGTCGTAGGTGTGGTCCTTGTCGGTGTCGGATTACACGAAGTGGTCGGCTGGGACGTGGTGTGGCCATCGATCCTCATCGTGGTCGGGCTCTCGATTCTGCTCCGGGGGGTCCTGTTCCGCCGTCGCTGACCAAGACAAACCAGAATCCGACCTAGCTGCCGAGATCGCAGACCGCGCCAAGAGCAACGGCGGGTTCACCGGTCTGCGGTCTCTTGGTCTGGGAGGAAGGCACCGCGTGTCCGGAACTGCGGACCAGGGGTAGTGCTTGGCGCCCACGGATGGCGGACCAAGGACAACGGTGTTCCCCTGCGTTCTCTGCGACCTCAGCGGTGGGAGCTTTTCCGACCTACAGGCGGCCGAGGTTGAGGGTGGAGAGCTCGTCCCACAGGTACCGGAGAGGTGTCCACGGTCGATCGCGGCCGATGCAGCGGAAGTAGGGAGGTCGCAGCGCGAGGATGAGATCCCCGATCTTGTATCGGGCGAGGATGGGCGTGGATACGACAAGGCTCCCCTTCTCGCCAGGCTGCATCTCGTGGAGGAGCTTGATCCTGCGCCGTCGGGTCTCCACCTCGAACAGGAACAGGTCGTAGTTCGGAACCCATGCCCTCTGGCCATCTCTCTGTTGGCCGAACATCCCCTCCGTCGCGCCGTAGATCTCCCGGATCGCGGCGTGCCCGTATAGGGCGTGGAGGGCTGGCGCAAGGCGGGTGTTAATCCCTGGCACGCTCCCCAGCGTCATGATCTGGACCTTCCACAGCGTCTTGGGGTACACCCCATGGGCTCGCCTGAGCCAGCGGCCGAACCGGATCGCCGTCGGGGCGACGCCTCCGACGAGGGTCACGTTCTCCTCCCGGCACTTCTGGTAGGCGAGCTCGAACCGCGCGTTCCAGTCGCGGGCCGTCTTTCCTCCACCGAGGGCATCGATCTCGTCCTGGGACGGAACGGAGCGGATCGGGGTCTCGCGGGAGACGTGCTTGGTGTAGATCCCCGAGCTATAGCCGTACTCGACCTCCCGATCCCCCACCCGCACCGTCCCCACCACGGACGGGAAGTTGAGGTTCAAGTTCACGCCCTGGAAGAGGTCGAACCGCCCAGATGCGAGCGCGTAGTGGACCATCGCTCGCCCGGCGGCGACGCGCATCCGGAGGTCGGTGGGCGTCATGGGCACGAACTTCTCCTCTCCCTTTGTGCTGCCCCGGGTGATCGCCCACCCAACCGGCGGCTCGGTGAGGAGGAGGTCCACCTCTCCGGCCATCACCCGCCCGATGAGGGGCTTGTAGTCCTCGTAGGTGGCGATGGGGAACGCCTTCCGGTAGTCGGCAAGGCTCCCCACCGCCGCCGCGCCGCGCTCCCGGCCGTAGCCAGTCCCGCGGTAGATCGAAAGGAGCTTTTCCAAAACCCTCTCCTGAGCCGCAGCAGGGTCCGAGACAGCGTCGTGCCACGGCTTCACAAGGGGTTGAAGCTGCGCGACCAGCTGTTCGCGGGTAGTCATGGACGCTCAGAACCCACAGCGGTTGCCCAGCTCGATCTCCACGATCTCTTCCACGATCAACGCCGGGAGGGGATAGGTCGCCCACCGATCCCCATCGATCTGAACCTCCTCCCCTGCGGGGACGAGCCTCCCCCGCACCCGGACGTTCCTGCCCACGAACGGTTCGAGCAGGGGGTCATCTACCCACGGCCAGCGCGGTCCGCCAACGAGAACGTAGAAGCCCTCCCATCCAGGATCGAACTCGCCCGTCTGGAGGAGGTACAGCGGCCCCTCGCTCCGCGAGCACCAGAACTGGCGCACGGTGAGCAAGTACCCGGTGAGGATTGTGGATTTGGGCTCCCCATCCGGCGCGAGCCGTGCCACGACCCGGAGCGCTCCCTCCTCGTAAGGGATGCCAAACACGAGCGGCCTCACCCTGACGGCGAGGGATTCCCAATCCAGACCAGGATAGCGCTGTCGGCCAAGGAGGATCAGCGCGTCCGGTTCCTCCTCGACCGCGAACGGCCCGAACTCGTGCGATGTTCCTGGGGGAAAAAGGGGGAACGGGTAGAACGAGCGGACGGAGATCGACGCCGCCCCCCGCATGAACACCACAGCCGTGATCTCGTAGGTGGGGGCACCATCATCGCTTGGATCGGCCGTGTTCGCCAGATCGAGGATCACTTCCCCCGGCATTGCCATCCCCCCGGCCGCGCCGCTGGCGAGGACCATTGTGGCCAGGGCCAGGATGCACCATCTCCGATTTGCCTTCCTGAAAGCTCTCATCGCTGTCTCCTTGAGGGCTCGTGAGTCAACATCCGCTCGTCTCATTGTATCGCTCACGGAGCGTCAGAGCCCCGCTCCGTTGCCCCCCTGGTTCAGCTCTGGCCGAAGAGAAGGTCCACGAGACGGAGGCTCTTCCGGCGGGCGACGGCGTCCGTGATGAACCGGAACTGGAAGTACCCATACTTCGCGGGATCCTGGGCTAGAGCGTAGTAGTGGAGGTTGAAGTAAGCCGCTGGGTCGGCTCCTGGCGGCACAGGATCAGCCAGGGCATCCAGCGCATAGGCAAGCATCCGGTCCAGCTCGACCAGTCGCTCCTCCGCGGCTTCGCTCTCCATGAAGAACGCGACCGCGCATTCGTTCGCTATCCTTTCCCTGGTGTACGGGTCTGCCTCGAGGTCAAGCGCGCGTTGCAGCCAATGCGTCATCTCGTGGGCAACGAGAAACCAGTTGAAGAGTTCACCGAACAGAAGCGCGGCCTCCTCGGCGGAGGGCGTGAGGGAGAGGAAGAACGCTTGCTGGGAGTCCGTCAGGGTTGGCCAGTAAGGGACCACGATCACGTTCGAGCGAAGGTCGAAGTAGGCGAGGTTCGGGGTGTTACGTACGGACACGATCGGCGGTGCAGGGAGAGGGCCCGCGATGGGTGCAACCCAGGTTACATAGCTCTGCACGAGGTTTTCTCCGAGCGCGAGGATATCAGCCACACGGGGAGCGGAGGCCGGCCCAGAGAGAGAGGGGAAACATGAGGCGAGGGTGGTCGCTAAGGCGGCCGCCGCGCAGCGGATCCTCCAGCGAGTGGGCAAGGGCGCCTCCCTTTCTACTCGCGGGAGCGAGCGCCGGCGTTGAACCCGGCGGTGGCGGCGGCCGCGGCGATGGGGGGGGCAAAGGGGAGAGAGATCTCGGAGATGTTGAACGCGAGTCCCATCCCGAACGCAACCCCCGTCCCCGCCGCTGCCCCGAGGAAGCACAGGCCGATGTTGCCGTCGATCCCAAACAGCGATCCAGCCACGATCACCCCCAGGCTCGAGCCCACGATCGTGCCCCCGGTGAAGCCGAGGAACGCCCCGAAGATCGCCCTGCCGAGGGCCTCCCAGCCCGTAGCGCCGGCAGCGAACGCCCACGACAGGGTGTACACGCCGATCACCGCTCCCGCGTAGCCACCGAGCGTGCCGACCAGGAACTCGGGAAGAACCGCATCCTCAGGCTGTGCTGCGAACGCCCACACGCTCACGAACGCCAGGGCCAGGACAACGATGAAGATCTTACGCATGAGCCCTCACCTCCGTCGCGCAGTCTACTACAAGCTGGCCAGAGGAGGAGGGGAGGGAGCACCGCCTCGCCTGCCTCGCTCCTCCCTGCTATCATGGGTTCCAAGGAGGCGGCATGAACAAGGTATGGATCCTCTGCGCGGCAGCGCTCCTGGCGGGCTCAACAGCTCTCGCCCTGGATCTCTCCGGTCAATGGACGTCGGGACTCACGTTCACCTCAGGCACCGCCTCCATGACCAACACCTTCACCCTCCACCTGGCCGGCTCCGGCTGGCACCTCACCAGCTCGTGGGATCCCGCCTCCCTTGAGGTGAGCAGCCACACCCTCGTGCTCAAGAACGGACTCGGTCCAGTGAACGTCACCGCCGGGGTCTCGTTCCACCTCTCCGCGCGCACCGCCTTGACCCAGGTCGGCTCGAGGGACAACCCCTTCCTGTGGTCGGCGGACGGGTTCTCGTTCCGCAGTGGATTCGTCTCGTTCGAGCTTGCGTTGGGGAACCTGACCCTCCAGCTCACGTTCCACCGCGGTCCCGGAGAGTAGAGCCAGGCTGCCTTCCGCGAAAGGTGATCCTGCTCCGCGCGAGGAGCCCGGCGAACAGGGCTTCCGGTGATGCCGCGGAGATCCGATCTCCTCCGCGTATCAAGAGGCCACGCGGGCCATCCCGTCCGTCCCTTTGCGCCCTACGGCTGAAGGGCCTCCGGCGGGAGGATGCGCACCTCCTCGACCTCGGGGAACTGGAGGGCTGTCTTCTCGATCTGCGCTCGCAGGATCCCGGTGCGGCACGCCCCGCCCGATGTTCGGTGCTCCGGGTCGGCGAGGACCACCGTCACCACACCGTCCTCGACGTACACCGCCTCCAGGGAGACGCCGGGAAGCGGGAACTCCGAGGAGTAGCCCACCTCGGCTTCCCAGGGAGCGAGCGGGTGATCCAGGAGAAGCCGCACGGACGCCTCCAGGGGTGGGGCATCGAACGGGACCCATCGGGCCAGGGGCAGCACCGCATCGGGGCTGCACGCCGTGTGGCCGTGGAGGAGGAGATCCACGCCTGCGTGGTAGGCGAACACGTTCACACCCCACATCTCACCGGGGACCTCGCCCGCCGGCACCTCCGGAACGCGCACCATGTGCCCGTCCGCTACCCGGTACTCCACCGCCCGCCCCTGCCACGCCAGGCGAACGACGAACCCCGGTGTGATCATCTGGGCGTAGAACGTCCCCGGCTCGCGGACCCCCAGGCTCGTGTCAGAGAACTCGCGGGCGAGGACCTCGGTTACCTCGATCTTCCGCGCGCAGATCGCGAGATCCTCAGCGAGAGAAGCTCGCGCCCACGCCGCCGCGCGCCGCGCTTCGGGGTCAGCCTTCCACGCCGGCGCGTCGGCGAGGGAGGCCACGAACGGGGTCAACGGAGACAGAAACCGCTCCGGCGCGGTGAGCATGCGTGAGCCAATTCCGTCCTCATACACAGAGAAGGACATAGTGATCGCCCCCTCACAGGGGTCGCCCCAGGTGAGCGTGTACTCGCCCGCGGGTAGCCGGATCCGCCAGTCCGCGAAGGTCTTCGCCTCGCCCGCGTCGAGGGACAGGACCTCGGCGAACGCGGCCACGATGCGCCACGATCCAACCTGTGGCACGAGCATCCACTCCAGCTCCGCCGGGCGGTCGCGGTACCCCGCCGGCCCGACCGGCGTCGCCCAGGACCGGATTCGGACGACCCCGTCGGCCTCCATGCTCAGGGCGATCTCCGGCCGTAGCGCCTCGACGAGCGGCCCTGCCGCCACCGCCCATCCTGCCAGCACACACCCGATCACTGCCCATGCGCCGCGCCTCATACCGCACCTCCTTGGCTCACTTTCTTGACCCCATCCTAGGGTGTGGTCTTGGTCCGCGCTGATCAAGGATACACACTTCGTGTTGTGCTGACCGACTCTTCCGAGTAACGGTCATAGAGGGAGCGGCTACTGGCGAGGCTTGACCCACCCCCCCGCGAGTTCTAACATGGGCTTTGTCCTGGGGGAGGTGGATCGGATGGCAGCAAGTTCGTTCTTCGACGAGGAGAAGTCCACCGCCATGGCCCTGTATCTCCTGCAGAAGTGCCCCAACCAGCGGATGAACTACCTGAAGCTCATCAAGCTCATGTACATTGCGGACCGGGAGGCGCTCAGGCAGTGGGGTCACCCTCTGACGGGTGACGCCTACTTCTCCCTCCCCCACGGGCCGGTTGTCAGCCGAATCAAGGATCTGATCACCGACGACCCTGAGTTCTCAGGGGGAAAGGTATGGACGAGCTGCATTCACCGACTCGATCGTGATGTTGAGGCCGTCGCAGAAGGGCCCATGGACAGCCTCTCTTCAGCCGAGCGCGAGTTGCTCGACCGGGTGTTCGCTAGCTACGGAAGCTACACCCCTTGGCAACTTGTGGAGCTCACGCACACTTTCCCTGAGTGGAGAGATCCGCAGGGGAGCGCGGAGCCGATCACGTACAAGGACATCTTGTGCGCGGTCGGAAGGGGAGAGGAGAGTGATGAGCTTGTCGAGAACATCGAAGTCGACGCTGCGCTTAGGCGTGCTCTTACCCATGCCGCGCGGGGATGATCCGGGCGGGCGCCACATTCTGGATCAAGTATCACAGCTCAAGACACCACCTCTACTTCGCCGTCACCTCGGCGCGTACGGCTGACGATCCTGTACTCCTTGTCAACGCCACCACCCGGAGGGACACCAGTGATACGACCTGCGTGATCCTTCCCAACGAGCATCCTCGGATCAAGAACGAGTCTGTCATCGAGTACGGCCGCGCCATCGTCTGCCGGGCGCGTGATCTGGTGGAACTCCCCTCAGTTTGGCCTGATCTGTACTGTCGGGCCGAAGATGCATCGCTTTCGCTGCTGCGTCGGATCCAGGATGGAGGGCTGCTATCCCCGCGCCTGGCCGAGAAGCATCGGCAACTTCTCCTATCAGAACTGAGCTACGACGGGGGCTTCTCCTTGGAAGAGGCTCCAGCTGGATGATTAGGTTCGGCTGCGGCGGAGGGAGGCGAGTTCGTGGGTGGTGAGGCCCCACAGCTGGGCAGCGAGGGAATCCACGCGGGACTCGATCTCGGCCAGGCGTTCGGTGCTGCCCTCGGTGGCAGCGGCATGTGCCTCCTGCGATGCTTCGGCCAATGCCCGGTGCACCGGGTCGGCAGCGTCGTACTTCGGGACACGGAGGTTTTGGAGGACATGCATCGACCCCATGCTCTTGCCGCCTTCTTGGCTGTAGGACGTGGCCGCAGACTGAAAGGGAGCGCTGTTGACCAAGGCAGCGATGTAGCATGCTTCGGCTTGCGATTGGCAGTCCACAAGGGTGATTGTCTCCTGGGGAATCATGGGCTTGCTCTCCAGTTGCCCTACTACGGCTGCTGAGATCTGTGTGATCCTTGTCCACACCACCTTCCACGGGGAGAAGGTGTAGTCGCCGATAGCGAACATCGTGTAGAAGGGAGCCCCTTGGCTCAGCATGTCCGACACGCCGCGCGATTTCCGATCCCGGAGGATGTGCTCGAACCGGTTGAGGTACTCCCAGGTTTTGGGGAAGCGCGCCTTGAGCTCCTCCTCGGGGATCCCGCGCCGCGTCTGGGGATCCTGTACCATCAGGATGTGGGCCGAAGGCTCGGCGTGCCACCGCGCGACTTCCCGGCCACGGAGGAGGGGGTAGAGGAGGTCCGGTTCGAGAACCGTCGTGACCGTGGGCACCTCGCGCTTGGCCCCTGCGGTGATGTTCTCCACCACGACCAGGCCGTCCGATCGCGTCTCCAGGATCCGCAGCCAGTAGACCCCGTTCGCACCGCCGGTGTAGGCGCCAGCATGGGCGGTGTAGTCGGACTTGCCAAGCACCTTCTTCACCGCGGACAGGGCGAACTTGCCTGCCGTGAGCCAGGGAGACGTGGGGTCCGCGGGATCCACCGGAAGCGCCTTCTGGTCGAGGAGCCGGGTGGCCGACTTCACATCGTCGAGCGTGGAATCGTAGGTGAACCGAGCCCCCTTCTTCCGCTTCCAGACGGTGTACGGCACGGGGTAGCGCGTCTCCCTCCCCTTTTCGACCACCATCACCGCGGTGCGGTTCGACGCACCCTCAAATGGGTTCAGGTCGACCATGTCGTCCACGCAGAGCGCGCACAGTGGGGGCCCATCGTCTCCGATGCGGAACCTGCGGAACCCTTGGCCCGCTCCGGCGGTCTTGAACAGGGACTGGGTGATGACGAACCCGAGCTTTCCCTTCGGCTTGAGGAACCGGTCCATCGCCACGTAGGCCATGAGCATGGCGATGTCCTTCTTCCCTTTGCCGAGGATCACGTCCATCCCCTTGTGGGGGAAGAGCCCGTACCGGTCCCACAGCTTCTTTGTCTCGTCTCGGTACCCGTCGGGAAGGTGCTCCCAGTTCACCCACGGGGGATTCCCCACGACGTAGTCGAACTTCCCCACAGTGAGGGGAGCGAAGTTGTTGAGGAGAAGCCGCGCCCACAGGCCATCGAGCCCCTTACGGTGCAGGTCGGCAAGCTGTTCGACCAGCGCCCGTAGCGGACCGATGGCGCTTCGCCTCTCGCCCGCGGGAAGCCCCAGCCCCTCTGCAACGGCTTCCGCGAACCCCGCGGGAGGATCCCCAGCCCGCACCGCGTCCTCAAGCATCGAGCAGAACCGACCGAGGCGGCCATGGGCGAACACGGCCTCCGGCACCGCGAACGTGCCCACCGACGTCCGTACCTGGTACAGGCCCGCTGTTTCCAGGTCGTGACCCAGCTCCGGCAGGAGGACGGAGTCGGCGAGGTACACGGGAATCAAGATCGGCCCTCGCCTGCGTTCGAGGAGATCGCCGAGGGCGAGGAGGTAGTTCACGCGGGCCGTGATCACCGCCAGGGGGTTAATATCGAACCCAACCACGTTCGCGAAGATCGCCTCGAGGAGCTCGGCCTCAGGGAGCATCAACCGGTCCCCGAGCTCGCGGTAGCGCTTGATGAGGAGGACGAGGAACGTGCCTGAACCACACGCCGGGTCGAGCCAGCGGAGCTTGGCCACCCGCGGCCGCTGCCGCCGGACCGCCCCCTCGTGGTCGTCGAAGAACTCCTGGTCCACCTGCTCCAGGAGCCGTTGGGCGAGCCAGTCTGGCGTGTAGTACTCGCCCAGGTTGTGGCGCACCTCGCGGGGAAGGAGGTAGTGGTAGAGCTTCTTCAGGAGGTCGCGCGTCTCGTCCGGGTCGATGCGCAGCGTGGTCGGATCGTACTCCTCGAGGCGCGACACAAGCGCCCGCACCGCCCCCTCGACGGTCTCGCCGTACGCGTAGAGGTACCACGCGAAGAAGTCGCCTTCGAGCAGGTTCTCGATCCCGAACTCGCGGAACACGCCGCCCTGTTCCATCTTTCGGAGCTTGGAAAGGAGATCGGACGACGAGGCGCGGTCCAGCTCCTCGAACAGCGGGGCGCCGACCCGGGGGCCGAGGTGTCGAGACAGGGCAAGCCACGCGATGAGCTTCACGAGGAGGGCGAAGTAGGTGTGGAGGGCGAAGAAGAACCGCTCCGCCTCCTCCGGGGACTCGATCTCGAGCCCGGCCTTGGCGACCCACTTCTTGAGCGGGTCGAGCTTGCGGCCGCCGAACGCCTCCTGGTAGTCGATCGCCTCGGAGAAGAAGAGCTTCCACTGCTGAAAGAGTTTCGCCACCATCCCCTCGGGAGTGGCGAGGGCGGCCCGGGTGAGGGCGGAGTAGAGGGAGGCGATCGCCTCGCGGCTCCGAGGGTGCTCGGTCCCGAAGTCGCGGGCGAGGTTCTCGGCGGTGAGCGCGGTCCCGGTGAGCCCGGCCAGCCACCACAGAAGGTCGGCCAGGGTGCGCTCGTCCGCCGGGCGCGGGGGGTCGGTCCGGACCTGGCCGTCGCGCATCCGGACGAAGACGAGATGCTGGCCGTCGAACACAACGCCGCCCAATCGCTTGTGGCCCTCGCGCTTGGCGATGGCCTGCATGTACTCGGCCACCTGATCCCGGGCAGCGGCGAGCGTTCGGCCCGAGGCGAGGGCGCCCGGGCGCTTGAACTCGATCACCAGTCGGCCAAACACCGCATCAGCGCGCGTTCCCTCGGCCACGATGTACTCGTCGCGCTCGTGGGCAGTGAGGCCAATGGCGTGGGCGAACGCCTGCAGGATCGGCTGAACCCGGTGGCGGAGTTCAGCCTCGTTGCAGTCGGGATGGAGATCTGCGAGCGCAGCGACGATCTTCCGGGTGTGGTCCCCCACGGTTCGCTGGATGTCCTTGGGGCTCGGCATCGGGAGGAGTATAGGGAAAGCCGTCCCCATCGCCAACGATGGCTTTGTTCGGTTGGTGATCGCTTCTGTCCATGCTAGAGTCGCGGACATGGCCCTAACCTGGTCACGGGAAGAGGCGCGGCTGTACCAACTCGCCGCGGTTGGATTGCACGGCAGGCGGTACTCCGAAGGAGAAGAAGGAATCCGTCAGGCATTCCGAGATCTGAGGGCGGTCCAGCTTGACCCGCTGCCGATCCTCGGGCGGAACCACGACCTCGTCCTGCAATCCCGCGTGGACGGGACGCACCCGGAGATGTTCCTCAACCTCCTCCACCGCGAGCGCCTCGGCTTCGAGTACTGGGACAAGATGCTGTGCGCGATCCCGATCGAGGAGTTCCCGCACTTCCGGGCCCTGATGGACGCGGGCGGAGAGCAGTGGGAACAGCACCGTGAGGAGCGCCTCGACCGCGACCATCCAGGGGCGAAGGGCGCCGTCCTGGAGGCGGTACGGGGGAATGGACCTCTATCTACAGCGGAGCTCAAGAAGCTCTCCGTGGCCCAGGGCGCCCACCGGGGGTGGAAGACGACCCAGGCCGCCGGGGCAGCGCTCGAGATCCTGTGGAACCGAGGTCACCTGTCCGTATC
Organism: Candidatus Bipolaricaulota bacterium; assembly: GCA_014360985.1. Taxonomy (GTDB): domain Bacteria; phylum Bipolaricaulota; class Bipolaricaulia; order Bipolaricaulales; family Bipolaricaulaceae; genus Bipolaricaulis. Next base: position 86,901 of record JACIWK010000007.1, read on the forward strand.
CCATCGCGTGAACTACCGCCGCTACTTCGACCTCACGGAGCGGGTCGTCCCGCGACGGTTTCTCTCCCAGGCCGCCCCGAGCTGGGACGGGTTCCTCCGCCACCTTCTGCGGAAACGGGTGGACATGGTGGGGCTCCTGCCGGCCGGCGGCGCGGCCGAGACGTGGATGACCTTGCGCCAGGCCCGCAGCGACGGTCTGCCCCAACAGATGGTCGAAAAGGGGGATTTGGCCCTCGTCCAGGTAGACGGGGTGCGCACCCCCTTCTACGCCCGCCCCGACGCGGCGAACCTCCTCCGCGCAGCGGAGAAAGCCGCGTTCGACGATCGCGCCAAGATGATCGCCCCGCTCGATCCCCTCCTATGGTGCCGGGATGTCCTGGCCAAGGTGTGGGGGTTCACCTACGCCTGGGAGGTGTACAAGAAGCCCGTGCAACGGACCTACGGATACTACGTGCTCCCGGTCCTCCACCGCGGCCGGTTCGTGGGGCGGTTCGACGGCCGGTACGAGGCGAAATCGGGAACCCTCCACGTGCTTGGGTACTGGAAGGAACCGAACGGACTTCCTCTCGGGCACCCGGCAATCCGCGACGCGTTCGGGCGGTTCCTCGACTACCTCGGGGGGAAGAAGATCTCCTGGCCCCCGTAGTACGGAGACGGCGAACGCCGCCCATCTTCCGGCGATCGCGTCGGGGTCCTTATCATCACCGAGGGGCCTCGAAGCGGTAGAATGCACAAGTATTCAAAGGAGGTGGATCCGATGAGATTGCTGACGAGGTTGGTAGCGGGGGGCGGGGTGGCCGCGTTCTTTTTCTTCTCCTGGGTCATCATGATGCTCTGGAACAGCATCATCGCCGGGCACCTCGGGTTCGCGAAATCCCTCTCCTACCTTCAGGCGTGCGGGCTGTGGTTCATGCTGACTCTTCTCCTCGCATGGACGGGGATCGGGCTGGGGTGGAAGTTCCGCACGAGCTGGCGTTCCGCGCGTCGCAGCGAGGACTTCGGTCGGGACATCGAGCGCAAGATCAAGGGCGCCTTCGCGCGCTGGGTGGGTGCGGAGAAAGACCTGGACTGGGATGAACTGGGGGAGAGGATCGAGAAGAAGATCAAGTCTCGCCTCAAGGAGTGGCTCGCCGAAGGAGAGGACTGACCTTTAGCTCTCCCGGCGCACGGTGAGGCGGCTCCCGTCCTGGCTCACGACCCGCACCCGGTCGCCCTTGTGGATCGGCTCGGCCTCGGCGTGAGCGCGCCAGTACTCCCCTTTGACCAGTACCCACCCCTCTGGGGCGAGGTCGTCCTTGGCCACGCCCACGAGGCCGACCATCGTCGTCAGCGGCCGCGGCCGGCGCCGCTGGGCGAGGAGCCCCTTGGAGGCGATGAATAGAAAGAGGAGGGTCAGCGTCCCCACCGTGGCGGCGATCGTGATCCAGGACAGGTTCAACGTCGATCCCTCGAGCTCGAACAGGGAGAACGACCCGATCAGCAGGCTCACCACCCCCCCGGTGGTGAGGATCCCGTCCGTGGGGGTGAACACGTCAAGCACCATGAGGAGGACCCCGAACAGAATGAGCCCGATCCCGACGAGGCTGATGGGAAGGATCTGCAGCCCCAACAGGGCAAGCAGGAGCGAGATCCCGCCTCCGACGAGGCCGATCCCGATCCCGGGGGTGAAGAACTCGTAGATGAGCCCGTACAGCCCGAGGAGGAACAGGACGTAGACGAGGTTCGGATCTGCAAGATAGGAGAAGAGCTGCTCCTTGAGGGTCATCCCGATCTCCCGCACTGGGAGGCCAGCCGTACGCAGGACGCGCCCGTCGGGGAGGGCGTAGCCATCGAGCGCAGCGAGGAGGGAGGAGAAGGAATCGGCGAGGAGTTCGATCACGCCCTGATCGAGGGCTTCGGTGGCGGTCACGGTGGCTGATTCCCGCACGGCGCGCTCGGCCCAGTCCGCGTTGCGGCCCCGCAGCTCGGCCACGGCACGGATCCGGGACACGGCGTCATTGACCGCCTTCTGAGCGATCGGGTCGTCCTCCGGTGGCCTCTCCCCGGAGATCGCCACCGGGTGGGCGGCGCCGGTGCTCGTCCCGGGGGCCATCGCCGCGACGTCCGCGGAGAAGAGGATGAACGTGCCCGCGGACGCGGCCCGCGCTCCGGCGGGGCCCACCCACACCACGACCGGGACCGGGGAGGACAGGATCGCCTCCACCATCTCCTTCATCGCCGTGTCGAGGCCTCCCGGAGTGTCGAGGACGAGGACGACGAGTTCGGCCCCCGACCGGTCCGCCTCGCGGAGCCCGCGCACCACGTAGGAGCTTGTGGCCGGGTTCACCGTCCCGTCGAGGGACAGGCGCACTACCTCCGCCCCCGAGGCGAGGGGGGAGAGGAAGGCCAAGGCGACGAGGAGTACACGGATCATCGCCGTTGATTGTACCGGCGCCATCCCGGGGCGCGCTGGCCCACCCCGTGCCGGCGGACGGCAGGCGTCCGCTATACTCGTCTGCCATGAGGCACTGGATCAGCGGGATCGCGATCGGGGGCCTGTTGTGGGGGATGTGGGTCCTCCTCTGGCGGGGGGCCTCGTGGCCCGTCCTCGCCCTGGGGGGGCTCTTGCCGTTGGGGATCCTCCTCGGAGCGGTGGGGGGGCGGTTGCGCCTGGAGTTCCCCGTCAGCGCGTGGTGGCGGCTGGACCTGTGGGCCGCGTTCGGCCTCGCGGTGACGGCGCTCGTGATGAAGGCGGTGGCCCGCACGGGGTGGGCGATCCTCACCGGTCGCATCCAGCCCGGGGTCATCGCCATCCCGATCCGCGTCCGGTCGGAGATGGGCCAGCTCCTCTTCCTGTGGGCGATCACGGTCACCCCGGGGACGATCGCCCTCCTCGTCGAGGGGGACATCGCCTATGTCCACTGTCTCCATCGGCCCTCTCAACCCAGGCTCCCGGGAGCAGCGTGGATGGATGGCCTCCTCGTGAGGTTGTGGGGATGAGGACCGCTGTCATCGCCGCGCTGTTCGCCTCTGCCCTCCCCCCGCTGGGGAGGCTGTGGGTGGGGCCCACGCTGTGGGACCGACTCACCGGCGCAGCCTCCCTCAACGTGCGGATCACCCTCGCCCTGGCGGCGGAGGCGGCGTTCGCTGGGCATGGGATCCTCCTCGATGTCGCTCTCTCCTACGCTGTGCTTGGGTTCCTGGGCACGGTCCTCGTCGCCCGGTTCGCGGAGCGGGGGCAGCGATGATCGGGCTCGCCTTCTTGGCAGGCGGGCTCGCCCTCCTCTTCCTGGGAGGGCTCGGCCTGTTCCGGTTCGGGGGTCCCTACGAGCGGCTCCAGGGAGCTGGGGTGGGGGACATCGGGGGGGCGACCCTGTTCCTGGTGGGGCTGATCCTCCGCTGCGGGTGGGAGGCTACAGGCGGGATCCTCGTCCTGCTGATCGCGTTCTTCCTGTTCACGGGGCCCCTGTCCACCCACGCCATCGCCAAGGGCGCGTTCGTGCGCGGGGAGCGGCCCCGAGGTGGCGAATGATGGGCATGGTCCTCCTCGCGGCCCTCACGTTGGCGTTGGCCGTGTTCGCCCTCACCCAGCGCCGGCTCTTGTGGGGGGTGATCGGCGTAGGCGCCCACTCGTTGGCCCTCGCCGGGGTATACCTCTTCCTCGCCGCCCCCGACGTCGCCCTCACCCAGGCCGCGGTGGGGTTCGGCCTCGTGACGTTCATCTACCTCCTCGCGCTCCGTCGGACGGGAAAGCTGACCGTGGCCGCGGTGGAGACACCCCACCTCCTCCATCAGGAGAACGAGCGGGTCGCGGGGTTGGAGTGGGAGATCCTGTCCCGGTTTGGGAACCAACTGCACCGGGATGTGGAGGTGATGTGGGTGCCGCGGGCGGAGATCCCCGCTCTCCTCCGCGCGGGGGATGCGGATATCGGCGCGGGGGCGCTCTTCCCCCGGGAGGGGGAGGCCCTCCTCCTCTCCCGTCCCATCCTCCCGACACGGATCGTCACCGTGCGCTGTGGCCCCGGCCCCGTCGGGGCGGTGGCCGGGGATCGGGGGCAGGACTTCCTCCCTCCGGGGAGCACCCTCTACGAGGATCATGCCGCCCTCGCGCACGCCCTGCGCCGCGGGGAGGTGGGGGGGGCGGTGGCTGACCTTCTCCACGTTCGGCAGTGGGTCCTCTCCGGCGAGGTCCGGCCCCGGGAGACGACCGACGTCGAGGAGGCCGCGTTCCGGCTGGCGGTGGCTCCGACCGAGGAGGACGTCCTCCGGGCCCTGGACGCGTTCCTGGCCGAACTGGAGGAGACGGGCGAGCTCGCCCAGTTGGTGAGGAGGTACATGGGATGAAGGCCCTCGCTGCGGTGGCGCTGGTGGGGCTGATGGTACTTCTCGCGCTCGGGGTCAGCGGGGTGTTCCCGCGGCCCGCGGTCCCCTCCGGGGAGGACATCGCCGCGGAGTGGGGGGCAAAGAACGTGGTCGCGGCGATCATCCTCGGGGTGCGGCTGTGGGACACCCTGTTCGAGATCCTCGTCTACGCGATGACGATGGTTGGGGTGAAGCTGGGATTGCGGCTGTTGCGCTGGGAACGCCCCCTCCCTCCGGTTGCGGAGACCCCGCTCCTGCGGCGCTCGGCCGACCTCCTGTTGGGGCCGATCGTCGTGTTCGCCCTCTACGTGGCGGTGAGCGGGCACCTCGGTCCAGGGGGAGGGTTCCCGGCGGGGGCGATCCTGGGGACAGCCCTCCTCCTCCTCGCCCTGGCCAAGGGCGTGGAGCGCCTGAGCGCGGAGATCCACGAGCCGACCCTGGAGTGGGCCGAGTACGGGGCGATCGCGGCCGTCCTCGCGGTGGCCGGAGCTCTCCTCCTCCTCGGGCGGCGGGGCAGCGCCTACCTGATCGCGGCCAACCTCCTCATCGCTCTTGAGGTGGGGATCGGGGCCTGGGTCGTGCTCCACCGGTTCGCGAGCTCGCGAGGGGAGGTGTAGATGGAGGGCCTGGCGGCGGTGGCGTTGGCGATCGCGCTGGTGGGAGTCGGGTTCTGGACCCTCATCGTGAGGCGGAACCTGATCTGGAAGCTCCTCGGCCTGAACGTGGGGGCGAGCGGGGCGATCCTGTTCCTCGTGGCGCTCGCCCACCGCCCGGGGGCGCGGCCCCCCATCGTCGGCCTCGGGCCCGGTCCGTCCGCGGATCCCCTGCCCCACGCCCTGGTGCTCACCGCGATCGTGATCGACTTCGCGACGCTGGCGCTGGCGCTCGTGTACGTGATCTTCCTCACCGAGCACCGCCATACCCAGGACGTTCGCCGCCTGGAGCGGGACGAGGAGCGCGGGTGGCCGCAGCCCTGAGCGGAATCCTGGCCTATCTGGGGTGTGGCCTCCTCGGGTTCATCGGGGCGCCACGGGCCTTTTCCCTTCTGGCCTTGCTGGGAGGGACGATCTCGTTCTCGTTGTGGGCACCCGGGTTCCCCGAGGTCCTCGTGGGAGGGCTTCCGTGGGGGATCGCCGTGGCTGGCGACCCATGGGCGGTGGGTCTGTGGGGATTGGGGCTCATCCTCCATGCCACGATCCTCCTCCACGCCCGCGGGCGGAGGGACGCGTTCCATCCCCTGACCACCGTCCTCATCGGGACCTGCCTCGCCGCGGCCCTATCGAGGGACCTATTCAACCTCTACGTGCTGATGGATCTCTCCTCCCTTCTCGCCCTCGTCCTCATCGCCTCCGGGCGCCGGGTGCGGGCGGTGTGGGCGGGGCTGCAGTACCTTATCCTGGCCGAGGTCGGGTTGACCCTGTACCTGTTCGGCCTCGGCCTCGTGTACGGGCGCCTGGGGACGCTGTCTGTTTCCGCCCTGGCGTCGCTCGGGCCCGACCTTGCGGACCCTGCCCTCGCCGTAGGGGCGGCCCTCCTTCTCGTCGGTGCGGCGGTCAAGACCGGCCTGTTCGTGTTCGGCCTGTGGCTTCCCCAGGCCCATGGTCAAGCCCCGACCGAAGTGTCGGTTCTCCTCTCGGGGATCGTGGTCAAGGTGGGGGTCGTTGCCCTCGCTCGGCTGGCCGAGGCGTTCCCGGTGGGCACGGTGCTCCTCCTCCTGGGGATCGTGACCGGGTTTGGGGGGCTCGTCTACGCCCTTTGGGAGCAGGACCTCAAGGTGTTCCTTGGGTTTCACACCGTGTCTCAGCTCGGGTACATGCTCATCGGCCTCGGGCTCGGCGCGGGGACGGGAGCCCTTCTCTACGCGGTGGCTCACGGCCTGTTCAAAGGCCTCCTCTTCCTTGCCGCCGGAGAGGGCGTGGAGCGGGTCGGACAGCGAAGGATGGCGGACTTGGCGGGTCAGCTCTCCCTTCCCGTGGCCGTCGGCCTTGCGGTGGGGACGTGGGCGATCGCCGGCCTCCCTCCTCTGGCGGGGTTCGCCGCGAAAGGCGTCCTGGCCCAGGCTGCTCCTGGGTGGGCGAAGACGGTCTTGTTCGCGTTGGGGTTGGGCACAGCTGTTTCCTTCTCCAAGCTTGTTCCTCTCCTCCGGCCGTGTGGCAGGGGACGGACCGGCGGGTTGGGTCTCCTCAGTGGGGCGGTGATCGCATTCGGGTTGGGCGGGATCCTCGCGATCCCCGGCCTTCTCAGCTTGCCGGCGTGCGGCGCGGCCCTCCTGGCGGCGGTGATCGGATACGCACTCCACCTTGGGCTACGCACCGTCCGCCCCCGCCTCCCCCGGTTCACCTTCGATCGGGCGCTGGTGAGCGCCCTCGCCGGAGCGGTGGGAGTCGCGGGCCTGGTCACCCTGAGCTGGCTCCCCTGGGGACGATGATGACCTGCACAGAGGGGGGGAAGGCATGACCGCGGCCCTGGCGGGGGTGCTCGCCTACCTCGCCTTGGGGGTGGTGGGGATCCTCGGCGCGGGGAGGCGCGCGGCGTTGCTCGCGATGCTGGGTTCACTCGTCTGCCTCTCCCTGTGGGCGCCGGGGTTCACCCCGGGGTGGGTGGGGGGCGAGCCGTGGGGGGTAACGGTGGCCGGGGACACCCTGGCCGTGGCGTTCTGGGCGCTGGCACCGCTTGTCCACGCCGCGGTGTGGTGGCACGAACGGCACCGACCCACCACGTTCCACGGGCTGGTCACGCTCCTCGTCGGGACGTGTCTGGCTGCCGTCCTGTCCCGGGACCTGTTCAACCTGTTCATTCTCCTCGACCTCGGTTCCCTGCTCGGGGCCATCCTCATCGCCTACGATCTTCGCTCCCGGGCGGTGTGGGTCGGGCTGCGCTACCTCCTCCTCTCCGCGCTGGGGATGCTCGTGTACCTCCTCGGGTTGGGACTCGTGTACGGGGAGCTGGAGACGCTGTCCCTCGTCCAGATCGCCGAGCTCGCGCCCACCCTCGCGCCGCCGGCGCTGAGAGTGGGGGCAAGCCTCCTCGTGGTGGGGGCGGCGGTGAAGGCGGGGGTGTTCCTGATCGGGTTCTGGCTCCCCGAGGCCTACTGTCTGGCTCCGGTGGGGGTAGCGACCCTCCTCGCTGGGCTAGCGGGGAAGATGGGGATCGTCGCCCTGGCCCGGCTGAGCGAGGCGCTTCCCGTGGGCCCAGCGCTGGCCGTCCTTGGGGTCATCACCGGGTTCGGAGGGTTGATCTACGCCTTGTGGGAACGGGACTTGATGCGGTTCCTTGCCTACCACATCCTCTCCCAATACGGGTACATGTTGGTCGGGTTCGGGCTCGGGGGGGCCGCGTTTGCCGGCGCCGCCTACTACACCATCGCCCACTGCCTGTTCAAGGGTCTCCTGTTCCAGTCCGGCGGGACGGCGATCGAAGCGGTGGGGGAGCGAACGATCCCGGACCTCGCCAGGCGGCTCCCCCGTCCGGCAGCGTGGGGCCTGGCCCTGGGGGTGGGGTCCATCATCGGCCTGCCCCCCTTGGCGGGGTTCGTGTCCAAGGGGTTCCTCGGGGGCCTCGTTCCTGGGGGGTATGGGTGGGCCTTGACCCTGCTTGGGGTGGGCACGGCCACCTCGTTCAGCAAGCTCCTCCCCCTCCTGCGCCCTGGCCCGCGGGGGGGACCGCGGGGCGGGGTGGTCATCCTCGGCGTGGGGGTCCTCGCCTTCTCGGCGTGGGGACTGGCCAGCCTGCCCGGCCTCCTCGACGCGGCCGCGTGGGGGAAGGCAGCGGCCGCTGTCGCCGTTGGGTACGGGTTGTACCTCGTCGTCCGGCGGGTCCGGGTTCCGCTCCCCAAGGTGGGACTGGACCACATCTCCGTGGCCGTGCTCCTCGCCGCGGGCCTCCTCGCCGTGGCCCACCTCCTGGTGGGCTGATCCCCCCGGCACGGATAGTCCCCGAACCCGCTGGGGAACGGCAATGTGCCCTCTGGCGGGGGGACGATACAGGCACTGCGGGGAATTCCCAGTACAATGCGCCCGTTCCGAGGAGGGACGATGGCTGAGAAGAGGGTGCGTGGGGAATTCGCGGGGATGTTCTGGTTCGCGGGGTGGCTGTTCACGCTGGCGTTCACGAAGCTTCTTTGGTGGCAGGCGATCTTGGCGCTCGTGATCTGGCCGTACTACCTCGGGGTCAAGCTGCGCTAGCCCCGCGCTGGGTCCCGAAAACACGAGGCGAGGTCTTCCCCGCGGACAGGAGGGTCGCCTCCACCGAGTGATCGTTGGGAGAGCCCTCGCGTGAGGCGGTTCGTCAGGCTTCATCGCTCCACCTCTCTTGTCTGCCTGATGGACTTCGTCGGCCCTTGCATCAGTCGGAGGGGCGAGCTACTATTCATTGGTCAGACCAATGGACGCCCCGACGGTGCTCTCCGGTGAGAGGAAGCGATCCCTGAGGGTTCTGGATTGGGTCATCGACTCCATTCGTTCTGGCAAGCATGGGGAGGGATCCCGGCTCCCCACGGAGCGCGAGCTTGCCGACTGGTGCGGGGTCAGCCGCGCCTCCGTTCGAGAAGCACTGAGCATCCTCAGTGCCCTGGACATCGTGGACCGTCGCGTAGGGGACGGGACCTACGTCAAGAGCTGCGACGAGCAGTTGCTCTCCCTCACCCTGGATCTCATTCGTGGCGAGTCACCTCTGGAGGACGTGTTCGAGGTCCAACGCATCCTCGAAGTGGGGATGGCGGAGATCGCCGCTCGGGCGATGTCCCCCGCCCAGATCGGGGAAGTGGAGGCGGCGCTGGTGGAGATGGAGGAGGCAGCTCGAACCGGCGACACCGACCGGTACTTCGCGGCTGACCGCCGGTTCCACCACGCGGTTAGCCGGGCGACCGGCAATCGGCTGCTCGAACGTCAAGTGCAGTCTCTCATCGATCAGATGGATCGCCCCCTGTGGCGCCGTGTCAAGGGTTACTTCATCCGAAGCCAGGCCGAGTACGTGAGCCGATCCCTGGCCGACCACCGGCGGCTGGTAGCCGCGTTCAGGAACCGCGATACGGCGGCAGCCCGACGCATCATGGAAGACCACTTCGAGCGGGTCCGGGAGGAGATCTTCGGTGAGAGATGACCGCACCGTGACTGGCGACTGTGCTCGCACCTGCTGGGAGGACAGCGGCCTGGTCAGGCCAAACTGCGGCCTGCCCCTGGGAGCGACCGATGGGGAAGGAGGTGGGACGGCGAGAGGAGTTTCTTCCGGCGAGATCAACTGGCCTGTGCTATACCGAAGGAGGAACGATGCGCAAGCTGTGCTGGGTGTTGAGCGTCGTGTTGCTGCTGGGGATTGGTGGAGGGGCCAAAGAGACCATCATGCTCTACACCTCCACCCCGATCGAAATCATGACAGAACTGGAAAAGGCGTTCGAAGCGGCGTACCCGGAGATCGATCTGGAGGTCTTCCGGTCGGGTACCGGTACCATCGCCGCGAAGCTCGCCGCTGAACGGGAGGCGGGGAAGATCCAGGCCGATCTGATCTGGGTTGCGGAGTACACGTATCTTGAGGAGCTGAAGGAGCAGGGTCTTCTTCTGCAGTATTTCTCTCCGGAAGCGGCGTACATTCCCGAGTTGCTGGCCGATCCGGATGGGTACTACTACGGAGCCCGCATCTTCGCGCTCGTCATCGCCTACAACACGACACTGGTTGACAACCCGCCGCGCACGTGGACCGAGCTTCTCGACCCGAAGTGGCGGGGGGAGA
>JACIWK010000008.1 GCA_014360985.1 Candidatus Bipolaricaulota bacterium
CCCCTGCCGCAGCCGGTACAGATGCGCCACCGAGATCCTGCTCAGGCGCGCGAACCCGCCCCGGCCGAACACGGTGTACTCCCGGCGGCTGACCTGGGCCGGGGAGTAGCCGGTCATCTTCCCCACGTACCGTCTCACCACCCCCTTGTCTGCCCTGGGCAGCGAGGAGTACCCGTACTTCCGCAGGGTCGTCTCGATCCAGGCGTAGGTTTCTGCCCTCGCCTCTCCCCGGAAGCTCAGCGTTCCGCTCGACCCGAGAAACGCCGCCATCTCCTCGATCGTCATCACCCGCGAGTCGCTCACCATGACCGTCATCGCCTCCTAGACTGCGACTCACGTGTGCCTGGATCCCACGCCTGTGCTCACCTCGCGTGAGAACCTCGGACACTCTTCATGCTCATCTTGTGTGAGACAACTCTCCGCCCTCACCGCGATACCACGGTGCTGTATCATCGGTCCCGCGAGGAGGTGGCGATGCGCAAGGTGCTGATGGTGGCGATTGCGATGGCGGTGGGCGCGGTGGCGCTCGGGCAGATCGAGGAGTACCGCGATCTGGCCTACGGGAACAAGCCGTTCAACCTCGGCGACTCGGGTCTTGTGATGCGGGCTCTCCTGCGGGACAACGACGCCGGGAACCGCGATCCCGTGTACTTCACACGGCTGTTGCTCGAGAACCTGGGTACAGCCACGGCAGTGGAGATCGAGTGGGTCGAGCTCCGAATCGAGATTGAAGGCCAGACCCGTGTTCTGGCTCGATCCACGGGGTTCCCGATCTCGGAGGTTCTCCTGTCGCGTCCTGCCGAGGAGCGCATGCTTCCCGATGACGGCGAGGCGTGGCTCACGGTGTGGATCAAGGTGACGGAACGGATCGTCCACGGACACACCGTTCAGCCAAGACTTCGACTGTGGTGGTCCGAGGGCAGCGAAGGCGGGACGATCGAGATCACCGACGGTGTTCCGGAGGAGTTCGTCGTCACCGGGAGCTTCCTCGCCCAAGGTCTCCCTGGCCCCGAGGGAGGGGTCCTCAACCCCGGCGACGTGTTCCTCGTCGCCGAGGCGGAGGTGTGGGACACCCCCGACGTCAACAACCTTCAGCTGTACGTTGTCGCGGTGCGCGTGGATGGCCCTCGGGAGCTCATGTGGACGGTCGACATCAACAATGGGGTGACCCGGCTCGAGGTTCCTGCGGGAATGGACGTTCAGCTTCCCGAACCGGCGTTCGTGGCGTACGACAGCTTCGACGAGATCCGGCCTGGACCGATCCGGTTGTTCGTCACCGTGCCGACGACGTTCCTCCCCAAGGAGCCGGTGACGGTCGCCCCCACATGGCGGGTGACGGTCCGGGAGGGCGAGCGGGGTACGCAGCAGGAGACGTTCATGTTCTCCGATCCGCTGCCGGACACGGTGGTCGCAGCGGGTCTGGAATCCCTCGTGGCGAACGTTCCCGACGGGGGACGGGTGTTCACCGTCGTTCCCTCGACGCTCTCCTACTCGACCCTCATCCTCACCGACGCCGACCGGAATGACACGCCGGTTCGCCTCGACCAGCTTGAGCTTGTGGCCAAGGGCACCGTGTCTTCCCAGATCACCGAGGTTGAGCTCGGCGATACGCGGGGCAACTTCCTTGGGTTCGCCACGGGCCTGTTCCCCCTCCCCCTGGTCGGTGCTGACGGAAAGCCGATCCTCCTCGCGGACGACGGTTCGTTGTCCCTCACCACGACCCTCTCCCTGGGCGGGAGGATGCCGCTTGGGGGGAGCCTCCTCCTCGCCCACCGGGTGAAGGTGGAGGAGGCGCTGCCGTTCGACTGGCTGTACCGGCCGACCGCGCTCACGAAGTTCTCAGGCGTGCAGGAGGTCGTCCCCGCGAAGGCCGTCTTCTTCGGTCAACCGAAGATCCAGCTCCGGGCCACGGGCTCCACGATCGAGATCACGACCGACGGGGAGACCGTGGGGACGTTCCAGGGTGTGCTCAAGTACACGCCGACGGCCCCCGTTACCCTGGAGGAGGTGGAGCTCCAGCTCATCGCGGAGGCACCGTACCGGATCGTGGAGGAGACGCTGGATCGCGAGAAAGGCGAGCTTACGTTCAAGGTCCAGGCGTCGCGGACCCAGGCCCGGCCGGGGAAGCTCGTCACGGTCCGGGTCGTCGGGGGCCGGGTCCAGGACCCGAAGGTCGAGGTTGGGGTGGAGCTCAAGGGAGTGAAGCTCATCGACTGGGCGGGGATCGAGCTCCCGTTCGCGTTGAGTCCGGGTAGGGTAACGATCGTCCTCACCGCGGTGACCCTCGACCTGGAGCGAGTCGAGAACCAGCTTCGCCTGACCGCGGACCAGGCGGTGATCGGCACCCTCAGCGGCACGTTCACCTACGAGGCTGGGCAAGACGTGACGTTCCTCGACCTCAGTTGCCCCGAGCCGTATCGGGTCTCGGTGTTCGATCCCCAGGACGGAGCGGCATCGTTCCAGATCGTCCTCCTGCCGGGGACCGCGCCTGTCGCGGGGGAGATCCTGTCCACGACGTTCGCGGCGGCTTCGGACGTGGCGGTGACGTTGGTAATCGCCGAGCTCCGCGATCAAGAGGGGAAACCGTATCCGTTCTTCCTGCCGGTGGACACGGTGGAGGTAGGTCCTTAGGGGGTATAATCCTCGTGGGTCCCATCGTCTAGGGGTCGAGGATACCGGGCTCTCATCCCGGAGACAGGGGTTCGAATCCCCTTGGGACCACCGTTGGCCGCCGCTCGGCGAGGGCCGTGTTCTTGGAAGGTTAGGCGATGAGGGAGCCGATCTCCCCCCGCAGGGCGCAGAGGAGGGATCCCTCCCGGTCAGCGCGGTAGACGACGATCGGCAGTTCGTGGTCGGCCGCGATCGCTACCGCCGCCCCGTCCATGGCCCGCAGTCCCCGCGTCAGGTACTCGCGGTGGGTCAACCTGGGGAGGGGCTGTGTCGTGGGGTCCGTCTGGGGGTCGGTTGCGTAGATCCCATCAACTTTGGAGCCCTTGAGGACCACCTCGGCCCCCACGGTGAGGGCGCGGATCACGGCCGCCGTGTCCGTGGTCACGAACGGGTTTCCGGTCCCAGCCGCGAACAGGACGATCTGCCCCTCCTCCAGGGCGGCCCGGGCTCGCCACGGGTCCACCGCCTCCGCCACCCCTGGACAGGGGAGGGCGGACATGAGAAGGGATGGGATTCCTGCCTCCGCCAGGGCCTCACGGAGGGCGACACCGTTGATGAGGGTCCCCAGGATCCCGATCGTGTGCCCAGCGGTGGGCGGAAGGTGGGGGAGGGCCGAGCCGCGGGCGACGTTCCCCCCCCCGATGACGAGGGCGATCCTCGCTCCCGCATCGCGGGCCGTGCCGACCTCGCGTGCGTAGAAGCGCAGGCCCCCTGCATCGAGGGCCCCCCCCCGGCCGCCGATGAGCTCGCCGGACAGCTTCACCAGCGCCCGCCGCCAGCGCAATTTCACCCCGCGCCCACCTCGAACCGCGCGAACCGGCGGATGACCACCGGCTCTCCGAGTTTCGCCCCCAGGTCGGCGAGGAGGTCCTCCACCTTCAGCGTTGGGTCTCGCACGTAGGGCTGCTTCACGAGGCAGTTCTCCTCGTAGAACTTCTGGAGCCGGCCTTCGACGATCTTGTCCACGATGTGGGGAGGTTTCCCCTCCTTCTCCGCCTTCGCCCGCTGGATCTCCCGCTCCTCGGCCACCGCCTCGGGGGGGATGTCCTCCGGTCTCACCCAGCGGGGCTTGGCCGCGGCGATCTGCATCGCCAAGTTGCGGATGAACTCCCGGAACGCCTCAGAATTGGCGGCGAAATCGGTGGAGGTGTTCACCTCGAGGAGGACCCCAACCTTCCCCGAGTGATGAACGTAGGCCTCGACCCGGCCCTCGTTCGCATCGCGGGATTGGCTCGCCAGGAACTCCTTCCCCTCCATGCGCAGGATCAGCTTCGCCTTCTCCAGGTCTCCCCCGGCCTTGGCAAGGGCTACCTTGCAGTCCAGGATCCCGATTCCCGTATCCTCGCGCAGGCGTTTGATCAGTTCCAAACTCACGTCGGCCATCAGTCCTTCCCTTCCTCGCCAGCGAGCTCCTCCCACATCTCCATGAGGTGAGCCTCCGTGTCCACGCTCAGCAGCTCAGGTCGGGGCATCACCTCCGGTTCACCCGGCTCCGTGGCCGGGGCCTCCGTGGTCTGGAGCCCCTCCCGGCCCTCGATCACCGCGTCGGCAATGCGGGCGGTGATGAGCCGCGTCGACTTGATCGCGTCGTCGTTGCCCGGGATCGGGTAGTCCACCTGGTCGGGATCGGAATCCGTATCGCAGATCGCGACGATGGGGATCCCAAGAAGGTTCGCTTCCCGTACGGCGTGGACCTCGACCGTGGGATCGATCAGGTACACCACCCCCGGCAGCCGGTCCAGGTTCCGCAGGCCATCCAGGTTCCGGCGAAGGTAGTTGAGCTCCTTCTCCAGCTTGATCCGCTCCTTCAGGGGAAGGCGCTCGTACTTCCCCTCGGCGAAATTGCGCTCCAGCTCGAGCATGTGGAGGATGCGGCGGCGGATGACCTCGAAGTTGGTGAGGCACCCCCCGATCCAGCGCTGGTTCGTGTAGGGGCTTCCGCACCGCTTGGCCTCCTCCTCGATCGTGGGCTGGACCTGTCGCTTCGTCCCCACGAACAGGACGGGCTTGCCCTGCGCGGATTGGCTCCGCACGAATTCGTAGGCGCGCTCGAACAGATCGAGGGTCTGCCCGAGGTCGATGATGTGAATGCCCTTCCGTTCGGTATAGATGTAGCGAGCCATCTTGGGGTTCCACTTGCGGGTGCGATGTCCAAAGTGGACCCCCGCTTCCAGGAGATCCTTCATCGAGAGCAACGCCAAACTACCTCCTCCTTTTGCCACTTGGGGCCGCGGGTTTGGGGCCAAGTATAGCCTCCCAATTCGTAGGGGGCAACGCGCGGCGCGGCCTTGGGCCAGCCCGCGCCGGGGGAGTAAGATCGTGCCGTGGCCGGAGAAGAGGGGGTCCTCCACGTCCCGCGCAACCAGGAAGCGGAGCAGCTCGTCCTGGGAGCGGCGCTGCTCGACCCGGAAGAGGTCGTCCCCACGGTTGTGGACCGCCTCAAGCCGGAGCACTTCTACTTCCGTGCCCATCAGCTTATCTACGGGGTGATCCTCGAGCTGTTCGAGCGGGGGGAGCACGCCGATGCGGTGGCGGTGGCGAACCGGCTGGAGGAGAAGGGGCAGCTGGCCAAGGTGGGGGGCCGGAGCTACCTCGCTGAGCTGATGGGCCAGGTTACCACCGTGGCCGCGGTGGACCACTACGCAGCGATCGTCGAGGAGAAAGCGCTGCGGAGGTGGCTCATCGAGGCGGGGGGCAAGGTAGCGGAACTCGCCCATCAGGAGGACCTCCCGCTCGAGGGGGTGATGGACCGGGCGGAGGAGGCGGTGTTCGCCATCGCCGAGCGGAGGTCGGCGCCCAGCTTCCACCTCGTGCGCGACTTCCTGGAAGGGCATCTCGAGATGCTGATGGAGGTCCACAAGGATCCCCACCGCCGCCCGGTGGCGGCCCTGTCCACCGGGTTCGAGGAGTTCGATGCCCTCACGTCGGGGCTCCGCCGGTCGGACCTCATCGTGCTTGCCGGCCGTCCGGGCACGGGCAAGACCTCGCTCGCGCTGGGGATCGTCCGCCATGCCGCGGTCATGGAGAAGAAGAAGGTCGGCCTGTTCTCGCTCGAGATGACCAAGGAGCAAGTCCTGGAACGCCTCCTCTGCGCCGAGGCCCAGGTCGACCTCCAGCGGCTGCGCGATGGGTACCTCCCCGCTGCGAAGTGGGGCCTCATCGCTGAGGCGGCAGGACGCCTCCACGACGCGGTGATCCTCGTGGACGATGCGTCCACCGCATCGGTCCTCTCCATCAAGGCCAAGGCGCGGCAGATGATGAAGCGGCACGGGGGGCTGGACCTCGTGGTGGTGGACTACCTCCAGCTCGTGGAAGCGGGGATCAAGAGCGATGTTCGCGAGCAGCAAATCGCCTACATCTCCCGGGCCCTGAAGGCGCTGGCCCGCGAGCTCGAGGTGCCGGTGATCGCCTGCTCCCAGCTCAATCGGGCCGTGGAGCGGCGGGAGTCCAAGCGTCCCCAGCTCTCTGACCTCCGCGAATCGGGGGCGATCGAGCAGGATGCCGACGTCGTCGTGTTCATCTACCGCCCGGACTACTACGACGATCCCGACCAGACGGGGCCGGTGGCGGACACCGAGGTCATCATCGCCAAGCAGCGGAACGGACCTCTTGGCAAGTTCCGGCTCATGTTCCACAAGAGCTCGGCCACCTTCTACTCCCCGGCCAAACAGGGTGAGGTCGTGCCGTTCTAGCGTTCGACAAGGAGGAACGTTGATTCCCAGAGAGCTTAGGTACACGGAGGATCACGAGTGGGTCCGCCTGGAAGGGGACGAGGCGCGGGTGGGGATCACCCATCACGCTCAGCAACAGCTGGGGGACATCGTGTTCGTGGAGCTCCCCCCGCGAGGGAAGAAGGTCCAGCGCGGAGAGCGACTGGCGACCGTGGAGTCGGTGAAGGCAGTGGGGGAGGTGTTCGCCCCCTTGAGCGGGGAGGTGGTGGCGACGAATGACGCCCTTGTGGGGTCCCCCGACCTCGTGAACAAAGATCCCTACGGGCAAGGGTGGCTGTGCACGTTGAGGGTGACTGCACCTGGGGAGGCGGATGCCCTCCTCGATGCGGCTGGCTACGAGGCATTCGTGCAGAGGAGCGGATGAACCCCTACCTTCCCCACACCGCGGAGGACGTCCGCGCGATGCTCGATGCGATGGGCATCCCCGACGTAGAGGCTCTGTTCAGCGACATCCCTGCCGCGGTGCGGGAGCGATACCGGCCCGTGGGCCTCCCCCCCCGGGATGAGCTCGCGGTGCAGCGCCGTCTGATCGGCCTCGCCGAAGATTCCACCGGCCGGAGGCTGATCCCGTTCCTCGGGGGTGGGCTGTACGACCACTACATCCCACCCGTGGTGGGCCACGTCCTCTCCCGCTCCGAGCTCTCCACTGCCTATACCCCCTACCAGGCCGAGCTCTCCCAGGGAACCCTGACCTGGATGTTCGAGTACCAGACGATGATCTGCGAGCTCACCGGGATGGAGGTGGCCAACGCCTCGATGTACGACGGGGCGACCGCGCTCGCGGAGGCGGTGCTGATGGCCCACCGCACGACGGGAGGGAAGGTGGTGCTCGTCCCGCGCTCGCTCCTTCCCCACCTCCGCGCGGTCCTCGCCACCTACGCCTGGGGGGCAGGGCTCTCCCTCCACGAGGTCCCTTACGGTGAGGACGGCCGGCTCGCCCTCGGCCGGGTCCCGGACGGGACGTGCGCCCTCGTCGTCTCGCAACCGAACGGGTTCGGGATCCTCGAGGACCTCACGGGGCTGAAGGATTGTCTGGGCAGGGCGTTCTTGATCGCGTACGCGAATCCAATCCCCCTGGCGGTGGTCGAGCCCCCGGGTTCGTTCGGGGCGGACGTGGTCGTGGGGGAGGGGCAGCCGCTGGGGAACCCCGTGTCGTTCGGCGGGCCGCTCCTCGGCTTCCTCGCCACGCGGATGGCGTACCTGCGGCGGATGCCGGGTCGTGTCTCGGGCCGGACCCAGGATCGGGAGGGGAAGGCTGGGTACGTGATGACGTTCCAGACGAGGGAGCAGCACATCCGGCGCGAAGGGGCGACGTCGAATATCTGCACCAACTCCGCCCTGTGCGCCCTCGCCGCCACGGTGTACCTCGCCGCCCTCGGGCCCGCGGGGCTGCGGCGGGTGGCGCTCCTCGCCTACGAGCGGGCCCACGCTCTCGCGGACCGGATCGCTGCCCTTCCGGGATATGGGATGGAGTTCTCGGGGCCGTTCTTCCACGAGTTCGCTGTGCGGTGCGTCGACCCCCACGGCGCGGTGGCCAAGTTGCGCCGGGCGGGGATCGCCGTCCTGCCCCCGAGCTTCCTCCATCCGCTGGGGATCGAAGACGGGCTGCTCGTGGCGGTGACCGAGAAGCGGACCGAAGAGGAACTGGACCGGTTCGTCGCCGCACTGGAGGGGTGATGAGCACGATCTACGACCACGGTGCGCCGGGGCGGCGGGCGGTGGCGCTGCCCGAGCTGGGCCAGGCGGAGGAGGAGCTGCTTGCGCGGTTCCCTCCGTCGCTGCGGCGGAGGGAAGGGCCTCGCCTCCCCGAGGTTTCCCAGCCCGAGCTCGTTCGCCACTACACCGCCCTCTCCCGGATGAACTACGGGGTGGACACGGGGTTCTATCCGTTGGGCTCGTGCACGATGAAGCACAATCCCAAACTTCACGAGGACCTCGCCCGGCACCCTGGGTTCACCGAGCTGCACCCCCTCCTCCCCGCCGAGGAGTGCCAGGGAGCGCTGGCGCTCCTGTGGGAGATGGGGGAGTGCCTCAAGGGGATCGCGGGCATGCCGGGCATCACGCTCCAGCCCGCGGCCGGCGCGCACGGCGAGCTCACGGGGATGCTCCTCCTCAAGCGGTGGCTCGAGGACCGGGGCGAGCTCGGGGTGCGGACGAAGATCCTCCTGCCGGACTCCGCCCACGGCACGAACCCCGCCTCGGCGGCGATGGCGGGGTTCTCGGTGGTCTCCCTCCCCTCCGACCGCCGGGGGATGGTGGACCTTGCGGCCCTGGAGGGCGCCCTCGGCCCGGACGTGGCGGGAATCATGCTCACCGTCCCCAACACCCTGGGGATCTTTGAGGAGGACATCCTCACGATCACCCAGCTCGTCCACGAGGCAGGGGGGCTGTGCTACTTCGATGGGGCGAACCTCAACGCCTACCTCGGCCGGGCCCGGCCGGGGGATATGGGGGCGGACGTGTTCCACATCAACCTGCACAAGACGTTCTCCACCCCCCACGGCGGCGGCGGCCCGGGAGCCGGACCAGTGACCGTGTCCGAGGCCCTCCTCCCCTACCTGCCCGTGCCGGACATCGTGCGTGAGGACGGGAAATACAGGCTCGTCTGGGATCGGCCGAAGTCGATCGGCCGGGTTCACCCCTACTTCGGGAACACCCTCGTCATCGCCAAGGCCCTCGCCTACATCCTCACCCTAGGCGACGAGGGCCTGCGGGAGGCGTCCGCCGGGGCCGTCCTCGCGGCGAACTACCTCAAGGCAAAGCTCAAGGGCACGTACAGGGTCCCCTACGACCGCCTCGCCAAGCATGAGTTCGTCCTGTCCGGAGAGGGCCTGGGGGACGGGGTGCGCACGCTCGACATCGCCAAGAGGCTGATGGATTACGGGTTCCACCCCCCCACGGTCTACTTCCCGCTCATCGTCAAGGAGGCGTTGATGATCGAGCCCACCGAGACCGAGCCCCGGGAAGTCCTCGATGCGTTCGCCGAGGCGATGCTGCGGATCGCGGCGGAGGCCCGGGACCACCCGGAGCTCCTCCGTGACGCTCCCCATACGACCCCGGTGCGCCGCCTCGATGAGGCGCGGGCGGTGCGGGAGCCCTGGCTGCGGCTCGGTGGGGGATGCGTTGGGTAAGGAGGATATGATGCGCAAGATCCTGATTCTCGCGGTGATGGTGGCCCTGGGAGGCGTGCTCGCCTGTGGGCAGTATCGCTACGCGTTCTACTACGACCGCTCGGGGGGACAAGACCTAGAGATCAACCTCCTCAACACGTTGCCGCAACCGGCCCAGGTCCGGGTGAGCGTCTACGATGCCTACGGAGTCCGGCTGTGGACACGGTCGCAGACCCTCGCCCCCTACGGGGGGGCGTTCGTCCAGCTTGGGCGGTACGTCCCGGCAGGCGACGCACATTGGGGCGTGGCGGCTGTGGACAGTGACGCCCCGCTTGTCCTCGGGCTCGAGTACTTCCTCGACGGGGATCTGGTCGCGGTGGACCACATCGGCCAGACCGTTCCCGAGCTGATCGGTGGCGTGTCCTACTGGCTGGGAGCGTACTGGACCCAGGTCGGAGAGGCATCCACGGGGCTCATCGTGATGAACCCGTGGCACGAGACCGTGGCGTGCTATCTCACCGTCTACCGCCAGGACGGGGAGATCCTGTACAAGACGGAGCTGTGGCTCGGTCCCTATGAGTCCACGTACTACGACTTCGAGGCCGCGTTCGGGCAGGGCCCGTACCTGTGGGGCTTCGTGGACGTGGAGATGGTCGGGAAGGCGGTGGTGGCCGCGGTCGAGTACTACGGCCGCGGGCTCCGGGTGGATAACATCACCCAGTACTACCACTAGGCCGCCGGGGGGCGTGGACTCAGTCGCGGCTCAGGAGGCCGCGGACGAGCATCAACACGGGGATGATCTCCAGTCGCCCCACCCACATGTTGAAGCACAGGATGAGCTTGGCTGCGGTGGGCATCGTTGGCCCAGTGATCCCCACCGACAGCCCGACGTTCCCTTGGGCCGAGGCGACCTCGAACAGGAGATCGGCCAGCCGCGCGTCCGGGGTGAACCGGGAGAGGAGGAGTGCCCCCAGGATGAGGAAGGACAACCACAGGGTTGCCAACACCGCCGCCTCGCTGATCCGCCGGAACGCCACGGGTTCGGGAAGGGGTTGGCTCCCGAGGCGCAGCGGGATCACCGCGTCCGGAGAGCGGGCCAATCGTTTGAGCTGCCAGCTTGCCCCGTGCACGAGGAGCAACAGTCGCATCACCTTGATCCCTCCCGCCGTGGAGCCGGCCGCGCCTCCGATCACCATCCCCACGATTAGGATCAGCTTCGCGGCGTCGGACCACGTGTGGGGGGACGTGGTCTGAAACCCTGTGCAGGTCAGGGCAGAGGCGAACTGGAACACCCCGCCACGGAACGCCGTGTCGGTCGCAACGCTGCCCAACCGCACCACCGAGAGGAGGACCGTCCCCCCGAGAAGGAGGAGCAGCAGCGTTCGCGTCTGGGCATCGGAGATGAGGGTTCGCGGGCCACGCTGGAGCGTGTGGTAGTGGACGACGAAGCTCACCGCCCCCGCGACCATGATCAGGATCACGATGAGCTCGATTCCTAGGGAGTTGTAGCGGCCGATCGACTCCGGCCAGATCGAGAACCCGCCGGTGGCGATGCCGGTCATGGCGTGGTTCACCGCGTCCCACAGTGGCATCCCCGCCCCCCACAGGCCGGCCACGGCGAGGAACGTATAGAGAACGAAGATCCACCACATCGTGCGCACCGTGGACAGCACCGAGGGGTGGATCTTCTCCCCCCGGGCTTCGGAGACGTAGAGGTTGGCGGCGGTCATCCCCGGTCCAGCGATGAGGGTGATCATGAGGACGATCACCCCCATTCCCCCCACCCATTCCATGAACGACCGCCACCATTGGAGGGTCCGCGGGAGGAGGTCCGGCCGGGTAGCCATGGTGAGCCCGGTCCCCGTGAACCCCGACACGGCTTCGAAGAACGCGTTCGTGAGGTCGGCATAGGGGAGGTCTCCCCCGGGGGCTGCGGACACGAGCCACAGTGGGAGCATCCCCAGGGCGGACACGACGAGCCACCCCAGGGCGGCGATGATGAGGCCGTGCTTGAGCCGGGCCTCCTCCGCGCGGCGGAACGGGAGGTAGAGGGCTCCCCATACGCCGAGGGCGGCGAGGACGGTGCACCCCAGTGGCCACAGGACATGCGTCTCTCCGGACACGAGCGCCACCGGAAAGGAGCACAGCGCCATCACCCCCACCATCGGCGCAAGCAGCCCCACGTCCCGCAGGACGATGCGGAGGTCCTTTGTCCCCATGCGAGCTAGCCGGTGAGGCCCTCGATCACGGACTCCGGGACGTGGCCTGTGGTGAATACGGTGAGGGTGTTGCCGGCCTGGAGCACCGTGCTGCCGGAGGGGATGATGAGCTCATCGTCCCGCTCCACTGCAGCGACGAGGAGGCCCTCCGGGATCACCCCCTGCTTTCCCGCCTCGCGGAGGGATAGCCCCGCCAAGGGGGAGTTCTCGTTGAGCGTGATCCGGAACACCTGCGCTCCCCCGGGGAGGGCGACGAGATCCCGCACGCGGGGGTGCCATGCGGAGTGGTACAGATACCCAGCCACGATGACGTCGGGGTTTTCCATGACGTGGGCGCCGAGACGACGGAACAGCTCCGTGTGCTCGGGGTTGTTGACCACGGAGACGATCGTCGGGACCCCGAGGTCACCGGCAGCGGCGATGACCATGAGGTTCGTCGCGTCGTCATGGGTCGTGGCGATGAGGGCATCCGCCCGCTCCGCCCCCGCCTCGCGGAGGATATCCGCCGAGGCCGCGTCGGCATTGATCACAAGCACGTCGTACCGCCGGCTGATCCCCTCCGCCTTCTTCGGATCCCGTTCGATGACGACGACGTTGTGGCGATCGTGCACTGCGATGTCGATGATCGCCGCGCCGATGCCACCCGCACCAACGACGATCAGATACATGAGGGGCGTATGGTACATCTCGGCTCTCCCCCAGTCCACGGCGTCCTTGGCCGTGGGGGGACGGTTCGTTAGGATCGGTGGGTGCGGACGTTCGTCATGGTGAGCCATACTGCTCCCCTCGATGGGGAGTTCTCCCTGTCCGATCTCCCGGGAGGAGCAGGCCGCCTCGACGTCCTGTGCCGTGCGGCGACCGAGGCGTTCCTCGTCTCGCACGGGATTCGCAAGGAGGTGGTGCTCCATTTGGCGATCCGGGACCAACTGACGATCAGCCTGTGGGGGCCACGGCTGCGGCATCTGAACCCCGATGAGCGGTCCACGGGGGCCCTCCTGCGGGAGGCGCTGTGCGCGGCCCGCGGTCTCCCTCCGGGGGAGGAGCGACTCGCCACTCCGGGGATCACCGTGCGCCGGATCGGACTCGCCCCGCTCCTTGCAGACCTGCGCGCTGCGGGGGCCGCGCCGGTTGTCCTGGACGAGGGTGGCGAACCGATGCGCACGGCGAGGATCCCGGACCACCCGGCGCTCATCCTCTCCGATCACCAGGACTTCACGCCGTCCGAGTCGGCCCTCCTCGCCCCCTTCCCGCGGATCTCGGTCGGGCCGGTGGTGCTCCAGGGGCACCAGTGCATCACCCTCGTCCACAACGAGCTCGACCTTCGGGAGGCAGGATGAACGATTGGGAGGTATTGACCACGGAGATCGGCGAGCCCCGTGCCCAGCTTCTGGCGGGCTTCCTGCGGGGGGAGGGGATCCCTGTCCAGTTCAGGACGCATGTCCCACCGTCCGTACATCCGTTCACGGTGGACGGGCTGGCCGAGGTCCAGATCCTCGTGCCAGCGGAGGATCTCGCGCGGGCGCAGGAGGCGTTGGCCGCGTTCGAGCGGGGAGGGGACCCCGGCCGTGGGGGATCCGCTGCGGCCTGAGGGGGAGCTCACCCGATCGCGCGAGGCCCTCCTCGCCGCGCTCCGGGAGGAGGGGATCCGCGACGAACGGGTGCTGGCGGCGCTCGCCCGCGTCCCCCGGCACGAGTTCGTCCCCCCCCATCTCGTGCCCTACGCCTACGATGACTGCCCGCTCCCGATCGGCTGTGGCCAGACCATCTCCCAGCCGTACATCGTCGCCCTGTCCACGGAGGCCCTCGCCCTCGCGCCGACGGATCGCGTGCTGGAGGTGGGGACGGGTTCAGGCTACCAGACAGCGATCCTCGCCGAGCTGGCGGGGACGGTGTACACGGTGGAGCGGGTCCCCGAGCTTTCCCGTGCTGCCGAGCAGAAGCTGGGCGCGCTTGGCTACCGGAACGTGCGCTTTCGGGTCGGAGACGGGACGAAGGGATGGCCGGACGAGGCCCCGTTCGACGCGATCCTCGTCACTGCCGGAGCCCCGCGGGTCCCGGAGGGGCTCATCGCCCAACTCGCTCCCCACGGGCGGCTCGTGATCCCGGTTGGGGGGCGGTTCAACCAGGAGCTGACGCTCGTCCACCGCGAGGGGGGACGGCTCGTGCACCGCCATCTCTGCCCGTGTACGTTCGTGCCCCTGATCGGGGAGGAGGGGTGGACGTGATCGACCTACGCTCGGACACGGTGACCCTGCCCACGGCGGCGATGCGGCAGGCGATGATGATGGCGGAAGTGGGGGACGACGTGTATGGCGAGGACCCCACCGTCCGCCGGCTCGAGGAACGGGCGGCGGCGTTCCTCGGGAAAGAGGCCGCGCTGTTCGTGCCCTCGGGCACGATGGGGAACCAGATCGCCATCGCCTGCCACACCCGCCCCGGCCAGGAGGTGATCGTCGAGGCGGACTCCCACATCTACAACGTGGAGCTGGCGACGATGGCCCGCTTTTCAGGGGTTCAGCCGCGCGTCCTCGTCGGGGAGCGGGGGATTTTCACCGCTCACCAGGTTTCGTCCGCGATCCGGCCCGACATCTACTACCTCGCGCCGACGGGGCTCGTCTGTCTCGAGAACACCCACAACGGGGCTGGCGGCCGGATCTGGCCCCTCGCCGGGGCGCGGGAGATCCTCGACCTCGCCCACGGTCGCGGGATCCCCGTCCATCTCGATGGAGCGCGGGTCTTCAACGCCGCCGTGGCCACGGGGATTCCCGCCCGCGAGCTCGTGGCGGGGTTCGACTCCGTCATGTTCTGTCTCTCCAAGGGGCTCGGCTGCCCGGTGGGGTCGATCCTGTGCGGGCCGCGGGAGTTCATCGCCGAGGCGCGCCGGGCCCGCAAGGCGCTCGGGGGTGGGATGCGCCAGGCGGGGATCCTCGCCGCGGCTGGCCTGTACGCCCTCGATCACCACGTGGACCGCCTCGCCGAGGATCAGGCCCACGCCCGCCTCCTCGCCGCTGGCCTCAGCGAGATCGAGGGCCTCTCCGTGTGGCCGCCGGAGACGAACATCGTCATCTTCGAGATCGAACGAGGGCCGGATGCGGCCACGCTCTGCCGGGGGCTCGCCGCGAGGGGCGTCCTCGCCTCCCCCGCCGGGGCGGGCACCTCCCCCCGCCGCGTGCGGATGGTGACGCACCTCGGGGTCTCCCGCCCCGACATCGAGCGGACGCTTGACCTCGTGGCACGGGAACTCGGTACCGCCGCGGCGTGACGAACCGACCCTAGGCGAGCCTGCCCTGTCCTCGGACCGGCGCCCGTGGGGACGTAGCCTTCATCACGTGAGGCTGCAATGCGAGCGCTGGGAGCAGGGTTAGCGTTGTTGGCGGCGGGCGTCGTTGGAGGGGCGGCGACGCTCGCGGTCGGGTCCTCAGCCCAGTGGGTGTTGTTCGGGATGCCGACCCTCAGCGCGTTCGTTCGCCTGACGAATCAGGCCTTGGCCTTCGTCAACGAGCGGGTCGGGGGCGACCCCGTCCCCCTCCTTCCCGAGCTCGGCACGGGGGTTGGGTTCAGGCTCAACGAGACGATGGGCAACACCTGGCAGTTCGGCCTCCAGGTGGCAGTGGCGGGGGCGAGCACGCGGACCCAGGGCTCGTGGGAGATCGGGGGAGGGACCTCCCATCCGGTGGACGTCTCCCTCGACGTGGGCTTGGCCACGTTGGGGGCCGAGCTCTCCTTGGTCCTCATCCCGGATCTGCTTGCGGTGACCGTCTCTGCAGGGTGGGGAGCTTCCCGTATCGCCTACCGGTGCGTGTTCCCCGACACACTCCCCACCGACTGGTCGCTACCGTTCCTCCCCGCGGTCGGGGACAAGACCTACACCGGAGGCGGCCCGATGGGGACCGTGGCGGTCCAGCTATCCCTCCCCTTAGGACGAGGGACGAGCGCGGGCCTCGAGGTCGGGTTTCGACTCGCTCCGTGGGGCGTGCCGCGCGCGGGGACGGAGGTGCTCGACCTCAACGCCGATGGCACAGGGGATGCCGTTGGGTTCACCAGCATGTGGCTGGGGCTCGCGGTGCGGATGGAGTTCAACCTGTGAGGGGGTGTGCGATGAAGAAGAAGGTGCTCTTGGTGGGGTGCGCGCTGGCGGCGCTCATCCTCGGGGGATGCACCCCGAAGTTCCAGGTGATCCCGCCGCAAGCCCTGTTCGCGATCCGCCCGAGCGAGGGGATCGCTCCCCTCAACGTGGTGTGCGATGGTTCCCTCTCCTTCGCGGAGGGGGGGAAGCTCGTGGAGTACATCTGGGACTTTGGGGACGGGACCCGCGCGCTGGGGCCGATCGTCTCCCACACCTACCGCCGCGGCGGCACGTACCGGGTGACGCTCGAGGTGTACGACGAACAAGGCCTCTCCAGCCGCCGGGAGGGCGAAGTCAAAGTGCAGTTCCCCGCGCCACAAGCGCGCTTCTCCTATGCCCCGTGGCGGCCGGGGACGGGGGAGACGATCTGGTTCGACGCCTCGGCCTCCACGTCCCCCAACGGGGCGATCGTGGAGTACCGCTGGGCGTTCGGAAACGGCGAATGGACCACGGGGGAGAAGGTAGAGCACCTGTACTGGTACGGTGGGGCCTACCCGGTGACCCTGACCGTGATCGATGAGGTCGGCGCCCAAGCCACGGTGACCCAGGTGATCGAGATCCAGGGTGGGCCCGGCTGCGCGGGGTGAGGACGATGAAGAAACGTCTAGGGACGATCGGAGCAGGAGCGATCCTCCTTCTCATCCTGTCTGGGTGCACCTCCGAGCTTGGCCCGGTGCAACGGGTCACCGCGACGATCGTCGCCTCGCCGACCGAGGGGAAGGCCCCCCTGTCCGTCCACCTCGACGCGAGCCGTTCCACCGATCCCCAGGGGCCGATCAGCGACTACCTATGGGATCTGGGCGACGGGAGCCCCGTCGTGTCCGGCCCCGAAATCGAGCACACCTTCCAACGCGCTGGGGAGTACCTCGTGACCTTGGTCGTCGTGGGCACCTCGGGCACCGGTCGGGCTACGGCGTTCGTGCGCGCCCACAACAATCCTCCCACAGCGTCGTTCACGTTCCTCCCCTCCGATCCGTTCGAAGGGGAATCGGTCACGTTTGATGCGTCGGGTTCGTCTGATCCTGACGGGGACATCGCTCGCTACACGTGGGACTTCGGCGATGGAGCGACCGGGGAAGGGATGATCGCCACCCACACCTTCGACCACCCGGGGGAGTTCGTGGTGCTGCTCACCGTGACCGACAGTGCGGGGGCCGAGGCCAGGGTGACCCGGTTGGTGCAAGTGGAAGATTGCAGTTCTGGGAGCTGCGGCAGACGGAGATAGAGAGCCCGCTTCCGCACTCACCCTCCGCGCCTCCCCTGCCCCGGCGGGGGAGGCGCCCCCTTCAAGAGAGTCACAAATCAGCAAGTCTCAGCTCTGATCATCCTCAAACCCGGCCGTCTGGGGATGGGTCGGTCTGCCTGCTGACTTGGGACGTTCCGGGTTTCGACTATTCGTTGTGGGGGATCTTGAGCGTGCTTCCGCCGATGAACTCCCGCACGAGGTGGTCGCCGGGGATCAGAGCGTGGTCCTCCACCTCCCACAGCGTCAGTCCCGCGACCTGCCCCAGGAGGTTCGCGATTCGCCGGTAGCGGAGCCGCGCGTCGAGGAACGTGTCGTAGGGCGCGACCTCATCGGGCTTGGGCCAGATCCCGTCCGGAAGGAAGAACGGTTTGAGGACGGGAAGATCGAACGGCATCCCCCCGTTCACGACGTGGTCCGCGAGGCCCATGAGGGGGATGATCGAGAACAGCTCTCCGGCGCGGACGTAGTGCCAGTGAAGCAGGGTCTGGAGCGGGGGGTGGTTGCGGTGCTTGGCGTCGCGCAGCATTCGCCGGAGCAGCCGCACGTCCGTGAACTGGGTCAGCCGTTCGCTCGTGCCGTCCCCTTCGTAGAGCATGTTCGCCGCCTCGATGTACAGCCGGAACATCGCCTCCCGTTCGATGCCCGCCGTGAGGGGAGGGTAGAAGCCGTGGAGGCAGTCGAGGAGGAGGACCTGCCCCTTCCGCAGGCGGACGGGCTTCGTGCCGACGTGGCGCCCCTCCTTGAAGCTGTAGATCGGCTTCTCGATCGTCTGACCCGCAAGCAGGGCCCGCAGGTGGCGGTTGATGGCCTGGATGTCGAGGGCCTCCGGCGTCTCGAAGTTGCGGTCGTTGAGCCAATCCGTGGGATGCTCGACCAGCGGCCAGAAGTAGTCGTCCAGGTTCAACATCAGGAATTGCAGCCCCTCCCGTTCCAGCCGCTGGAGGAGCTTGACGGTGGTCGTTGTCTTCCCGGACGAGGATGGCCCGGAGATCCAGATCATCCGGAGGTTCCCCTTCTTGGCGTGGGCGAGGACCTTCCCGGCTGCCTCGTCCACTGACTGCTCGTAGCGCGCGGTCGCCGCTTCCACGAGGTCGGGGAGCTTCCCGGTGCGGATGATCGCGTTGAGCCCCTCCACGCTGTCGCAGCCGTGCTCCCGGTTCCAGGCGAGCGTCTCCTCGTGGAGGGGAATGGGGTAACCGTTCCCCACGAACTCGTCCATCGTGATCGCCCCGGACCGCACCCAGTGCTTGCCCCACCGCCAGCACTCGTAGGCATCGGCCACGGTGACGAACCCAAAGCTGCGTAGGACGTGGACCACCGTGTCTTGGATCTCCTCGATCGTGGGGGGGAAGTTGGCGATCCAGTGGCGGGGGTCGCGATTGAGGGTGGCGACCACGACGTCGGACAGGAACGCAGCGATGTGCTCGTCGTCCCCGCACGAAAACAGGCGATCGTTCACGCCCGGGGCGTGATCGAGGGCGAACCCGCCCACCGAGCGGGTGGCGCGGAGGATGGCGTGGACGATCCGCCCTTGATCGAATGCGACCAGCGATCGGTCGCGCTTCCTGACCTTGCGGATCCTGTTTTGTACCGCCACGCAGGGATTATACCGTTCCTCGTTTTCCGTGATCCGTTGGCCCTGCAACCCTTTTCGGGCCTCACTGCTACCTGCGACCTCACGGATCACGGGCAGCGGTCTACGGATGGCGGACCACGGACAACGGTTGACGGACTACGAGATGGGCATTTCGTAGATCCGCCACGTCTTGTAGAGGTAGCCGCCCATCGCCTCACAGGCGCGGAGGATGAGGTCGTTGTCCTCGAGGAGCATCGACCCCTCGCCAGCCCGGTATCCCTTCCCCCAGGCGATGGTGAGCACCTCATGGAACAGGACCGCGTCCACCCCGATCTTGCGGTAGGGGGGGCGGATCCCGAAGAACATGATCCGCCCCGTCCGGATGCGGCGGCGCTGGGCAAGAAGCCGCGCCACCCGCACGAGGTCCAGATCGAGAAGCGGGTTCCATGTGGGCCTCAGGGCCACATTGGGGTCGGGGATCGCCCCGATCATCGCCGCCAGCTCCCCTTCCACGTAGGCGAACCGGATCAAGTCCGGATCAGCGATCGTCTTCAGGCTCCGCGCCAGCGCGTCCGCCTCCTCGGGAGTGATCGGCAGGAACCCCCAGTTGGCGGCCCACGCTTCGTTGTAGACGAAGACAAGTTTGTCCACCTCCTCCTTGAGGCGGCGCATGTCGAGGGACCGGGTCTCGATCCCCCGGCGGGACCGCGCGGCCGCGACGAGGCGCTCCAGGCGGGGGTCCTGGGGCTGGGAGGGGGCGAGCCAGTACGCGTGATAGTCCTTGACCTTGCGCAGGCCGTACCGCTCGAGGTACTCCCCGTAGTAGGGCGGGTTGTGGGTCAGTTCCACCGTGGGTGGGGTGTCGAACCCGTGGACGAGCACTGCCTGGTGCGACTCGTGGGTCGCGTTGGAGTACCCGCCCGGGCCGCGCATCGCGTCCACTCCCCGCTTGGCGAGCCACCCCCGGGCGCTGTCGAGGAGCCTCTCCGTGACTGTGTAGTCTGGGACAGACTCGTAGAACCCGAAGAACCCGAGGTTCGCCTTGTGGTACTCGTTGAAACGGTGGTTGACCGCCGCTGATACCCGGCCGACGAGGCGCGGGCCCTTCCGGGCGAGGAAGTGGGTGACGTCGGCCATTCTGTGGTAGGGGTGGGTGGGGGTGAGGAGGCCGGTCAGGCCGAGGAGACGGCTCCCGAGGAGGTCCGCCGTGAGGGGAGGGGTCCAGTGGGGGTCCCCGTGGTGGATGTGCCAGGGCACGGCGACGAACTTTCGTAACCGGCGATCGCCGAGCGGGATCTGCTCAATCGTGATGGCCGCCATGAGGCGCCATTATCCCCGGTTTGGGCGGGGGCCGCTTGCCGGGGGCGTCCTTGACGCTCCCCACCGCTCTCTGTATAACCCAGCAACCGTTTGGGGCGGCCGTCCTTTCGGGGGCGTAGCTCAGTCTGGGAGAGCACCGGCTTTGCAAGCCGGGGGTCGGCGGTTCGATCCCGCTCGCCTCCACCACGCGTCACCCGGTGACGAAACAGAACCGGGGGCAGAGGGTCGCCGCGCGTCTCGGGCAGGTTCTCGGAGCACGTCGGCTTCCCATAGCTTGGCGATGATCTCTTCCGGAGCGTGCTTCCTTGTCGAGACCCCCTGCCTCCTTCGTCCCGGACCCTCGCTCGCAACTCGGACCTGCCTCTGGGCGGGCGGGCCACAACGGCCGGGGTTCGGTCGCTGACAGGGAAGGGTCGTAAGAGATGGCGTCCATTGATAACTGACCATCCACAGCTGCGCCTCAGGCAACATCATCCGCTGCTCAACCAGCCGCTCATACGCAGCTGGCCTGAACACTGCCTCAGCCCCTAGCTCAGTCCGAGCAAGGCATCAATCCGGGCGCGGTCGAACCCGATCACGAACTCGCCGTCGATCTCGATCACCGGAACGCCCTGCTGCCCGGTCCGGCGCACCATCTCCATCGCCGCCTGATGGTCGGCGGACACGTCCACTTCGGTGTAGGCGATCCCCCGGCCCTCCAGGTACCGCTTGGCCACCTGGCACCACGGGCAGGTGGGGGTGCTGTAGACGATCACCTCGCGCTCAACTTGCTGGTCCATTTCGTTCCCTCCTCGGTTAGCTTCTTGCGGATGGCCGGCGGGAGGAGCTCTTTCAACGCCGCCGTCGTGCTCAAGCAGTGCAGGCGCCCGTCGCGGCTCCGTTCCACGAGCCCCGCTTCCTCCAGGATCCGTAGGTGGTACGAGAACGCGGAAGTGGAGATCCCCAGCGCACGGGCGATCTGGCCGCAGTGGGGGCCGTTGCGCGCGAGCAGGTAGCTCAGGATGTGAATCCGCTCCGCGCTTCCCAGGGCAGCGAACGCCTTCGCGAGGTCCACGATCCCTCGGTCCACGGACCGAGTATAGCCGCCTCCGAAGGATAGTTCAACTGTCGTTGAACCGTTGAGATGACAGCTGCGGGCGGGTACGCTCCGAGCATGGAAGCCAAGGTAACCTGGGAGGAAGGAATGAGGTTCGTGGGGGTTGGCCCCTCCGGCCACAGGGCGACTATGGACGCGGGGCGCGAGGCGGGGGGCGAGGATTCCGGCCCCCGGCCCACCGAGCTCCTCCTGTTCGCGCTCGGGGGATGCACGGGGATGGACGTGGTGTCGATCCTCGGGAAGATGCGCACCCCGCCGCGGAGCCTGGAGATCGTGATCGCCGCGGAGCGCGCCTCGGACCACCCGAAGGCGTTCCGCAAGGCGAAGCTCCTCTTCCGGGCGGAGGGCGTGCCGGAGGAGAACCTGCGCAAGGCGGCCCAGCTTTCCCACGAGCGCTACTGCTCGGTTGCCCACTCACTCTCCACCGAGATCACGATCGAGGTCGAAGCCCAGCCGTAGCCAGCCGAACGGACCCTTACCGCAGGGAACGCCGAGGACGCTGCGGGGGCCCCGCTTCCGCTCTCCCACGCTCAGGCGAATGGCGTTCACCGCGATGAGGATGTGGGGTTCAGCCGAGGGTGGCGCGGAAGTCCACGGCCACCACGCGATCCGGGTAGCAGAGGAGCGGGTTCACGTCGAGCTCCTGGATCTGGGGGAAGTCGGCAGCGAGGTGGCTGATCCGCTCCACAACCTCGACGAGGGCCGGCAGGTGGACCGACGGCCGCCCCCGCGCCCCCTCAAGGAGCGGGAACCCTCGGATGCTCCGCACAAGCTCCTCCACCTCGCCCCGGGAAAGGGGGGCGAGGGCAAACGCCACGTCCTCCAACACCTCCACCAACACCCCACCCAGCCCGAACATCACCAGGGGCCCGAACGTGGGGTCACGCACGATCCCCACGATGACCTCCTCGCCCGGCGGGAGGAGCTCCTGCACGTACACGCCGGTCGCGGCCGGGACTGCCCGGACCATCTCCCGGTAGACGTCCCGAACCCCGCTCCCGGGAACGCCGATCCTCACCCCGCCCGCATCGGACTTGTGGACGACCTCGGCGGAGACGACCTTGAGGACGACCTCTTCCCCCAGATCCTGGGCGAGCGCTTCTGCCTCGTCCGGGCCGCGCGCGACCCCGCCCCGCGCGACGGGGATCCCGTAGGCCGTGAGGAGATCGAGCGACTCCACGCCCAGCCGAGGGCCGCGTGAGCCCAGGAGCTCCCGCGCCTGAGCCCGGTCGGCATCCACCGTGGACCGGTCGGGGGGTGGGCGGTCCTGCACCTCCCGATAGCGAGCGAGGGTCGCCAGGGCCCGCACGGCGCGGGCAGGCTCGAAGTACGCCGAGACTCCGGCTGCGCTCAGTATCTTCTCCGCCTCGTCCCCGATCTCGCCAGCGAGGAAGCTCGCCACGACCGGTTTGGCGTGCCGGCGATGCGCTGCGGCGAGGATCCGTGCCAGCTCAGCAAAGGTCAGCACGGGGTGCGGGGCGGTGAGGACGAGCCCCATGTCCACCTTGGGGTCAGCGAGGACCCACTCCACCGCGTCCTGGAACTGGTCGGCGGAGGCATCGGCGAGGATGTCCACCGGATTGGCGATGTTCGCCGCTGGGAAGCGTTCGACGAGGGAGGCCACGGTGCCAGGGGAGAGAGGGGGTAGCTCGAGGCCCTCGTCCGCGGCCGCATCCGCGGCCAGGATCGCCGGCCCGCCGGCGTTGCTCACGATCCCGACCCTCCGCCCGCGCGGCAGCGGCTGCTGGGAGAGCGCGACCGCCCCTTCGAGCAGTTCCTCCACCGTCCGGACGCGGAGGACCCCGCCCCGCCGAAACGCGGCGTCGTAGGCGCGGTCCGATCCGGCAAGGGCCCCGGTGTGGGACGCCGCCGCCCGCGCTCCAACCTCCGTGGTCCCCGCCTTGAGGACGAGCACGGGCTTGTCCCGCGTCACCTCGCTCGCCAGGCGCACAAACTCCGGCCCATCCTCGACCCCCTCGAGGTAGGCCGCGATGACCCTCGTCTCCGGGTCGCGGGCGAGGGCCGCGAGGAGGTCGTTCTCGGCGAGCACGGCCTTGTTGCCAAGCGACACGAAGAACGAGAACCCGACCTCCCTCTGCCAAGCCCAGTTCAAGACCGCGCTGCCCAGGGCCCCGGACTGGGAGATGAACGCGATCGTGCCCGCGAACGCCCCCCGCGGGGCGAAGGTCGCGTTGAGCCTTGCGCGCGGGGAGATGAGCCCGAACGAGTTCGGCCCGAGCACGTTCATCCTGTGCGCCGAGGCGATGCGCACGAGCTCCCGCTCCCGTTCGATCCCCTCCCCCCGCCGTTCCTTGAACCCCGCCGTGATCACGACCGCATTGCGGATTCCCTTCCTCCCGCAGGCGTCGAGGGCGCGGAGCGCGTCGGCGGGGGGGACGGCGATGATGGCGAGGTCCACATCCGCGGGGAGGTCGGCCACGGTGGGGACGCACGGCCGGCCGAGGATCTGCTTGTGGCTTGGGTTCACCGCGTACACGGGCCCGGTGAACCCGGCGACGTTGGAGAAGAGCGCATGCCCGATCTTGCCCGGCGTGGCGGAGGCCCCGACCACCGCCACCGACCGGGGATAGAGGAGATCCGTGAGATCCCGTGGCATGTTGGGACACATGGTAGCGGCCTCCGCGGGATCTTCACACCCCCTGCACTTCCCCTCGACGGCGAGGGTGGATAGTCCATCGCGGTGGAAGAGCACGCGAGAGCCCAGCCACCGGAACCACCCCCCGATCGACGAGAGGGGTCGAGGGATCCCTCGCCCCCTCTCCCTCCTTTGGGTAGGCTAACCATGGACATGAAGACGGTACTCGTCGTGGAGGATGAGCGGGAGATCGCGCGCATGGTCCAGACGTACCTCATGCGTGAGGGGTACCGCGTGGAGGTCGCGTTCACGGGCGAGGAGGGGTGGACCCTGTTCAAGAACCTCCAACCCGACCTCGTGGTCCTCGACTTGATGCTTCCCGGGATGCACGGGCTGGAGGTGGCGCGGCGGATCCGCCAGGGCGCGACGACCCCGATCATCATGCTCACCGCCCGCACGGAGGAGGCGGACCGTGTGGCGGGCCTGGAGATGGGGGCCGACGACTACGTGACGAAGCCGTTCAGCCTGCGGGAGCTCGCGGCGCGGGTGCGCGCCGTCCTCCGGCGCACGGAGGGGGCCACGGTCCCCGAGGTGATCCGCGTGGGGAACCTCACGGTGGACCTTGCGGCGCGGGAGGCCCGCCTCGGGGGAGCGCTCCTCGATCTGACCCCTACCGAGTTCGATCTCCTCGCGTTCTTCGCACGCCATCCGGGCCGCGTGTTCACGCGGCGCGAGCTTCTCGAGGCCCTCCAGGAGAGAACGTACGCCACCCTGCCCCGCACGGTGGACTCCCACGTGAAGAACCTCCGCCACAAGATCGAACCCGATCCGGAGGACCCTATCTACATCCTCACCGTGCATGGGGTGGGCTACAAGTTCCGCCCCGCCGAGGGGGAGTAACCCGTGTCCTTCCGCTGGAAGCTCCTCGGAGCGTTCGCCCTGATCGCGTTTCTCGCGGCGGGGGGAACGTATTTCCTCACCACGCGCGAAGTGAGCTCCCGGTTCGATGCATTCCGGGAGGAGAACCGGCAACTCGCGGCCCAGGAGTTCGCCGCGGCCCTCGCCCAGATCTGGGAGTCGAGCGGCAACTGGGACGTGCTGAGGTCGATCTTCGCATCGGTCGCGGTCATCGTCCGCGGGCGCGAGGTGATCTACGAGCGAAACGCGTGGGGGCAGTTCATGGTGGTGGACAGCGATTACATGGTGGTGGGCTGCGCTGCGCAGGAGTTGATCGGCGAATGCATAGCCGACGACCCGCAGTTCCGGGCGATCGTCGAACGGTACGGGATGCCGATCATGGCTGATGGGGTGCGGGTGGGAACCGTCGTTCCCCTCGACATCGCTGCCCTCAACCCCCTCGAGGAGGACTTCCTCCGCTCGATCCAGCGCGCGGTGCTGGTGGGAGGGGCCGCGGCCCTCGTCGCGGCGGCCCTCCTCGCGGTGCTCCTCGCCGCTCAGCTCTCCCGACCGCTCAAGCGGCTCATTCTGGCCACGGCCCGCATTGCGAAGGGAGATCTTGCCCATCGCGTGACGATCCGCACCCAGGACGAGATCGGCCGCCTCGGCCGCGCGTTCAACGAGATGGCGGTGGCCCTCGAGAGCTCGGAGAAGTCCCGTCAGAACCTCCTCGCGGACGTCGCCCACGAGCTGCGGACCCCGCTGGCGGTGGTGCGGGGGAACCTCGAGGGGATGCTCGACGGGGTCTTCCCCCTCACTCCAGAGGGCCTGGCCCTGGTGTACGACCAGATCCTGCATCTGGCCGATCTTGTCGAGGACCTGCGCACCCTCACCCTCGCCGAGGCGGGGCACCTCCAGCTCGTGCGGGAGCCCACCGACATCGGGGACCTGGTCCGGGCGGTGGTGGAGGGAGTGCGCCCGACCGCGGCGGAGGAACGGGTGACGTTGGTGGTGGAGGCCCAACCTGGCTTTCGTGCCGATGTGGATCCGCGTCGCATTCGCCAGGTTCTGGGGAACCTCCTTGACAACGCCCTCCGCTACTCTCCCCCTGGCGGGACGGTCACGGTGAGCGTCAGGCCCGAGGGAGTGGAGATCCTCGTCACGGTGCGGGATCAGGGTCCGGGGATATCCCCTCAGGATCTGCCCCATGTGTTCGAACGCCTCTACCGCGGCGATGCGTCGCGCAGCGGCGAGGGGACAGGGCTGGGGCTGGCCATTGCCCGCGAGCTCGTCCAGGCCCATGGCGGGCGCATCTGGGTGGAGAACCAAGGGGGGGCGGTGTTCACGTTCACCCTGCCGGCGGTTGATTCCCCTTCATCCGCGATCTAAGATTGGCCCGCCATGCCTGATGGTTCGTGTTATCACAGTCCAACCCTCGGCAAGCTCTCGTTCAAAGAGGTTGTGGATGAGATCCTAGCGATGATGTCCGCTGCCCCGGAGGACGCGTACGAGGTCGTTGTCGGCACTGATTCCCAGACGTACTGCGATGAGGTGGAGTACGTGGCGGCGATCGTCGTGCACCGAGTCGGGCGGGGTGGCCGTTACTTCTGGCGCCGGACGAAGGCCAAGCGGCCGCAGAGCCTCCGCGAGCGCATCTACCGCGAGGCATGGCTCTCCTACGAGACGGCCGAGGAGCTGATCGGCGCCCTCAAGGACCGTGGGGCGGCCGGGTTCCAGCTCGAGATCCACGTCGACATCGGCCGCAACGGTCGGACGAGGGACCTCGTGGAGGAAGTGGTGGGGATGATCCTCGGGGTGGGGTACCGCGTGCGGACCAAGCCCGAGGCCTACGCCGCTTCCGCCGTCGCCGACAAGTACACGTAGGCCCACGCGGGACGCGGTGCGTTCCCGCGTGTCCTGTCCCACGGTGCGGGACCCATCTAGCATGGTCCTATGCCCACGGTCGATGAGCTCCTGCCGTCCTTTTCCCCCCGCTGCGCCGTGGGCGCGATCGAAGTGCGCGGACTGGCGTGGGACTCGCGTCTTGTGAGGCCAGGCGACCTCTTCTTCGCCCTCGTCGGAGGCCGGGTTGATGGCCATGCGTTCATCGGCGAGGCGCTGACGCGGGGGGCGCGGGTGGTGGTCGGGGAGCGAAGGTTGGCCGAGGCTCCGTTCCCCTACGTCTGCGTTCCCGATGCTCGGGCCGCCCTGGCCCACGCTGCCGCCGCCTTCTACGGGCATCCCACAACAAAGCTCCGCACGATCGGGGTCACGGGGACGAACGGGAAGACGACGGTCGTCCACCTCCTCGGTCAGGTCCTCCCTGCGTGCGCAACCCTGACCACGGTGCGGGTGGAGCGGGAGGGCCTGTCCTGCGTCACCACCCCCGAGGCCCCGGATCTGCAGCGCCTGGCCGCCGAGGCGGTGGCGGAAGGGAAGGAGGCGTTCGCGTTTGAGGCCTCCTCGATCGGGCTCGCCCAGCGGCGCGTGGTGGGCACTCACCTCGCGGCGGCGGTGTTCACGGGGTTGGGGCGGGACCACCTCGATTTTCACCGCACGACGGACGCCTACCTCGATGCCAAGCTCCGCCTGTTCCGGATGCTCCCTCCGGATGGCATCGGGATCGTCAACGCCGAAGATCGGTCTGGGGGGCGATTCCTCGCTACCTGTCGGGGCAAGCGGGTGCGGTACGGAATCGATCGCGGGGACGTCCGGGCGCGGGGCCTGCGCTTGGGTGCCGCTGGTGCGGAGTTCATGGTGGAGGCGCCGGATGGGGCAGCGCATGTCCGCCTCCCGTTCCCAGGCCGACACAACGTCGCCAACGCGCTCGCCGTGGTGGCCACGGCGTGGGCGCTTGGCGTGCCCCTTCCTGATATTGCGGCCCGCCTTGGGACGGCCACGCTTCCGCCGGGGCGGTGGACCCGCTTCCCGCTCCCCAACGGGGCGATGGCGGTGGTGGACTACGCCCACAACCCCCAGGCGCTCCTCGAGATCCTGTCCGCGCTTCGTCCCCACGCCCGTCGGCTCCTCGTCGTGTTTGGGGCCAATGGCGAGGCCGACCAGGGGAAGCGTCCGCTCATGGGGGGGATCGTCGCCCAGCACGCCGACCTCGCCTTGATCACGTCCGACAACCCCAAAGGCGAGGATCCGCGCGCGATTGCGGAGGCGGTAGTGCAGGGGGTGCGGGCGATGGGCGGATCGTACCGGATCGAGCTCGATCGGGCCCAGGCGGTCCGGTGGGCGCTCGAAGAAGCAGGGCGGGGGGACGTGGTCCTCCTCGCCGGGAAAGGGCACGAGAGGTACCAGCTCGTGGCCGACGGAGCGATCCCTTGCTCCGATCTCGAGCTCGTGGCCGCCGCGTCAGGCCTTCGCGAGCGTGAGGAGCCGCGCGGCCACTTCCTCGGGGGATCCGACGCCGTCCACGATCCGGACGCGCGGGTCCGTGGGTAGGGCAACCTCCCGGCCTAAGGCGAGCCGCTGCGCGGCGACTTCGGAAGGGAAGGCCCGCGCGAGCCTCCGTCTCCGCTCTCGTTCAGGGACCTCCACCCACACCACGAGGTCGAACAGCTCCCGGTCGACGTGGGGCGAGGTGGCGAGGAGTGCCCCCTCCACGAGGAGGACGTCCGTGCCCCCGGCGCGATGAGAGGCGATCGCTTCTCGCACCGTTTCCATCACCATGGGGTGGACGATCGCCTCGAGGTCGGCCTTCACCGTGGGATCGGCGATGACGAGCTCAGCCAGTCTCTGGCGGTCGATCGCCCCATCCGGGCCGACGATGCCCTTCCCGAACCGGGCGGCGAGCGCGGCGTGGGCCGGCCCGCCGGGGCGGTAGGCTTCCCGGACCAGTTCGTCGCAATCGAGGTGGGCGAACCCTGGGCGCTGGGCGAGGAGGCGGGCGACGGTGGACTTCCCCGACCCGGCCGGCCCCGCGATCCCGATCACCTTCATCGCGCGGAGGGTAGCTCCCATCCCTTCCCTTTGCCAACGGGAGTGCGGAGCCTAGAATGGGCCCGATGAGCGAGGTGGTGCGGAGCTACTACGACCGCGAGGTGGAACGGGAATGGGGGCGCCTGGACCGTCCGTATCGGCGGCTGGAACTCGTGACCACCCTCCACTTGATCGGGCAGCACTTCCCCACATCAGGGCACCTCGCTGACATCGGCGGGGGCCCGGGCCGGTACACGGTCGAGCTCCTGCGGCGCGGGTTCCGGGTGACGTTGGTCGACCTCTCGCCGCGGGCGGTGGCGTTCGCGCAGGCCCTCGCCGAGCTCGAAGCGATGGCGGGCACGGATCCCGTGGCCTACGCGAACGTCCTCCGGCTCGCAGAGGAGACGTGCGAGCTCCCCCAGTACCGGGACGCGACCGAGCACCTCCACGTCGTCGTCCGCAAGCTCAGTCCCTAGGCGTTCTTCCCATTCTGTGTGCCTACAGGTCCGCCAGGGAATTTCCATCCAGCCACATGCGGCGACAAGGCCGGGTCTTCCTGGAGGGCCCCGCCCGTGGTAGGATTCGGGCGGAGGTGACCCACGGTGAAGGAGTTTTCGTTCATCTTAGGCAACAACCCAGGAGCCCTGGCCGAGATCTCCGAGGCGCTGGGCGCGGAGCACGTGAACCTGGAAGCGGTCGCCGGCGTGACCGTCCTCGACGAGGGCGTGATCGCGATCGTGACCGACAACCCCGATAAGACGCGCAAGGTCCTGCGCG
Source organism: Candidatus Bipolaricaulota bacterium (assembly GCA_014360985.1). Lineage (GTDB taxonomy): Bacteria > Bipolaricaulota > Bipolaricaulia > Bipolaricaulales > Bipolaricaulaceae > Bipolaricaulis. Next base: position 29,292 of record JACIWK010000008.1, read on the forward strand.
CTAAAGAGGTCGAGTTCGAGGAGCGCGAAGCGCTGATGATGGCCATGCCCCACCAGCCGGGGCAGCTGGCCTCGATCCTCGGCCGGCTCGCCGACGAGGGGATCAACGTCCTCTCCTGCTACTGCACCGTGGAGAAGAACCAGATCGTGTTCACCGTGGACAAGGTGGACCGAGCGAAAGCGATCTTCCGCATCCCGTAGGGGAGAGGGTGGCAGAGGGAGCGGCGGCCATCCGCGTGTACGGGGAGCTGAACGACTTCCTCCCTCCGGAGTGGAGGCAGAGGGCGGTCCTCTACCCGTTCCAGGGGACGCCCGCGGTCAAGGACGCGATCGAGTCCCTCGGTGTGCCCCACGTCGAGGTCGAGCTCGTGCTCCTCAACGGCGAGTCGGTGGACTTTGCCGCGCGGCTGGGCGACGGAGACCGGCTTGCCGTGTACCCCAAGTTCGAGCGCCTCGATGTGAAGGGACTCCTCCGCGTACGGAAGGAACCCCCTTGTCGCCTCGCGTTCCTCCTCGATGATCATCTGGGGAAACTCGCCCGGTTCCTCCGGCTCCTTGGGCTTGAGGCCGTCCACGCAAACGGATGCCGAGACGAGGATCTCGTCGCGTCCGCCGTCCGCGAGGGGCGGATCGTCCTCACCCGCGACCGGGAGCTTCTCAAGCGCGGCGCGCTCACCCACGGGTACTGGGTCCGGTCCACCGATCCGGTCGAACAGGCGCGGGAGGTCGTGCGGCGGTTCGATCTCACAAGTCAGGTGCGACCGTTCACGCGGTGTCTGGCCTGTGGCGGAGTCCTCTCGCCGGTGGAGAAGGAAGAGGTTCGCGAGAGGATCCCGCCTCGCGTCGCCGCGTGGCGGGACGAGTACCTCTTGTGCCGCCGCTGCGGGAAGCTCTACTGGGAGGGGACCCACCATCCCCGGCTCCGCGCCACAGTGGAGCGGATCCTGGGGGGAACCGCGATCAACGGGACAGGTTGAGGCGGAGGAGGGGGAATTCCGGGTCGTCGCGGAGGACCTCGAACCCGTGGCGGAGGTAGAACCCGACGGGACCGGACGGGTTCTCCGCGTTCCCCACCCGAGCGAACGTCTCCACCGCGCTCACCCCTCGGCGGCGCAGCTCGCGCAGGACGTCCTGGAGGAGGACGCTCCCCCAGCCGCGTCCCCGGTGGGCGCGGGATGGAACAAACAGGCACGCAAGGAACACGGCATCGTCGCTCACCGGCCCCGCCGGGTAGGATCCCGCGGTGGGGAAGAAGCTCGGGGGCCCGTACTGGGCGTAGCCCACCGCGAGGCCCTCGGCGTAGAGAAGGCGGCCGCAGTCCCCGAACTCCCTCCGCCCCCGGCGGACCCAAGCGAGCTTCTGTTCGAGGTTTGCCACCCGGTCTTCCTTGCCCGGGTCACTGCGGAGTTCCGGGTACTCCCCAATACAGGCAGTACTTGCAGCTCCAGGGATGGGCGTCCCGCTCCGGCGCGTCCCCAAGGTTCTCCTCTGTCAGCGGAGCTGTCTGGATCTTCATCGGTTCTTCTTTTCTGTGGTGCATATTCGCATGCCCTTCTCCATCTGGCTGGTATGATACGGGGTGCGGGGGCTGACGCGACTCCGGCTCAGGAGAGGTAGCCATGTCTTCTAACGTCGTGGTGCTGACATCTCCAGGGGCAGCGAGCGACTCCACCGACCTGTGGAGCTGGGTGCCCTCTGGCGTGCGCAAGAGAGCCGAGACAGAGGACAAGAGGGCCATACCCGCGATTGCCCGCGATCCTCAGCTGACCTCAGCCATCGAGGTTGCCGCTCGGGCGATCCCCACCCGGCACCAACTTGTGCTCGGTGACAGTCGAAACATGAGGGACATTCCTGACGAGAGTGTCCATCTCGCCGTCACCTCTCCCCCCTATTGGACCCTCAAGGACTACCCAGAGTGCGAGGGGCAGCTGGGGCGGATCGGCGACTACGAGCGATTCCTGAGCGAGCTCGATGAGGTCTGGCGCCACGTGTTCAGAGTTCTCGTCCCCGGGGGGCGGCTGGTGATCGTGGTGGGCGATGTCTGCCTGCCGCGGCGTCGTTTCGGCCGACACGCTGTGGTTCCCCTCCACGCCAGCATCCAGGAACACTGTCGAACGATCGGCTTTGATAATCTGGCCCCGATCATCTGGCACAAGATCAGCAACGCCGTGTTCGAAGTCGAAACAGGGTCGCAGTTCCTCGGGAAGCCGTATGAGCCGAACGCCATCATCAAGAACGACATCGAGTACATCCTGTTCCAGCGCAAACCGGGCGGATACCGAAAGCCCGGCCTTGCCGCACGGCTGCTCTCCGTGATCCCCGAGAGCTGCCACCGAGATTGGTTTCAGCAGATTTGGATGATCGGCGGAGCATCCACCCGCCGTCACCCGGCGCCGTTCCCCCTGACCCTTGCCGAGCGACTGGTGAGGATGTTCTCGTTCGTGGGCGATACGGTGTTGGACCCCTTCACCGGAACGGGGACAACGAACGTCGCGGCCGCCCGGTGGGGCCGCCACAGCATCGGGTACGAGATCGAGCCGGAGTACTTCCGCATGGCCTGTCGTCGGGTCTCCGCGGTGGTCCAGCCCCAGCTTCCCCTTGTTCAACCCCTCCACCATGACGCGTGATCTCGCTGACCTCATCGGCCCTCGCTTCTTCAGGGAAGCGGTTCAGGAGTTCTGGGCGACCCGGGATCGTCAGGCCGCATCTCAACGGCAGCGGGGTGCAGCCGATCGTGGACTGCGCGCTGCGGTAACCGGCGGGCAGCAGATGAACGGGTTCCGAGACGCGATCGTTGAGTTGATGGTGAAGGCCGGTGTACCGACGGACTGCATCCACGCCAGGCGGGGGCAGACCTACCTGCCGGGGTTCTTCCGGCCGACCAAGGAGTGGGACCTCGCCGTTGTTGTCGAGGGACAGTTCCTGGCAGCGCTTGAACTGAAAGCTCAGGTAGGCCCTTCCTTTGGCAACAACTTCAACAATCGCGCCGAGGAAGCACTGGGAAGCGCGCTCGACCTGTGGACCGCCTATCGGGAACGCGTGTTTCAGACTGTACCACCACCGTTCCTGGGGTTTCTCTTCCTGCTCGAAGAGGCTCCCGGATCGCGCGCTCCGGTGTCCGTGCGCGAGCCACACTTCCCCGTGTTGGCCGAGTTTCGCGATGCCTCCTACGTCAAGCGGTACGAGCTTCTGTGCCGGAAGATGGTGCTTGAACGGCACTACACGGCGGCATGCTTCTTGGTGGCAGACCGAACCAAGGCAAGGCAACAGGACAACTACAGCGAACCGGCGGCGGACCTATCCGTAGACGCCTTTCTCTTGGAGCTCCTTCGGCATGTGGTCCGGGGGTGACCCAACCCTACGAGGGGAGCTCGGCCCACAGGCGCCTCTTGGCGTGGGTCGTACCGCACCGTGAGGTGCACGAAAAACTCGCGGTTCCCGGCCGGCCCAAGGAGGGGGGAGGGGACGGTCCCCCGCACCGTCCAACCCAGTTCCTCCCGCGCGAACGCGGCGATTCCGTCTACGACCTCCTGATGCACAATCGGGTCCCTCACCACGCCGCGACGCACAGCGTCCCGCCCGGCCTCGAACTGGGGCTTGACGAGGGCGACCACGTCGCCCCCCGGCCTCACGATCGCTCCGAGCGGAGGAAGGACGAGCCGGAGGGAGATGAACGACACGTCCACCGTGGCCAAGTCCACCAGCTCTTCGATGTCCTCGGGCCGGAGGTACCGGGCGTTCAACCCTTCCTTCACGACCACCCGGGGGTCGTTCCGGAGCTTCCAGTCGAGCTGTCCGCGTCCAACGTCCACCGCGTACACCCGCCGCGCCCCGTGCTGGAGCAGGCAGTCGGTGAACCCTCCCGTGGAGCTCCCGACGTCGAGACATACCTTGCCCCGTGGATCGACCCGGAATGCAGTGAGTGCGGCTTCGAGCTTGTCCCCCCCGCGGGAGACGTAGCGGGGAGGGGAGGAGACCTCAAGCGCGGCGTCCGTGGGGACCTGTGCTCCTGGCTTGTCGAGGAGGGCCCCCGCCACGCGCACCCGGCCGGCGCGGATCAGGGCCTGGGCCTGGGTTCGCGACGTGGCGTACCCCCGCTCGCAGACAAGGACGTCCAGCCGCTCTCTGCGTCCCTTCATCGCAAATCCTGCATCCGCCGCCCCACCGCCAGTTCGTCCTCTGGACCTGCGGTGTTCGGCGACCACGGGCAGATCCGTGGATCTATCCCCTTCCGGCGACGATCTCACCAGTCACGGTGCGACTGAACAGAGAGAGCCCATCGGCAAGGACCGCGCACGCCCGGCGGAGGTCGTCCGCCTTGAGGACGTACGCCGCGCGGGCCTCGTCCTTCCCCAGTCCCGGCGTCACGTAGAACCCCGCTCCCGGGGCGAGCATCACCGTCTCCGGGCCGGGGTAGTCGGTGAGCATCCAGCGAATGAACGCTTCCGAGTCCTCCACGGGAAGGCCCATCATCACGTAGAACGCCCCCTCCGGGACGCGGAACGTAATCCCGGGGATGCCGCAGAGCTCCTGGCAGAACAGGTCGCGGCGCGCCCGGTACTCCCCGATCATCTCCTCGATCACGGCCCGGTGGCTCGGATCGGCCATGAACGCGACCAGCCCCAGCTGCTCGAACGTCGGGGCGGAGAGGCGGATCGTGGCGCACTTCGCCGCCGCCGCCATCACGTCCTTGTTGTGCGAAATGAGGGCCCCGATCCGCGCCCCGCAGGCGGAGAGGCGCTTCGAGATCGAGTCCACGAGGATCGCCCGGTCGCGGACCTCGCGAAAGGTGAGGAGGCTCGTGTGGCCCCCTTCGTAGACGAACTCCCGGTACACCTCATCGGAGATGATGAACAGATCGTTCTTGAGAGCGATATCGACCAGCATCTCCATCTCGGCTCGGGTGTACACGACCCCGGTTGGGTTCCCCGGGTGGGAGAAGAGGATCGCCTTCGTGCGTGGGCCGATGAGGGTCTCGATCTCCTGCCGCGGTGGGAGGTGGAACCCGTCCTCGCGACAGGTGGTGATGGGCACGATCTCGACGTTGGTGAGGCGGGCGTAGCCGAGGTAGTTGGGGTAGAAAGGCTGCGGGATGAGGACCTGATCGCCGGGATCACAGGCGATCGTGAGGGCAAACGTGATCCCCTCCGATCCACCGATCGTGATGAGGATCTCCTCCTTGGCCACCTGGAGGTCGCACTCCCCGTAGTAGCGGGCGAGGGCCTCCAGGGCCTCCGGGATCCCGGGGGATGGGGCGTAGTCCAACACCTCGATCTTCGCCTCCCGCACCCCGCGCATGAACGCCCGTGGGGTGGGAATGTCCGGCTGGCCGATGTTCAGGTGGTACACCTTCTTTCCCCGCTTCTTCGCCTCAACGGAAAGCGGATACAAACGGCGAATGGGCGAAGCGGGGGCGGCAGCGCTGCGCGCAGAGGGCTTAGGCATGATTGAGGACCCACACCTCCTTCGTGGCGGGAAGAACATTGGGGGTGATCTTCACCTCGGACTTCTTGACGCGCTTCACCGGCAGGCCAACCACGTCGAGGAACTCGTCCACGGGCCGGATCGGCCAGTCCTTCACGGCCGCGGTGCGGTAGTGCATCGGGATCACGACCTTGAGCTTGGGGAGCGAACGCACGACCTCGCTCGCCTCCTTGGCCCCGATCGTGAAGTGGTCGCCCACGGGGAGGAGGGCCACCTCCACCTCCTGGAGAGGCCGGAGCTGCTCGGCGTTCAGGGTGTGACCGAGGTCGCCGAAGTGGGCAAGGGTCACCCCGTCCACCGCGAACCGGAAGATGACGTTTTGGCCGCGGTCGCGGCCTCCTTTCGTGTCGTGGAAGGCCGAGATCCCCCGAAACGCGATCCCACACACGACCTGTTCTCCGATCCCACGGACGACCTGGGGGGAACCCTCGACCCGCCCCACCGCGTTGTGGTCGAAGTGGTCGTGGGACACGGTCACGATGTGGGCCGGGCCCTCCGGGGCCTTGTACGGCACCTTCTCTTCGTACGGATCGGTGATGATCACTGTGCCATCGTTCGTCTCGATGCGGAAGCAAGCATGGCCGATCCACTTGAGCTTCACACTCGCCACCTCCTCGCGGAGCTACTCTATCCCAGCCGGGCGGGGGCGGGCAACCGGGCGAGGGCCCGATCCAGCAGGTGCACAACCAGATCGTCGTAGGACATCCCGATTGCTTGGGCGGCGCGGGGGAAGAGGGACATCTCGGTGAGGCCGGGGAGGGTGTTCAGTTCAAGCAGGTGTGGCGTTCCGTCCTGCGCGAGGCGGAAGTCGGCCCGCGACAGGTCCCGACACCCCAAGAGGACGTGGGCCTGGACGGCCATGTCTTGGATGCGAGCGGTGCGCTCGGGCGGAAGATCGGCCGGGCAACAGACGGCGCACTCGCCGGGGGTGTACTTCGCCGTCCAGTCGAACAGGTCGCCCCTCCTCGGCCTGACCTCGACGAGGGGGAGAGGTTCCGCCTTGCCGCCGCGCTCAAGGACGGAGGCGGTGATGTCCCGGCCGGGGATGAACCGCTCGGCGATGAACTCCCCATAGTGGGAGAGAAGCTCCGTGCCCACTCCCTTGAGCTCGTCGTCACTCACGACGAGGTGCACCCCCACGCTCGATCCCTCCCGTCGCGGCTTGACGACGAGCGGGTACCCGACTGCCTCCGCCCAGGATACGACCCTCTCCAGGTCCTCCCCGGTGACGTGAAGCCAGTCCGGAACGGGGAGGCCCTTCCCTTGGAACGCCTTGCGGGACTCGACCTTGTCCATCGCCAGCGCCGAGGCGAGCGGCCCCGACCCCACGTACGGCTTTCCCATGAGGTCGAGGAGGAGCTGGACCGTCCCGTCCTCTCCCGCTCCCCCGTGGAGGATGTTGAACACAGCGGCGAACGGGGCGAGGCGCTGGGGGAGGCCATCGTAGGCCTCGATCTCGATGAGCTCAGCGTCCCACCCCTTGGCGACGAGGGCGGCGTGGACGCCGCGGCCGGAGCGGAGGGAGATCTCCCGCTCGGCGGAGGTCCCCCCACACAGCACCGCCACGCGTGGACCCTTGGACATCCTCGCATCCTGGTCCGCGGTCAGTCGCATGGCAAGGGCATCAGTCCCCGCCGGAGGCCGCAGGGGTCCTCGCTCGGCTCCCTCCCCATCGCGGGCGCGCGTCAGGGGACGAGGTGCACGAGCGGGAAGGGGCCCTCCCGCCGGTAGACCTCGACCAGCGGGAAGCGGGTGTGTCCCGCCAGCCCATGGTGGAGTGCGTTTGCTTGCTCCATCGCGCGGTGCAGAGCCAGCCCGCGGGCCGGGGCCGGATCGGCCCGGCGGTAGCCGGGGACGGCGCGCTCCAGTTCCTCCGGCTCGATGCTCCGTTCGAGGTGTTCGGCCGTGAACGCGTGTTGATACGAGATGCACGCCAGCGCCTCCAGTTTGAGCTCCCACACCGGGCCGATGTCCACAACGCAGTTGGGCTTCTCCGGCCAGAGGTGGTAGAGCGTCGGGAGGGGACACGGGGACAAGGTCGGGAGGTCGTCCTGGGCGAAGTCCCGACCTGTCAGCGCGAGCGCCTCCAGAGTGAGCATCATCCCCATCCGCCGATCGGGATCCAGGTCGTGCCAGCAGTGTTCCGGGTCCTGCATGATGGCGATCTCGGGCCGGAACTCCCGGATCGTCTTGACGAGGCGTTTCTTCTGGTCGTAGCTGAGATCGATTCCCCCGTAGGGAAAGCCGGCGAACTCCACGGTGCATCCCAGCACGCCCGCCGCCCGCTGGAGATCGGCGTGGGCCTGGGGGCGCGCGAGCAGCACCAGGGCGTGAGACCGTCCCCCCGCCCGGGCGTTTAGGGCAAGGGCCCCCGCGCAAGCGATGAGCTCCGCTCCGTAGTTGGCGATCAACAGCACGGCGTGGCCAGTCATGCTCTCCCCTTTCACCCTTCGTCTTGGAACTCGGCGACGAGGAACGTGTGGTCGGACGGCTTCTCCGCCCGGCGCGCGTCCCGGTCGATCCACGACCGCACCGACTTCTCGGCGAGCGGGCGCGTCGCCCAGATGTGGTCCACCCGCCACCCCACGTTTCGGTCGAGCGCCCCCGGGACGCGGTAGTCCCAGAACGTGTACTGCCCCGGCTCGCCTGGGTGGTGTCGGCGGAACACGTCCACGAACCCCCACGCCCGTACTTCCTCGAGCGCTGCCCGCGCCTCCGGGTGGAAATCGACGTGGTTCACAAGCCTCTTGGGGTCATGAACGTCGATCTCCTCGGGGGCGACGTTGAAGTCCCCGCACCAGAGGAGGGGCTCGTCGGGCGAGAAGTGGCGGGCGAAGTGGTTCCGCAGCCGCCGGAGCCACTCGAGCTTGTACGCGAACAGGGGCGACTCCACGGACTGCCCTTGGGGGACGTAGGTGTTCACGATCGGGATCCCCGCCACGGTGGCCCGGACCAGGCGCGCCTCGTCGGGTGGGCCGCCGTCGTCAAGCCCGAACCGGACGTCCGAGGGCTCCACGCGGCTGGCGAGGGCGACCCCGGCATGGGCCTTCTGCCCGCGAAAGGCGACGTGGTACCCCCTCTCCCGGAAGAACTCCGCCGGGAACTCGGGGTCCTGAACCTTCGTCTCCTGGAGGCAGAGGACGTCCGGTTCCTCCCGCGCGAGCCACCCCGCGAGGAGTGGGAGCCGGGAGCGCACCGAGTTGACGTTGAACGTGGCGACCTTGAACATATGCCCTATCCTACCTCACGGCGCGGCCTCGGACCGCCGAGCTCGGGAAGGGTGCGGGGGTTCTGGAGACTGGTTTACCCCACGGGCGATCCCTTCCTTCAAGATCTCGGCGTTGAAGTTGGAACAGCCCGACCCGGCTCTTCGGACGCTCCACCCTCAGGCCGCGCTGCGCTAGCTCAAAGGAAAAGTCGCTCTCCTAAGCGGATTCGAGAAGAGGGGGTCCAAGCGCCCGGTTGGCTTCAATCGCAGCCCTGGTGATCGCCTTCGTGATCCGGTCAAGGTCTTCCCCTCGCCCTTCTCTGCGTCCTCAGCGCTTGCGCGGTCAGAGCTTCTCGTCGGTGACCAGGCTTCGGTAGAACTCCGGGCGACGGTCGGCAAACACGTCGTTGAGCCGGGTGAGGTGCTTGTCCCGCGCCTGGGTGGGATCGATCGCGACGGCCCGCACCTCCTCGGCGTCCTGCGGCCCCTGGGCCAGGACGTCGCCGTTCGGGGCCACGATCTGGGAGAGGCCGGTGAACCGGAGCGTCTCCCCCGTGCGCGCCTCGACCCCGATCCGGTTCGCGGTCACGGTGAACACGCGGTTCTCGATCGCCCGCACCCGCATCGTGAGCTGGGCCAGGCCCGGGATGACGAGGTTCGCGGGGTGGGCGATCACCTCCGCCCCCTGGAGGGCGAGAGACCGCGCCGCCTCGGGGAAGAAGTGGTCGTAGCACACGAGGAGCCCGACCTTGGCCGGGCCGATGTCCGCCACGGGGAACGGGAGGTCGCCCGGGGCGAACAGGTGCTTCTCCTCGTAGAACAGGTGGACCTTGCGGTAGCGGGCAACGAGGCCGGACGGCCCGACAAGAACGGCCGAGTTGTAGACGCGGTTGTCCGCCCGTTCGGCGAGCCCAGCGACGATGTGACAGTTTGATTCGCGGGCGAGGTCGATGAGACGGGCCGTCGTGGGCCCGTCCGGTACGGGTTCGGCGAGGAGCTCCAGCTCGCGCGCGGACGCGAACTGGTAGCCCGTGGCGAACAGTTCGGGCAGCACCCACAGGTCCGCCCGCGCGGGGGCGAGGAGCTCCGCCACCCGATCCAGGTTCCGCTCCACCTCCCCGAACTCCGGCGCAAACTGCACGTACCCCACACGCATGGGGCCAACTCTACACGTGTCCGGCTCCAGATCAACGTGAGCCGTCGCATATCCTGGCTCGCCTGCTTCCCAGCTCCTCGGTCACCTGCTGGCACATGGCCGGATGAATGGCACCAGCCTCGCGTCATCTTCGGGAGCATCGCCAAGGGAACTGCTGAGGAGAAGAGCGATGTGGACGTTCTCATCATGGGTGACACGCCATTCCCCGACCTCGCCGCTGCGCTCATGGCCGCCAAACAGCGCCTGGGGCGAGGGGGGGGTCCGACCCTCTCTCGAAGGACGAGTTCAGAGAACGACTGACCGGGAGACATCGCTTCCTGACGCGCGTCCTCTCCGAGCGCAAGGCCATGCTCGTGGGATCCCGTGACGAGGCTGGAAGAATGGGTTGAGCTCCACCGTAGGGATCGGGTGGCCGGGATGCTGGACAAGAGGACGATCGCCGAGCTGCACGAAGTTGCGGATCGGGCACTACGGGATGCCAACTCGGTCATCTCCTCACAAGGAAAGCTCATGCACGCGCACAACGCATGCGTCATTGCAAGACCTGATCCCCTAGGCCCCACGGTCAGCCGCCGCCCACGGAAGTTCGGACGGGCTCAACGTCCCAATCCGGCTGTGTGATTGCAAGACCTGACCCCGGCGCTCGGGTGACGCTCACAGACCATGCGGAGGCGCGCCGGGCGCTGTTCGCGTACATCGAAGGCTGGTACAACCCGCATCGCCGGCACTCCGCGTTGGGGTACGAGTCGCCCGTTGGGTACGAACGGAGGTACGGGGAGAGGAGATCCTGGGAACGGACGAAGCAGGGAGAAGCGGAACACGTTGCCGTGGGCGCCGGAACGGGAACAAACTGTGACAGGGACAAGTCGTGAACAACCTTCACCGTTTCCATGCCTCGATCAGGGTGCCGCGGGGTACACTGTCCACCAAACCGGGGCAACTCCAATCCATGCAGCGGTCAGCCCGGCTGATCGGTTGTTGGGGTGGTAGCAGCAGGGGGGGAAGGCCCACAACCCTTGATAGTCGCCGCTGCGCCGGTGGGTGCTCGAGTGGGCAGGCAGGGACGCGTGGTAGTGTTCTCTATCCTGAACGAAAAGAGCGCAACAGGAACCCTAGAATCCAGAGGACGCGTAGCAGTCCGATGATCGAAAGCACTAGGCCCGCTATGGCTATGCCGCGGTTGGGGCGACCCGGTTTCATGGCGCTGTTCGCAAGGATGATCCCGAAGATGCTCGTAAACAGACTCCATTCAAGGTTGGCTACAACACTGACGATCCCACAGATGAGGGATGCGCCCCCCTCAAGAGGTTCTGTCTGCTTGTTCAGTCTCTCTCGCCAGTTGGTCCGTGGTTCATCGCCACCCTCTGCCTCCTTCGGCAAAGGCTTGCGAAGGAGATAGAGAACCGCCGCCAACCAAGCGATTCCGACAATGGCTATCAGGACAAGTATGATGGTGTCCGTCACACCTGGCTCTCCCCGCACTTCTTTCTCTCCAGCCTGCACGCTCATTATAGCGGTCTAGCTGGCAACTGTTAAGAGGCATTCGTCAACATTTAGTGTCTACAACTTTCCGGCCTTTTGGCAGGTTCCTCAGGCCAAAGTTGTGAAGGGGTCTAGTATCTTTGGGTTATGGGGGCCGGCGTGTCCCTTCAACTGTCGAACCCTAGTAACCCGTGTGGGTTGGAGCGTGTGGGTTAGTGTGGGTTAGAGGGTCAGGTCTTGCAATCAAACAGGGTGACTGCTGTCCCTGTGGCTAGAGCACTCAGGATCCAGTAGGCGGTGTATCACATCGCCTCCCGAGGAAACGCCCACCAAGACGTTTTCCTGGACGGTGAGGATCGTGAGACCTTCCTGGAGGGGCTCTCCCACCCAGTGTACGAACGTACGGGCATCGTTGCGTACCGAGGCTGACGCCGCTCTCGCCGCTGCCCACCGGCTGTGCGCTCGATTCACGGCGTGGCCTCCTGAGGGGTACCCCGATCTACGGGACCGTGAGCACGGCCCTCGTCGGGGGTTGACACGCGTTCGACCGGACCGCGGACTGCCCGTTGAGCCCTCGGACCTGCGCAGGGAACCTGGTCCTGGGCCATGGCGGAGTCTTCGCCCGCTCGCCACACCTACTCCCCCCATTGGGAGGGCGGGAAGGGAGGGGGGCGGCAGAGCTCTGATCCCCACACGCACCCGCGCCCACCGTTCTGCCGGCAACCAACGGGCCGTCCAGCCAGACTTCTGTTGGGCATGAATCCCGACGCGACGACCCTCGCTGCAACCCCCACGCGAAATCGCCAGCGGACCTAGGAGGACGGCGTTCTCTCCTCGGAACCCGGGACGCAGCGGCCGACCTGCCCCCCGCCCCCCACCGGTTGGGCTACGGGATACCATTGGCCCCATGGCGGTGAAGTTGAGTCGGGAGAGGTTCGAGGAGCTGGTGCGGGCGGCCCTGGCCGAGCTGCCCGCGGAGTTCCGCCGGTACCTAAACGGTCTTGAGGTCCGCGTCGAGGACTACCCGGACGACGAGCTGATGGCGGAGTGGGGCCTCGTCCCTCCCGACTACCCGTTCGGGATGTACGAGGGACCGGCGCTCCCAGACGTGGACACGCCGAGCGACTTCCCGGGGACGATCGTGCTCTACAGGCGCCCGCTCGAGGAGTGGTGCCGGACCGAGGACGAGCTCCGGGACCAGGTCCGGCGCACGGTGTACCACGAGCTCGGCCACCGGTTCGGGTACTCCGACGAGGGGATGCTCGACGAGCTGCGCGGGGGGGCAGGCATACCTTGGCCAGCGAAGGCGCGTCAGGCGGAGGTGGAGCGCCACCTCCGCCAGGCGGAGCACGACCTGGCGGCCGCGGAGGTCCTGCTCGCCGCGGGACGCTTCGATTGGGCGCTCGACGCGGCTCTCGCCGCCGCGGACCGCGCCCTGCGGGCGCTCCTCCTCGCCTGGGGCAACGACCCGGAGGCGATCGGCCACGATGGGATCCCGGAGCTCCTCGCCCGCGCCGTCCGCCGCGACCCCGCGTTCCGTCGGTTCAAGCCGCTTCTTCGTCTTGACGCGGTGTCGCTGGACATGGGAGAGGCGGGGGCTTCGCCTCCACGCGAGCGGGTGCGCCCCGCCGCGGCCCGGGACGCCGTGGCCCACGCCCAGGACCTCATTGCCGAGGCACACGCGGTGCGGGAGGCCCGATGAGCGAGCGGTTCGAGACCGAGGTGGCAGGCACGCGGCTCGTCCTCGTGCGCGGGGACATCACGACTCAGGACGTGGACGCGGTCGTGAACGCAGCCAACCCCCAGCTCACCCCCGGGGGCGGGGTATCGGGGGCGATCCACCGCGCGGGAGGCCCGGAGCTCACCCGTGCCGCGGCCGCGGTCCGGCGGGAGCGGGGACCCCTCTCCCCGGGCGAGGCGGTGATCACCCCGGCCGGGAACCTCCGGGCAAGGCGGGTGGTCCACACCGTGGGCCCGATCTGGCGCGGCGGCCGGCACGGGGAGGCGGAGCTCCTCGCCCGCGCCTACCGATCCTGTCTCGCCTTGGCCGTGGAGCACGGTTTGCGCTCGATCGCGTTCCCGAGCATCTCGACCGGGGTCTACGGCTACCCGGTCGAGGAAGCGGCGCCGGTCGCGCTCGGTGCGGTACGATGGTTCCTCCGCGAGCATCCGGGCGCCCTGGACGAGGTCCGGTTCGTCCTCTTCTCGGACGGCGACCTCGCGACCTACCGGCGGGCATGGGAAGGACTTCCCGAACCGGCTGTCCCTGAACGCTGACCGGTCCTTCGGCAGCGCACGCGGCGGGGACACCCCCAGCCGACCCGGTCACGGACACCGGTCCACGGTCCCTGGAGCCCTGGCGGTACAATCGCCGTCCCATGGCACAGGTTCGGCCGAGCAGGCGGCGGGAGACGGTACAGGCGGTGTTCCCCGATGACCGTGCGTTCGAGGGGCCCACGGGAACCCCTTTGGCAGACTTCGTCCTCGCGGCGTACCCCGAGCCCCAGGTCCCCGCGGTGGCGGCGATCGTGGATGGGGAGCTGCGGGAGCTCTCGTTCCCCCTCCGTGAGGACGCCTCGGTGCGGCCCGTGTTCCTCACCGACTCGGAGGGAATCCGGATCTACACCCGATCGCTGAGCTTCCTCCTCGCAGCGGCGGTCCACGCCCTGTTCCCGGAGGCGCGCCTGATCATCGACCACTCCGTGCCGTTCGGGGGGTACTACTGCCGGGTGGTGCGGCGGCCGCTGTTCACCCCGGAGGAGCTGACGGCGATCGAGAACCACATGCGGGAGCTCGTCCAGCAGGATGCCCCCATCATCCGGGAGGAGGTCCCCCTTGCGGAAGCCCAGGCCCGCCTCCGCGCCCACGGTCTCGCCAACAAGGCGAAGCTCCTCGTGCAGGGGTGGACGGGAGACACGCTTCCCCTCTACCGGCTGGGGCAGTTCGAGGACTACCTGTTCGGGCCGATGGTGCCCTCCGCTGGGTTCCTGCGCTGGTTCGCCCTCGCCCCCTACCCGCGGGGGTTCATTCTCCGCTTCCCCCGCCGCGAGCGGCCGACCGAGCTCGCCCCGGCCGAGGACTACTCCGCGCTCCTCCAGGTGTTCGAGGAGTACGGACACTGGCTGGATCTCCTCGGCGTGTACGACGCCTGCACGGTCAACGGAGCGATACGGACGGGGCGGATGACGGAACTGATCTTGGTCTCGGAGGCCCTCCACAACCAACGGATCGCTCGGATCGCCGAGATGATCGCCGCGCACCCTTCTTCCCCGCGGCTGATCCTCATCGCCGGCCCGTCCTCGTCGGGCAAGACCACGTTCACGAAACGGCTCGCGATCCAGCTTCTGTCGCTCGGGCTCAGGCCGTACCCGGTGTCGATGGACGACTACTTCCTGCCCCGCGATGAGATGGCCCGCCGTGGCCTCACCGACTTCGACGACATCTCGGCGGTGGAGGTGCCCCTCTTCCAACACCAGATGGAGGAGCTCCTCGCGGGGAAAGCCGTGCGCCTGCCGCGGTTCGATTTCGCCACGGGGCACCGCGAGAAGGGGAGCGAGCTCGAGTTGAAGGAGGACGGGATCCTCCTCATCGAAGGGCTGCACTGCCTGAACCCCGGCCTCCTCCCGTCGCACCTGGAGGAATGCTCGTTCCGCATCTACGCCTCCGCGCTCACCCAGCTCAACCTCGACGACCACGTGCGGATGTCGACCACCGACACCCGGCTCCTGCGGCGGGTGGTGCGGGATGCCGCGTACCGCGGCTACACCGCGGAGGACACGCTGCGGATGTGGGACAACGTGCGGCGAGGGGAGAAGCGGTTCGTGTTCCCCCACCAGGGGCGAGCGGATGTGATGTTCAACTCCGCCCTCGTCTACGAGTGGAACGTCCTCCGGTCCCGGGCGGAACCGCTCCTCCTTCAAGTGCGGCACCCGCGGCTGCGGCTGAGGGCGGAGCGGCTTCTCGAGGAGCTGCGGTGGTTTGTCCCCTACCCCGGGGAGGAGATCCCCGCGACGTCGATCCTCCGCGAGTTCATCGGGGGAGGGATCCTCGCTGCGTACTATCCAAGCCCGTTCGAGCGAGCAACGTGGAGGAGGGAGGTATGAACCCGATCACCCCCTGGAAGCGGTTCGGTGAAGTTCAGGAACAGATCTTGCACGGAAACGGCGCGTTCCTGGTCGCGGTGGACGAGCGCGACCGCCCGAACGCGATGACGATCGGCTGGCTCCAGATCGGGACGGTGTGGTCACGGCCGGTGTGCCACGTCTTGGTGCGGCCGTCGCGCTACACCCACCGCTGCATCGCGCACAGCGGGGCGTTCACGGTGAACGTACCCCTGGGCACGATGGCGGAGGAACTCGCGTTCTGCGGGAGCCGCTCCGGGCGGGACGTCGACAAGTTCGCCGAGCTCAGCCTGCGGACCATCCTTGGAACGAAGGTCCGTGTTCCCCTCCTCACCGGGTGTGCAGTCGCCTACGAGTGCCGCCTGGTCGCCCACGCGGCGCTCGCCCCAGACGGAGTTCTCGACGAGGGCATCCGGGCCAAGTACTACCCCCGCGGCGACTTCCACACGCTCTTCTTCGGGGAGATCGTCGCCGCGTGGGAGATCACCGCCTGACCCCCGTTGCCCCGCGGCCCGCTTCTACTCCGTCTCCCCCTCCGGCTCGGGTTCAACGGGAGAACCGATCCCGCCGAACGAGATGCGAAGCCCGAAGAACGGTGCCCGCAGGTCGAGCTTGGGCCCGGCGATCTCGCGATCCCCTTCCTCCCACTGGCCGGGGAAGGCGATGAAGTACCCGCCCCAGCCCTCGATGGCGAGCCAGGGGAAGACCTGGATCTGAAGCCTCAGGTACGGTAGGCACCCGAAGAACCCCAGGCCGAACTGGCTGAGGGGTGGCTGGGCGAGGGCATCGGCGAAATCCACCGGGACGCGGGCCCGCGCCTTGACGGTGAGGTCTCCCCCGCCGAGGACGGTCCCGAACGCGAGGATCGCGCTGTCCCCTGCCTGGCGGGGGATTTCGACCAAGAACCCGCCAAAGCCAAACTCGAGGTCGGCACGCTTCTCTCCTTGGAGGACGGAGGTCATCCCCCCGAACCCGAGCCCACCGAACACCACTCCACCGACAACTCCCCCTCCTCCCCCTCCCCCGAACACCACGACCGGCCCCTCCACTGCGGGGTAGCCCGCCATAGCCAGAGCCTGGTTCAGCGGGGAGAGGTCGAACGAGAGGCCCCCGACGAGGAATCCACCGTGTCCCAACCCCACCACAGCCTGTTCCGCAGCGCCCGCTGCGAGCGCGCCGACGGTCACCGCGAGCACGATCCCCAGCACCCTTCGCATCATCGTTCCCTCCTCGAACACCGTCCGGAGTCGACGGGTCACAAGTCCTGCAGGATTGTACCTGATGTTTCGATTTTCGGCTCGTGACGTTCGACGGACAGGGCAGATCGGCCCGCCGCTAGCCTGTCGCAGGACCACGAACTCGCACTGACCGCCTAGATTTGCTGACTTGCGACCGTGTTATCCCCAGGGGATGAACCTTCCCCGCCCTGGCTGCGCGAGGAGCTCGCCGTCCCGCACCAGCCACTCCCCGCGGGCGAGGACCCCCATCACCCGCCCGCGGAGGGTCATCCCTTCGTAGGGCGAGAAGTCGGTCCTCGTGTGAAGCCCTCGCGCCCGCACCGTCCACTTCGCCTCCGGGTCGAGGAGGACGAGGTCCGCGTCCGCGCCGGGCCGGATTCCGCCCTTCCCTGGCCAAAGGCCGAACGCCCGCGCCGGCCCTTCGCCGAGGTACCACGCCAGGTCGCGGAGGGTGATCAGGCCCGCCGCCCCCCCCTCGGAGTAGAGGAGGGGAAGCAGCGTCTCCACTCCCGGGAGCCCCGAGGGGAGATGGGCTGGATCGTCCCGGTGCGCGTCCTTTTGGGCGTTCGTGAACGGGCAGTGGTCCGTAGCCACGGCCTGGAACCGCCGCTCGCGCAACGCCTGCCACAGGGCCTCCCGATCGGCCGCGGTGCGCAGGGGCGGGGTCACCGAGAACCGGTGCCCATCGAGCCGGGCGTAGACCGTCTCGTCGAGGAGGAGGTAGTGGGGGCAGGTCTCCCCCACGAGGGGCGCCCCGGCCCGTTGGGCCGCGCGGAGGGCGACCACCCCCCGGGCGCTCGAGATGTGGGCGACATAGGTGGGACAACTCGTCTCCCGAGCCAGGATCCCCACCTCGGCGATCGCCACCTCCTCGGAAAGCGCCGGCCGCGCTGTGGGGAACGGGCCGCCCGCGGGGTCCAGCAGTTCCTCGGCTTCGGCGTGGACCATCGCCGTCCCCCCGAGGTCCCGGATCGCCGCCATCGCCCGGCGGAGCGTCCCGAGGTCGGTCCGGCGGCCGCTCGAGGCGTAGGCGAGGTAGAACTTGAACGAGCGGACCCCCAGTTCCGCTGCCCCGGCGAGTTCCCCCACCCGGTCCGGGGTCCACCCCACCATCTCCGCCCGCAGGGCGAAGTCCACCGCTGCGTCCCGTGCCTGGCTCAACCGCCGCTCGATCTGCTCCGGCAGGCGAACCTCGGCCGAACCGATCGTGAAGTCGACCACCGTCGTCACCCCGCCGGCGGCCGCGGCGAGGGTTCCGGTGGCGAAATCGTCCGCGGACCGGCTTCCCGCCACGGGAAGATCGAAGTGGACGTGGGCATCGATCGCCCCGGGGAGGACGAGGAGCCCCTGCGCGGATACGGTTTCCCCGCGATGGCCGATCTTCCCGACCCGGACGATCCGGCCGTCCCGGATGAGGACATTCGCCGCGCCTACCCGACGTGGGGTGACCACGGTTCCTCCTGCAATGAGGAGCTCGGCCATCGTTCCAAGATAGCTCGCTCGTCGCCCTTGGGCAACGGACCCCGCTCGAAAGCCCGGCCGAGCCCTTCCCCCCGGCCCACCCGCCGGTAAGATGGCGCTGTGGGAAGCGCGTTGGCGGAGCGGCGGCAGCGGTACGTGAGGGCCCTCGAGCGGGGCCTGGAGACGGCCGTGGAGCGACTGTCCTCCCTTCCGGACGTGGAGAAGGTCGTACTGTTCGGCTCTTACCGCCGCGGAAGACGCGACCTGTTCACTGACCTCGACCTGTTCGTCGTGATCCGGACGGCTGAGCCCTTCCTGAAGCGAATGGAGCGCTTGTACCGGCTGCTCGCGGGGATTGGCGTGGACTTCGACCTCGTGGCCTACACCCCGGAGGAGTTCGAGGAGCACCGCTCCCGCCCGTTCCTGCGGCGGGTGCTGTCCGAGGGGGAGGTGGTGTATGAGAAGCGGTGCTGAGGGCGCGCGCTGGCTCGAACAGGCCAAGGAGGACCTGCGCTGGGCGCGGGTGCTCCTGGAGCAGGGCGGGTACCACGTGGTGGCGTTCCTCGCTCAGCAGGTGGCCGAGAAGAGCCTTAAGGCGGTTCTCTACCACCTGGGCGAGGAGGCCGTCCTCGGTCACTCGGTGGAGCGGTTGGCAGCAGAGGTCGCCGAGCGGTTCCCACAGGCCCGGGCCCGCTCCGCCCGCTGGGCCACACTCGACGTCCACTACGTGGCCAGTCGCTATCCCAACAGCGTTCCGGGGAGCATCCCCGCCCGCGTCTACGACCGCGAGACGGCCGAGGACGCCCTCCGGATCGCGGAAGAAGTCGTATCGTTCGCCGAAGGGGCGCTTCGGGGCGGGTGACCCGCCCGGGGGTCACGGGTCGCCACGGCGTGGGGCACGGCCTGTCGGCATACTTGGCGGTGACGATGCGGGACTTCTTCGACCTCTCGTTCGATGAGGTGACGGCAACCCTCGCCTCCTGGGGCGAGCCCCTGTTCCGGGCCCCGCAGGCCTGGGAGTGGGCCTGGAGACACCTCGCGACGGAGTTCGGTCAGATGACGAACCTTCCCGCCCGGCTGCGGGCCCGGCTGGCGGAGACGTTCACGATCGGCCAGCTCGCCCTCACCGCGTGTCAGACCGACGATCAGGGGACGGAGAAGGCCCTCCTCAACCTGGCCGATGGGCAAGGGGTGGAGGCGGTCCTCATCCGCGAGGGTAACCGGCGCACGGTGTGTGTCTCCACCCAGGTCGGGTGCCCGGTGGGCTGCCCGTTCTGCGCCACCGGCGCGATGGGCTACGTGCGCGACCTCACCGCCGGCGAGATCGCAGCCCAGGTCCTGCACTTCGCCCGGGCACTCAAGCCCCGGGGCGAACACGTAACCCACGTCGTGGTGATGGGGATGGGCGAGCCCCTCCTCAACTACGACGCCACCCTCAAGGCGATCCGCAACCTGAACCACCTCCATGGGTTCGCCCTCGGGGCGCGGCGGTTCACCGTGTCCACCGTGGGCGTGGTCCCGGGGATCGATCGGCTCGCCGAGGAGGGGCTCCAGGTGAACCTCGCCATCTCCCTCCACGCCCCGGACGACGCGCTGCGGCGGGAGCTCGTGCCGCTGGGGGAGAAGTGGCCGATCCGGGAGGTCCTGACTGCCGCCGACCGCTATGCCCAGGCCACAGGGCGGCGGGTCTCCTACGAGTACGTGCTCCTCGCGGGCGTGAACGACGCCCTGGCTCAGGCGCGGACGCTCGCCCGGCTCCTGCGGGGGAGGCTGGCCCATGTGAACCTGATCCCGTTCAACCCCGCGCCCGGGCTCCCGTTCACGCGTCCCGAGGAGGGCCGCGTGGACGCGTTCCGCCGGGAGCTCGTCGCCCACGACGTGGACGCCACCGTGCGCCGCTCCCGGGGTGTGGCGATCCAGGCCGGCTGCGGCCAGCTCCGCGGCTCCCCAGCTCCTGCGGCGGGCAACGGTTGTCGGCCACCCGACCCAGATCTATAGTCCTGACGATGGACGACAAGACCCAGGAACGGTTGGCGCACGTCTTCCGCCGATACCCGTCGGTTCAGGCGGTCTACCTGTTCGGGTCAGCCGCCGAGGGACGGGCCCGCTCGGGAAGCGACCTCGACCTTGCCGTGATCTTCGACGACGGTCCGACCGCCGACGCCAAGCTCGACATCCTCGCTGACCTGGCGCGCGAGGGGTTCTGCAACGTGGACCTGGTGGTCCTCGATGACCGCGACATCGTCCTCGCCTACGAAGCGATCCGGTTGAACCGGCTTGTCTACGCGCGACCCGATTTCGATCGGGGGGGCACCTACTCGAAGTTTGTCCGGCTCTACCTCGACTTCGAGCCGTACCTCCGTGTCCAGCGGGAGGCATTCAAGGGGAGGATCTTGCGTGATACGGCCTGAGGTTCTTCGCAGGAAGCTGGCCCAGCTCGACGAGTACCTCACGATACTGGAGAGGCTCCGCCGCTACTCCCGCGCTGAGTTCCTCGAGAACCCCGAACGGTACGGGAGCGCGGAGCGGTTCCTGCAACTGGCGATCGAGTCCCTGCTGGACATGGGGAACCACGTTGTGGCGACGTTGGGACTAGGCGAAGTCCGGACCTACAACGATCTCCCCCGGATCCTCGCCGAGAAGGGACACCTCTCTCCCACCCTGGCCGAGAAATGGGTCCGGATGATCGGCTTCCGCAATATCCTCGTGCACGAGTACCTTGCCATCGATCGCGAGATCGTGTACCGGGTGCTGGCCCATGATCTGTCCGACCTCCGCGAGCTCGGGGCTGCGTTTGCACGCTTCCTGTGACTTCCGGTGGGCGATCCACGCCGGCTGCGGTCAGCTCCGGATCGTCTCTACGCGGTGCCTACTCCCAGTTGATGCGGCTCCTCCGCCTCCAGAGCGGCCCCCACGAATCGGAATCGGGCAACCCACCGTGGGGGGATCTGCCCGAGGCCGGTGGCGAGCTCTGAGGCAGATCCGCAAAGAACCCGGTCATCCGGCCCGTTGAACTCCCCTCCGTTCACCGGTTAGATTCGTCCCACCTCAGCACGTAGCGTCAGCGGAGGCAGGATGTTGTCCCGGACTGGGGTACCGGTGATCCTGCTCGGGCTGGGGCTTTCCGCCTCAGCCCAGGTCGCTCCCATTGTGACCACTCACTCCGCGACGGAGATCGGAGCAACGTCTGCCGTTCTGAACGCCTCGTTCACCGTGGGCCAAGCTCAACATCTCGTCAATCCTGGGTTTGAGGCCCCGCTGGGGCCAAGCAACTGGAACAGCGCTGCGTTGGTCTACCTCGAAGGGGAGTCGAGCCCTGTGGAGGCGAGCTTCCTGCGGCGGACCACGGATGCCCAGAACGGCGTCGCGTGTGGGGAACTCCGATACCGGACAAAGACAATGGGCTTGGTGGGCATTTCCTGCCCCCAAGAGGTGTCGGGGATTGAGGTGTCTCACGGGGTGCCTCTCATCCTCAGCTACTGGGTCCGCCACCAGTACAGCTATGGAACGGGCGACGTCCCCGATCATGGCGGGCTCGTCGAGGTCGAGGTCAGGGCGGGTGGGGAGACTTACTGGCTTCGCTACTACCACTTGCGCAAGGGGGCTCTCCCCACAGGCCGCTCTCACGTGTACTACGTGGACGCGGGCAACCCTGGCCAGTACACGTGGGTACGCTATGAGCAAGATCTCACCTCCGATATCGCCACCGCGTTCGGGCTTGGTGAGTTCTCTGTGCGGGTTGTTCGTCTGGGGGTCCTCCTGTGGAAGACCTCCGATGCGGAGACCAGGCTGTACTGGCTGTTCGACGATGTGGAACTGAAGCGGGGAGGTGCGGTGGTGTGGCACGAGTATCGGGAGGAGGGCAGTCCCAGTTGGCAGGCCACTCCGCGTGCTACGTACACCGCGGACGGGACCCATGCCGCCGCGATCGTGGGCCTTGCCCCGGGCACCGCCTACCGCCACCGGGCGGTGCTCGCCTACGAAGGGGGTCTGATCTACGGCGCGGAACGCGAGTTTCGGACCCTCCAGGCCTACACGGTGCAGGTTCGGGTGCAGCCGCCGACCGGCGGGACCGCGGACGGCGCGGGGACCTATCCGCACGGGACGATCGTGACCGTGACGGCGGCGCCGCGCGCGTGCTACCGGTTCGTGAACTGGACCGAGGCCGGAGTTGAGGTCTGGGCCGCTCCTTCCTACTCGTTCGCGGCGACCGCGGATCGGGACCTCGTAGCGAACTTCGTCCTCGTGGGAGATGCAAACCTCGATGGCGTGGTGGACGTTCGCGACGCCCGTCTCGTCCATCAAGCCGCGCTCGGCCTGGTGGCGTTGGCCCCCCCGCAGAGGGTCGCGGCGGACGTGAACGGTGACGGCGTGGTGGACACCGCCGATGCCCAGCTGATCGCCGAGGCGTTGCTCGGTCTCCCGGTCCCAGTGCCGATCTGTCCCGGCTCCTGCCCATAGAGGAGAGGAGATGAGGACGGTCGCGAAGGGGCTCCTGGCCGCAGGAGTGGCAGCCCTGGCCTGGGTGGGGCTCGGTGGCTGCTTCTGGATCAGCAAGGACCTGCCAGCGACGACCACGGTCTTCTTCTCCGATCTCATCGGGAACGTGGACGGGCCGGGCGAGGTGACGGTGACGGTGGCTCAGGTGCCATGCGACGGCCTGGCCGCCCTCGCCGTGGGCTGGGGTGGCATCGGTCTCCGGTTCGATCCCGCCCAGTTTCAGGTCACGGACGTCCAGGGGGTGAACGGGTTCGTGGTCCTGGCTAAGTTCATCGACAACACGGGCGGCGAGGTCCGGTTCGTGGCGGTGAATCCGGGCGCGGGCGTGGCGACAGGCGATGTAGTTCGAATCATCGGGGCCCGACTCGGCGCCGGGGACGCGGGCCTGACGGTGGAAGAAGGCAACCTCCAGCTTGCGGGAGCCTGCGGTGACCTCGTTGCCACGTACGAGCTCACCACAGGCCGTGGAGCGCAGTACTTCGTCAAGGAAGGCCAGGG
Organism: Candidatus Bipolaricaulota bacterium; assembly: GCA_014360985.1. GTDB lineage: Bacteria > Bipolaricaulota > Bipolaricaulia > Bipolaricaulales > Bipolaricaulaceae > Bipolaricaulis. The sequence goes on from JACIWK010000008.1 coordinate 52,439, forward strand.
ATGCGCTGGGTGGGACTAGCGCTGGCGGCGCTGTCGTTGGCCCCGGCGGCGATCGGCCAGCCGCGCGGCCTCGGCGGGGAATGGTCGGTCGAGCTCAGCCTCTTGCCCACTCCGAACCTCGGGCTGGTTTCGCTCAAGCTCCAGACCGAGCGCAACGGGTGGACCGTCTCCAGCGCGACGGAGACGAGCGGCACGTGGGGCTGGATCTGGCAGGAGTTCGAGATCAAGGGGGACTTCGGGCCGCTCGGGGTCGAGGGGACCCTCCTCTTCGGTCCGGCGGTTGCGGACTTCCTGTTCGCCCAAGCGGTCTACTCCCTTGCCCTCGCCGACATTGACCTGAAGGCGCACACGGCGCTGATCGGCCCCGCCTTGGGCGGGCCGCGCGGGGGCACCGTGTTCGAAGCGGGGTTTTCGCGCGATCGCACAAGGATCACGGGGCAGCTCGGCCTTGGGGCGTGGCTCCCCGCAGATGGGTTCACGATCCACCATGTCTCCGGGTCGTCGAGAACCTATGCCACGGACCCGCACCCCGGGGGCTCAGGGTTCACCCACGCCCTCCTCGCGGCCGAGGGGATTCCCCTCTCCTGGGGGATCGCGTGCGACCTCACCGTCTCGCTCCACAAGACCGGTCTTGACCGCCTCTCCATCTCCGCGACGAACATCCCGATTTGCTGCGGGCTGTCGGTTGACGTCGAGGCAACGTACGGAGCCGGCAACGGGACGCTTGCGATCGCCCCGAAGCTCGCTGGGTTCGCCGAGGTCTGTGTCGAGGTGTGGGGGGAGGCGGGGTTGGCCGGGCGCGCCTGGGCGGGGATCGAGATCGACGGGTACCGGATCAGGTGGGGGATCCGCGACTGCCAGCACCTCGAGCTCATCAACGCGGTCCACGTGAGCGCGGTCAACAAGCGACTCGATCCGTCCGACCGGCTCGCGGCGGACGGCGGGGAGTTCGCGCTGCTGAGGCTCGGAACCTGCGGGGGCCAGTACACCGTGGACCTGCGGCTCTTCTTCGGGACCCGCGGCGGCGCCTTCGGCATCACCCGGTTTGCCTTCACGGGCCGGATCTCCGTTCTGGCCAACCTCACCCTCGGCCTCGACGCTACGCTCTGCCCGGCGCCGGGCGGGTGTTGTGACCCCAGCGGAGGCGCTGTATGCATCGGTTGGATGTTCACCTTCTGACGGCAGGGCCCTCCCGTGGCTCGCAACCTGTGTGGGAAATGCGGGGCCTGGTGTTCTGAACAGGCGGACTCTCAGTGGTCAAACGCAAGCGCTACACGGTAGGATCCCCCGCCACCTTCTCTTCTCCCCTCCCCCCATCGGGGGGTCGGGCGAGGGGAGCGTCCACGGTGAAGGAACGTCGTAACGGGAAGGGCTTCTTCTCATCGCTGGACGCCGTCGCGGCGATTCCCACACGGGCTGCCAGGAGATACCCGCCTGGTCAGACCCGTGCTCTGGGTTTCTGGGGCCGGCTGAGCTTGGCTGGCGGCAGGTTTTCTACGGAGGGCCACGAATGGTGCACACTATCGCGCGCGCGATTCCATTATAAACCAGTAGGACACAGTGGCACTTGACTCTACCCTCTCTCAGGATGTATCTTCTTTGTTAGTTGGCAGTGATTGTCGCAGTTGTCAGATATTTACCTGGGGGGTGGTGGTCCAGCGGAAGGATCACGCTGTGTAACCCGTTATCGTAGGTTCCCGGGGACAGGCGGTTCCCGAAGGGAGGCAAGGGAAAGCAAGGGAAAGGAGGCGGGGATGGCAGGAAGAACTCGGCTAGATTGGCTCTTGATGGGACTGGTTGCTGTATGGTCGATTGGCATCGTGGGGGCGGAGCTTCATGTTGGGCCGGGTGGCTATGCGACGATCCAGGCGGCGATCAACGCCGCAGCTCCAGGCGCCACGATCGTCGTGGCCGCTGGGACGTATGTGGAGAACCTGAACATCACCAAGAGTGTTACGATCTCTGGTGTTGGAACGGACCTTGTGATCCTCCAGCCGGCGGCTGCGGGCTACGGGATCGGGGTGTCCGGCGCGGAGAGCAACGTCACGATCGAGAACATCACGATTACCGCCGGTAATGCGGTTCATTTCCTCGTCCACGTGTCCGGCGTCCAGAACTTCACGATCCAGAACGTGAAGGTCGTCGGGGCAGGGAAGATGGTCGCGCCCGGCGGGTTCCCCTTGGGGGGGATCGACCTCCACGCCGTCTCGGGCGCGGTGATCCGAAACGTCGAGGTCGAGAATGTTTCGAGGAACGGCGTCGCTCTGACGAACAGCACCGAGGTGACCATCGAGGACATCGACGTCCACGACACCGGGGTGAGCACGGGCTGGGCTGGTGTGGCGATCTATGCAACGGTGGCTGGGTCGTTCTCCGTCGCCTTCGCCGGCACGAACACGTTGGCCAACACCCCGATGGGCATCTACGTTGAGGATTGGCCAGGGGCGATCGTCAACCTTGCCGCGCCGGCGGGAACCCTGGCCTTCTCCGGCCAAAGCGTGGCCCCGCTTGTGAAGCTCGGCCAGGGGAGCACGCCGAACCTGGAGACGACGGCCCTCGGGTTGGGCTTGGTGAGCAAGGTGTACGCACCGGAGTCGCCGACGCCCCCCTACAACACGGGCGTCGCGTTCTACGCTACGGTGGCCGAGGCGTTGGTGGCAGCGGTGATTGACCCGCTACAGGCGCCCTATACCGTAGTGTTCGACCTCGGCCTGGATCGGTTTGTCGTCGGGCCGGGAATGCAGATCCAGCGAGCCCTGAACGCGTCCCAGAACGGGGACACGGTCTTCGTGAAGGCCGGAACTTATGTGACCCAAGGGTTGATCAGCAAGGGGATTACCCTTCGAGGTGAGCCAGGCACGGTGATCCATGATCCTGCAGGCTCTGCTACGATACAGGTCTCAGCCGATGATGTCACAGTTGCTGGTCTGACCATCGTTGGATACGGGCGTTCTGAACCGTCTGATCCGAGCGGGAGCACGATGTACCCGATCTACGTATGGGGACCGTTTGAGAACATCGTTATCGAAGGGAACACGCTGCGTTTCTACACGCAGGGTGGTGTCTACTTCTACAAAGTGGCTGACAGCGTGATCAGGGGCAACACGTTCGAGCAAGAGACTCGGACCGTATGGCACAAGCCTGCTGGTGCTGCGCCTGGGTACTACGTCAATGTTACGCGCGGTGGCCATGGTCCGGTCATCTGGTGCGGCACGAACATCCAGATCTTGGACAACACCATGGCCGAGGTCAGCTCCAGTGGGGTATGGGTCTACTTCAGCGACGGGACCAAGATCGAGGGCAATCTGATCCTCGGGGGCGCTCACCCGGATGGGACCGGTGATTCCGGGATTCACCTCCAGGGGTCTACTGAGACCATGATTGTCGGCAACACCATCGGGGGCCTTCTAGCAGGGGAAAGAGAGGCGTACACGCGCGGCGTTGCCGGCGCGGGGGTCAACACCCTTGGCAGCCCTGACACGGACATCCTGTACAACGTGATCGCAGACAATAGCGTTGGTATACGTATTCTTGACTCAGGAGGTAGTGGAGCCACTACCATAATCCACTTTAACAGTATCACAGGCAACGCGGCCTACGGTGTGTTCGTGTTCGGAGCATATCCAACCACGCCCGGATGGAAAAGCTGGCACTATGACCAGTATGGACCTGCAGCTAACGATGTCAACGCTGCCCTCAACTGGTGGGGCGACCCGGAGGGGCCGACCCACGCCAGCAACCCCACTGGGGCCGGGGACCGGGTGAGCGACAACGTGATCTACAGCCCGTGGCTGGGAACGGACCCGGACGGGGATCCGACTCAACCAGGCGTGCAGGTCACGGGGCCGATGCTGATCATCGTCGCCCCGGTCGGGCCGGAGCCGACGGGGGGGTACCTCAACACCGCCATCGCCGGCGCCAACGAGCTCCCCTACGCGGACACGATCGAGGTCCGCCACGGGACGTACGATGCCTCGGAGCCCATCACCGGACCGGTGACGATCATCAGCCAGGAAGGCTCCGCATCGCACACCACGTTGACTGGCCCGATGAGCCTGAAAAGCGGGGGGATCTTGGTCGGCCTTCCGCTACGGGGGTTCACGATCATGGGGAACGTGACGGTCGAGGAGCTGGTTGACGCCGCCTCGTCTCGGATCAACTGGAGCAACGTCTACGGCACGATCACGAACAAGGGTACCGGGACGTTCGACGCCCGCTACAACTACTGGGGGACCCAGGTGTACGCGGTGATCGACGCCCGCACGATCGGCGACATCGCGGTTGATCCGTACCTCCCCCGGAATGCGGACGACTCATACCGGGACATCGAGGCCCTGTTCACCGCTGGGGTGGCGGGGGATCTTGACCGGGCGATCGACCAGCTGTGGGCGATGGCGCGCCTGGGGCAGGACGTGAACACCTTTGTCCAGTACCTCGGCGTGGCCGGGGCCGGGGCCCTTGGCGGACCGCCGCCCGGGGCTCAGATCGGCGCTGGCCTCGCTGGCACGATCCTCGAGGAAGAGGTGGCGGGTGGCGCCGCCGGGCTGGACTACGTCGTGGACGGTGTGGTTGTCGTCGGCGATGCGATCGGCGGGCACTTCACGCTGACCGATCCGGTGACCGGACAACCGATCGCCAAGGCCGTGGTCACGCTGTCCCTCCTGGGCGAGGATGGAAAACTTGCCTTCTGGGGCGCTGCCACCTACGATCCCACTACGGGTGAGTACGTGTTCAGCATCGATACGAGCAGGCTGGCTCCAGGGACGTATCAGCTGATCATCCAGGCCGTTGACGGGCAGTCGGCGACCCTGACCATCGAGATCCTGGCGGCTTAGCTCACATGCGAAGGGGGTGGGGTGTGAAACACGCGTTGACGCTGGGGGCACTCACGGTCTTGGTCGGAGTCGTGGCGTTGGCCGCTCCATCGAGCGGTTCATGGACGTTCAGCATGAAGTGGGAACTCAACCCATTCCAGGTCAATAAGCTGGAATCGGTGCTGACTCTCGGGTCCACGATCGGGACCTGGGACGTCAACTCCGTCGCCGTGCTCGATCTGGATGGGCTGGCCAATGTCTTCTTCGACGCGAGCGGGGCTTTGGGCACGTTCGCCGTGCGCTCGATCCTCGACTTCGATGCGGCACCGCCACAGTTCCGAACGTGGCTCGTGTCTACCGCGACGGCGATCGCGGGGGTGAACCTGTACGCCCTGTTCATGCTCGATGAGCTCAACCCGTCCGGGCCCTCCGCCATCGGCAGCGGGCTGACCGTGGGGGGATGGTGGCGGACACCGACGCTCTCCGTATGGTTCGAGGCGTACTCCAATATGCCAGGCACGGTGGACTACATCTACCGGTATGGCTACACTTGGCTGCTAGACCACTTCATCTTCTACCAGTGCGACAGGTGGTACAAGCCATCGACGTATCTCGACGTTCAGACCAGCAGCTCTGCTCTCTCCTGGAGCGGGGCCACGATCTACATCGGGATGCCCCTCACGTGCTTCGACCTCCTCATTGCGGCAAGCTTCACGAAGGCGGATGGGTTCAACTACGTTCTGTTCGAGATGAGCAACTTGGATCTCGATCTGGGGGGGCTCCCCTTCACCATCAAGTGGGTAGACGTCATGTTCACGGTGACGAGCAAGTCCGTGAACGTGGTGTTCGACGTGTCCCTGGCCGACACAGCATGCATCAGGCCTTTCTTCGCCCTCGAAGGGGCGGGTACGGAAATCCAAGGGATAGGGCTGAAAGCCCTCCTGCTCGAATGCAGCTTGAACGGGGTCACGATCAGGTCAGGGCACATGTTCGACGAGGACGGATGGTACCCCTACCTCAACTACCTCGGCACCCGGGTGTACGGGTGGACCTGGGAGGGCGGGTTGGCGACCACACCTGCCTGCGCCGTTACCGAAGGATACGACGAGTTCATCGGAATCCTGGTGGACGGTGCCGCATGCTGTGGCGGTTCCTACCTGTTCTCTGCCTTCGCCTGGTTCGATACCGGCAGCAGTTCCGGGATCTTCGACTGGGTCGAAACCAGGATCAACCTGCGGGTCGACCTTGGGCCGAGCGCGGACGTATCGTTCGGGCTCAGCGTGACCACGTCCGGGGTGAACTGGATCGGCCTGGGGTTCACGGTCCGGTGGTAGGGGGTTCCGTTTAGTGAACCAAGAGGGCCCTGCACTGGCAGGGCCCTCTCTCTTGTTGTGCGGCCAAGGGGTCCACGTGCCCCGCCGAGAAGTGATCGGGGCGGGGCTGGGGGGACAACTCTTCACCAGGGGCCGAGGGTGAGGCCGACGACGATGTTCCGGCGGCAGTGCCACAGGAGGTAGGCCCGCCACCCTGCCCCGCTAACTCCGAGACCAATGCCCCACGTGAGGCGCACCTGTGCCCTCGTCTCGGGCTCGATGTCCAGCAGCGGGGCGAGCGTCGCGCCTGGTGACCACGCGGGGATCCACGCCATCTCCTGCACCGAGAGCCCAGCGAGGAGCAGGCCACCGCCCGGGCCGAGGGACAGCCAGCCAGCGAAGTACCCCTCGATCTCCGGTCCCCACGGGTACCAGCCCCCGGGGCCGGGCTGCGTCAGATCGGGCCGCGGCGGGGCCGGCCGGAGCGACACCCCGAGCCCTAGCCTCTCCCCCCAGAAGTCCACCGCGATGGAGAGGGAGGTGATGCCCACGGCCAGCCCCACCCCCAGCGGAGGGGACTCCCCGGCCCACGAGGGGGAGGGAACGGGACCCCACAGGGACGGCCGGGCCGCAGCGAGGGTGAGGGATAGGGTCAGCTCCTCCCCGTCCGCCACGGAGAGGTCGAGGGAGCGCGCCTCGTACCCTTCCTTCTCCACCCGAACGCGAACTCTGCCTGGGGAGATCACGGCGGAGAGGGGGGTCCTCCCCAGGTAGACCCCTCCCACCCACACGGAGGCCCCGCTCGGGGCCGTGATCACGGAGAGGGTGGCCCGGGGGCGGTGGACACGGTAGAACGTCCACGCCGTGCCCCACGTCCCGGGCAGAAGCGCGGTGATCTGAGCCGCAAAGGCAGCAGGGTTGACGTACATGAGGAATGCATCCGTCTCGAATGCCTTCGCCTGGTAGAAGGGAAGGGCCTCGGCGCTCGCCACGAGCTGGAGATACTCGATCCCCTCGGGCTCAGTGACCCGCAGGACCCACCCCCGGGTGGGCAAGGTGTGGGTCCCCGCCGGGAACCACGGGTCCTGGAGGAAGCGGTTCGGCACAATCAGCTTCACCTTCCCGTCCGCGGTCAGGTTGTACAGGTACACATAGGCATCGCGCGAGAGCGTGAAGGTGAGCTTGAGAGGATCCCCAGGCGCGTAGGTCGTCTGGTCGGCCTTGATGGCCACGACGATCGACGGCTCCTCGGGAACGGGGATGATCCCCTGCGGGAGCACGGGTGCCTCCGCCAGCGAGAGGAGACCGAACGCCAGCAGGGCCACACACGCCAAGACGATCTGCGCCTTCATCGGGGCAACACCTCCATCCGGATCTACACCTCGCTTGGGGGGAGGGTTCGGCGGGACGAATCTTCGGCAGCGAGGGCCCTGCGCAGGGCGCCCAGGGGAAGGAGGGCACAAGAGAGGCGGGTCTTCACCACGCCCCCCAGGGCGGAGAGGAGGTCCTCGTCCGTCAGCTTCTCCACCTCGGCCACGGGCTTCCCCGTGATGAGCTCGGTGAGGAGGGACGCCGACGCAAGCGAGATCGCGCACCCCTCGCCGGTGAACCGCGCCGCAGCAACGACACCGTCCGCCACCTTCACCTCCATCCGCACGATGTCTCCACAGAGGGGATTCGCCTCCACGGCGGACCCCGTGGCGTCGGGCAGCCGTCCCTTGTTGCGGGGATGGCGCCAGTGGTCGAGGATGATCTCCTCGTACCCGGTCATCGGAGGGCCTCCCACACCCGATCGAGGGCGGAGAGGAACCGCTTGACTTCCTCGGGGGTGTTGTACACGTAGAACGAGGCCCGGCACGTGGCGGGGATCCCGAACCGCCGGTGCAAGGGCTGGGCGCAGTGGTGCCCGCCGCGGATCGCGATCCCCTCCTGGTCCAAGAGCGTGGCCACGTCGTGGGGGTGGATCCCAGCGAGGGAGAACGCCACAAGGGCCCCTCGTACCCCCGGATCGTGGGGCCCGTACACGGTCACATGGGGCCGGGCGAGGAGCTCGCCCAGGGCAAGGGCGGTCAGCTCCTCCCCATGACGGCGCACCGCCTCCATCCCGATCCGTGTCAGGTAGTCCACTGCGGCGCCGAGACCGATCGCCTGGGCGATGGGGGGGGTCCCCCCCTCGAACCGGGCCGGCGGCTCATCCCACGTTGCCCAGTTGAGCCACACCTCGCGCACCATCTCCCCCCCGGTGAGGAGGGGAGGGAGCTCGGCCAGGAGGTCGGCCCGCCCCCATAGGGCGCCGATCCCAGTGGGCCCCAGCATCTTGTGGCCCGAGAACGCCACGAGGTCAGCCCCCAGCTCTCGGACGTCGACCGGCATGTGGGGCACCGACTGGGCGGCGTCGAGGACCACGATCGCGCCCACCCGGTGCGCCTCGGCAGCGATCTCCGCGACCGGGTTCACCGTCCCCAGGACGTTGGACACGTGCACCAGCGCCACGACCTTCGTCCGGCGGGAGAGCTTGGCCCGGAGATCGTCCAGATCCAGCTCGCCGCTTGGGGTCACCACCGCTGCCGCAAGGCGCGCCCCCCGCCGGCGCGCCGTCTCCTGCCAGGGCAGAAGGTTCGCATGGTGCTCCATCTCCGTGACGAGGATCTCGTCCCCCGGCTCGACCACCGTCTCCCCGAGCCCCCACGCCGCGAGGTTCAGGGCCTCCGTCGTCCCGCGGGTGAACACGACCTCCCCCGGCTGCGCCCCGATGAAGGAGGCGACCTTGGCCCGCGCCTCCTCGTACCGTTCGTTGGCTTCCGCGGCGAGCGCGTACACCCCCCGCCGCACGTTAGCGTAGGACTCCCGGTAGAAGTCGGCCTCGGCCTCGATCACCGCCCGCGGTTTCATGCTCGTCGCCGCGGAGTCAAGGTACACGAGGGGTTTGCCGTGCACCGTGCGGTCGAGGATCGGGAAATCGTTCCGGATGCGCGCGTCCATCAGCCGATCGCCCTCTCGAAGCTCATCTCGAGGATCCCCTTGAGCTCGATCGCGTACTCCAAGGGGATCTCCTTCAGGATCGGGGACACGAACCCGTTCACGATGAGGCTCATCGCCTGGGCCTGGGAGAGCCCCCGGCTCATCAAGTAGAACAGCTGATCCTGGGACACCCGGCCCACCGTCGCCTCGTGCCCGAGCTCCACGTCGTCCGTCTCCGCGTTGAGGATGGGGATCGTCTCCGTCTTCGCGTCCGGGGTGAGGAGCAGGGTCGAGCACTCGACGTGGGCCTTGGATCCCTTGGCGAGGGGGGATACGTGGACCGTGCCCCGGAACACGGACTTCCCGCTCCCCTGGACCACGGACCGCGAGACGAGCCGCGACGTCGTGTCCGGCGCCCGGTGCAGCGCCCGGGCGCCGCTGTCGAGCCACATCCCATCCTGGGCGAACGTGAACGAGAGGTTCTCCGTGCGCGCCCCGGGCCCGAGGAGGACCGTCGTCGGGTAGAGCATCGTCACCTTGCTCCCCAGCGACCCTGACACCCAGTCCACCGCCGCTCCCGCGTGGGCGAGCGCCCGCTTGTTGTTCAGGTTGTACACGTTTTTAGACCAGTTCTGGATCGTGGTGAACCGAACCCGCGCCCCCTCCTTGGCGAAGATCTCCACCATCCCCGAGTGGAGGGCGGACCGGGCGAACCGAGGTGCAGAGCAGCCCTCGATGTAGTGGACCGACGACCCGGGCTCGGCGACGATCAGGGTGTGCTCGAACTGGCCCACGGCCTCGGTCTGCATTCGGTAGTAGGCCTGAAGCGGGATCGCTACTTCCACCCCTGGGGGAACCCAGATGAACGTCCCCCCGCTCCACACTGCGCCGTGCAGGGCGGCGAACTTGTTGTCCTCGGGAGGAATCGCCTTCATGAAGTAATCTTGAACCCACGGATGCTCGCGCACCGCTTGGTCCATGCTCGCGAAGATCACGCCCTGGGCGCGGACCTCGTCGAGAAGGGACCGGTACACGACCTCGGAGTCGACCTGGGCCCCGAGGCCGGCGAGCGCCTTCTGCTCGGCCTCGGGAAGCCGCAGGGCCTGGAACGTGCGGCGGATCTCGTCGGGGAGGTCCTCCCACCGCGTGACGGGATCCACCGGCCGGGCGTAGTAGGCGAGGTCAGAGAAATCGAGCTGGGACAGATCGGGCCCGAACCGGGGGAGGGGCGACTGCGCAAACACGGTCAGGCATCGCTCCCGATGAGCCCGCATCCAGGGGGGCTCTCCCTTCTCGACGGATAGTTCCTCCACGAACTCCCGGGTCAGGGTGCGCGGGGTCCCCTTCGCCGTCATCCCCGCACCGCCTCGAACCCTTCCTCCCCGATCCGCTGGGCGAGCTCCGGCCCGCCCCGCTCGACGATCCGCCCCCCGTCGAGGACAAACACCTCGGACGGCGGGACGTGGTCGAGGATCCGGGGGTAGTGGGTGATGATGAGGACTGCCGCCCCGCCCTCGGCGAGGTCGCGGATCGCGCCCGCGATCAGCCGCAGCGCGTCCACATCGACCCCCGAGTCCGGCTCGTCGAGGAGGGCGACCTTCGGCTTGAGGAGGTAGAGCTGGAGGAGCTCGGCCCGCTTCTTCTCCCCGCCGGAGAACCCGACGTTGAGCTCGCGGCCGTCGAACGCCTCCATCCTCAAGCGGGAGATCGCCTGAGGGTAGCTCTTCTGGAACTCGCAGAACCCCTGCCCCCGCTCGGCGCAGGCCAACCGCAGGAACTCCCGGAGCGACACGCCCTCGATCTCCGGCGGGTATTGGAACGCGAGGAACAGCCCTTTCCTCGCTCGCTCGAACGGCGGGAGCGAAAGGAGGTCCTCGCCGTCGAGGGATACCCGTCCCTGCGTGACCGCGTACCCCGGCCCTCCCGCCAGGGTGAACGCGAGGGTGGACTTCCCCGAGCCGTTGGGGCCCATCAAGGCGTGGACCCGTCCCGGCTCGAGGGCGAGCTCCACCCCTCGCAGGATCGGCTCCTTCCCCACGGAGACGTGGAGGTCCTCGACGACAAGAACGGGCATGGTGACGAGGCTACCCCTCTCGGGAGCGGCCCGCAACTGGCGCGCACCGGCGACGGTCAGGCACCACGGTTCGACGGGCACGATCTCGGGGCCCCCTTGCTCCAGCCGGACCGGCCCGCAGACCCGCACCCCCGTTCCGTCCAGATCATACGCAGATCCCGCAGCGTCACTGGGTGGGGGGGATGAAGTGCTCCCGGCAGCGGGGCTCGTAGCTCTCCAGGCCGCCGATGAGGACCTCGGGCCCACTGGTGACCGGCTTGCCATCCACCAACCGCTGGGACCGGGTGGCTGGCTCCCCGCACACGGTGCACACAGCGGAGAGCTTCACCACCTCGTCGGCGAGGGCGAGGAGCTGGGGCATCGGACCGAACGGCTCACCGCGGAAGTTGAGGTCGAGGCCGGCGACGATGACCCGCTTCCCGAGGCCAACCAGCCGCTCGCACAACGACGGGAACTCCGGGCCGAAGAAGTGGGCCTCGTCGAACGCGAACACGTCCGTGATCGGCGAGGCATGATCCGTGACGAGTTCCGAGAGCCTCGCCCAGGAGATGTCGGTAGGCAGGCGGCGGCACGGCAGGGACCGACCGTAGTGGGTGACCACCTCTTCCACCGCATAGCGGGTGTCGAGCTCGGGCTTGAAGAGGAGGGCTTCCTTCCTTGCGATCCGCGCCCGCTCCACCCGCCGCAGAAGCTCCTCCGTCTTCCCCGAGAACATGCACCCCGTGACCGCTTCCAGGCGTCCTGACATGACGGGGGGATCCTAGCCCACAGCACCTTCGCGCGCCAAGGTTGCTCTTGGCGGAGGTGAGGGGGTAGAGTAAACCTGGAGAGCATGTCAGAGCACCGGGTGAGAGCGGACGCCTATCTCCTCCGACGGGGTATGGGGCTCGTCGTGGTCTACGCGCTCCTGCTGTTCACGGTCGTGGTCATGGCGATGCCCCTGTTCTGGATGATCACCACCTCCCTCAAGGACATCTACCAGGCCCTGCGGATCCCTCCCCAGTGGATCCCCAATCCCCCTCAGTGGGGCAACTATCCGGCGGCGTGGAATGCTGCCCCCTTCGGGATCTACTTCTGGAACTCGTTCTTCCTCGCCATCACCACCACGGTGGGGGACGTGATCACGAGCATCCCCGCCGCCTACGTTCTGGCGAAGATGACGTTTCTTGGCCGCGGGCTCCTCCTGAGCCTTCTCCTTGGGACGCTGATGATCCCTGGCCAGATGCTGCTTGTGCCAAGCTTCATCCTCATCAACCGCCTGGGCTGGTACAACACGTACTGGGCCCTCATCATCCCCTGGACGGCGGGGGTGTTCGGGATCTTCCTCCTGCGCCAGTTCTTCAAGACGATCCCCGATGAGCTGTGGGACTCGGCCCGGATCGACGGTTGTTCCCGACTGCGGTACATGTTCCAGATCGCTGTGCCGTTGGTCCGACCGGGGATCGCCACCGTGGCCCTGTTCAAGTTCGTGGGGTCGTGGAACGCGTTCCTGTGGGTGATCATCATGACCGACAAGGTGGGGTTGCGAACTGTCCCCGTGGGGCTAAGGTTCTTCATGATGGACATCGGTACGGACTACCCGCAGCTGATGGCGGCAGCGACGATGGCCATCGTCCCCGTCTTGATCCTGTTTGCCTTTGCACAGCGGCAGTTCATTCAGGGGATCGCGCGCACGGGGATCAAGTGAGAGGGAGGTGAGAACGGGGAGAAACGGAAGGAGCCCAGGAGAAAGCACGAGAGGCGTTTGGACAACCTACGGAGGTGGGTGACATGCGACGAGTTGCGATATTGACGTTGGTGTGTGCGTTAGGAGTAGGGGCCCTCGGCCAGGTGACGATCAGCTTCTGGCACGCGATGAGTGGAGCCTTGGGCACGACGTTGACCGAGCTCATCGAGAAGTTCCACGATGAGAACCCCGCGATCACGGTGGACCTGATCTATCAAGGGGGGTACAGCGCCCTCCAGCAAAAACTGATCGCAGCGGTGGCGGCGGGAGAGCCCCCGACCCTTGCCCAGCAGTACGAGAACTGGACCACGCTGTGGCTGGACGCATTGGTGGACCTGGATCTGTTCCTCCCGGAGGACCTCCAGGGCGAGTTCCTCCCCCAGTTCAGCCAGCTGTTCGAGGGGCGGATGGTGACGGTTCCGTTCAACAAGTCGATCCTGGTCCTCTACTACCGGCCGGACCTCGTTCCAAATCCGCCGACCACGTGGGCGGAGTTCGAGGCCTACGTCACCGCGATCGGGAAGGATGAGGCAAAGGGCATCTACGGAACGGCGTTCCGTCCACCGAACCCCGAGATCTTCTTGACCCTCCTCAATCAGGCCGGCGGCTCGATCTTGTCCGACGACTGGTCGGAGGTCACGATCAACAACGCGGCGGGGCTGGAGGCGGCGGAGTTCGCGGCACGCCTTGCCAAGTACGCGTTGGTGGACAGCGCCTACACATCGGACGCCATTCAAAAGGGGCTTACGATCGGGCTGTTCATCGACACCTCGGCGGGCTACACCTACAACATGAACGCCGCGAAGACGGCGGGAGTTCCGTTGGCGGTGGCTCCTCTGCCCTGCCACGTGAACTGCGCGTCGATGATCCAGGGCACGAATCTGGCCGTGTTCGCACCCAAGCAGTCTCGGGCCCAGATCGAGGCGGCAGCCAAGTTGATCGCGTTCCTCCTCCGCGAGGACAACACCACCTACTGGGCCCAGAAGACGGGCTACCTCCCGGTGACGCGCGGAGCGATCTACGGTGATGCTTGGCAGGCCTACATCGCTACCAAGCCAGAGCAGAAGGCGATGACGGAGCAACTGATCGCCGGCGGATTCGGCCAGCTCCTTCACCCGCGGTACATGGACATGCGCAGCCTGCTCATCACCTACTGGGAGCTCCTCGTGAAGGGAGAGGACACCCCGAAGGCGATCATGGACGCGCTTGCGGCCGAGATCGAAGCCATCAGGTAGGAGGTCGGGGGGGCGGGGGAGGGGGAACTCTCCCCCCCGCCACTCCCGAGCCGGATGAAGCTGCCCACGCTGCAGAAGGGCCGGAGGTTCTGGTGGGATACCCTGGAGGCGTATGTCTACCTCCTTCCCACCCTCGCGGTATTGGGGCTATTCACGTTCTACCCGTTCGTGAACGCGTTTCTGTACAGCGTGTACGACATCCGCACGCGGACCGTGCCCGGCCCCGTGTTGCACGCCACGGCGGATAGCACCGCGTGGGTGACGGCCCTCGCCAGAGGCCGGATCCCCGAGGAGCTCTCGGACGTCCTGCGTGTGCGTGGAGTGGACCCACACGAGCTGTGGGTGCGTCTGCGTCAGGCCGACCGCTGGGTGGTCAAGGACGAGGCGTCGGGACAGGAGTACATCATCGTCCGCGAGGGGGAGGAACTCCGGGTGCACCAGGCCACCACGGGCTGGGCGATGGAGTCGGTGGGCTGGGCCAACTTCACCTGGGCGTTCCAGGACCCAGACTTCCGAAAGGCCCTCGTGAACACGACTGTGTACGTGGGGGTCAGCGTTCCGACAACCCTGTTCCTGGCGCTTCTCCTGGCCACCCTCCTTCACAGGGGGGTGCGGGGGAAGGCGTTCTTCCGGCTGACCAGCTTCCTTCCCTACATCACCCCTGTGGTGGCGATCACGATGGTCTGGGCCTGGATCTACGATCGGAACTTCGGGCTCCTGAACTACTTCCTCCGCTCGGTGGGGAGCCTGTTCGGTGTCGAGGTAAGCCTGATCGACTGGCTCAACGACCCGCGGTACGTGATGCCGGCCCTCATCGTGATGAACGTGTGGCGATTCGTGGGATATCAAGCCCTGATCCTGCTTGCGGGGATGCAGGGGATCGACCGGGAGTACTACGAGGCGGCACGGGTGGACGGGGCGGGCGCGTTTGGGGTATGGCGGAAGATCACGGTGCCCCTGCTTACCCCCCAGATATTCTTCCTCCTCATCATCTCGCTCATCGGCTCGTTCAAGATTTTCGAGGAAGTGCTGATCCTTCTCCACGGTCCGGGCCCGCAGAAATCCGGATTGACCGTGGTGTACTACGTATTCACCAAAGCGTTCGACTCCGGGCACTATGGCCTTGCCTCCGCTGCCTCGGTGATCCTGTTCGCGATCATCTTCGTCCTGTCCTTGTTCCAGCTGACCGTGACTCAACGGCGGGTTCACTACGAGCGGTAGGGCTGGCTGCGATGCACCGAGAGCTTCCCGTGGTCCGGGTTTCTCCCGGAATGCCCCGGCAACCGTAGCTGTTCCCGGTACTGGGTTCACAGCGTCCGTGCTGCGCCGGGTATCATGTTTGTCGTGACCGTGTCAGCGGGGTACCCGCCAGCACGGGACGGAGATGGGAGCAGAAGGTCGAGGAGGTGAACGGCCATGCACCGACCCTGGCCTGTGATGTTTCAGCTGGTCTTCGGCCGTGTCCCTGTGGGACTCGCTCTATCTGTGGTCTTGGGCTGGACGGCTTCGCTTGCGCTCGCTTCCCCTTCTCCGGGAGCAATCCCGGCGCGCATCTTGCGCTGGATCGACGGAGATACCGTTGATGTGCGTCTTGAGGAGGAGGTACCGAACCTGGCGCAGCGGGAGCGGGTGCGCATCCTCGGGATCAATGCTCCTGAGCTGGGCGAGCCGTGGGCGGCCGAAGCTACGCGGTTCCTGCGCGAGATGACGATGGGCAGGACCGTCTACCTCGAGTTGGACCGGCAGATACGCGACGCCCACAGCCGTCTCTTGGCCCACGTCTGGGTGGAGGGAAACGAGGGCTGGCTGCTCACTGGCGAAGAGCTGCTTCTGGCGGGTCTCGCCCGGACGCTGTTCATTCCCCCCAACGCCTTGTACCAAACCTGGTTCAAGCGTGCCGAACGGCTTGCCCAAGCGTTCTGTCGGGGGCTGTGGCAGACCGCGTGCATTGCTCTAGAGCTGGCCGAGCTCGAGGCCGATCCCGTGCCGCATGTGGGCGAGGCGGTCGGTGTACGGTTCGTGGTCGGGCGTTGGGAGGAAGGACGGGATGGGCGGTGGATCCTTCGCGCGGCTGGCTCGCGCTACGGATTCCACGCGATCCTCGCCCCCGGGCTATGGGCGGATCTCGGGGGCGATGCGGTGCGATCCCTCGGGCGGCCGGTGACCGTGCGCGGGATACTGAACTGGTCCTGGCGCGACGGGCCGTTCGTGGAAGTGGACATCGCGGAGCAGATCGAGTTACCTGAGGACTGGCCTGCTCTGCCTTTCTTGCATGGACCGTACACTGGCTGGCCGACGGCGACGGAGGCCACCGTGTCCTGGACAGCAGAAGCCCCCCTGCTCGGCTGGGTGGAGTATGCCCCGTGGGAGGAGTTCGTCGCCTCGGGTTCCCTCAGCCGGTCCGCCTGCCACGAGCCGACGGCGACGGGACGCGAGACGGTTCACTTCCGGCTTCACGGCCTGGAGCCGGGAACCCGCTACGCGTACCGGGTGGTCCTCGGCGAAGATGCCGCACGCTGGACGAGCCCGGTGGGGACCCTTGCGACTCCTCCCGTCGCTGGAGGGCCGGTGGTGTTCGCCGTGATCTCGGATACCCAGTGGCAGTGGACTGGGGTGAACCGGATCCAACTTGTCGCGGATGCGTTGGCGACCGATCCGACTCCCTTTCAGTTCATCCTCCACGCGGGCGATCTGGTGGAAAGCCCACTCCCGCGGTATTGGGATCATCTGTTTGCATCGTTGTCCGGGGCGTTGCTCCGTGCTCCGTTCCTCCCCGTGTTGGGGAACCATGAACGTAACAGCATTACCTACTATCAGTTGTTCGACCTCCCCCCAGGAGGGGGGCAGGCGGCGAAGCGGTGGTGGGCCCTCGAGTTCGGCGACGTGGTCGTGGTAGGGTTGGACACCAACGTGACCCGGCCCCAGGAGTTCCACGACCAGATCGCGCTTCTCCGCGAACGAATGACCGGTACGTTCGCCCATCGGTTTGTGGTCTTCCACCATCCCGTGTTCTCCTCGGACGCTACCTACGGGCCGGGGACGGAGGGCCTGCAGCTCCTGTGGCACCCCGTGTTCGTCGACCTGGGCGTGGACATTGTGTTCACAGGACACGCGCACAACTACGAACGGATCGAGCGGGACGGGGTTACGTACCTCGTGGTGGGCGGGGGCGGGGCCACCCTACAGCCGCTGGCGGAAGAGCGGCTGGAGGGGTCGCGGGCGGGATCCGACGACCACTACTTCTACGTGCGGGTGAGGACCGATAGCGAGGGGATCCACGTGGAGGCGGTTGCCGTGGCGCGGCTCGAGGACGGCGCGGTTGTCCCGGCAACTGGCGTTCTCGATCGGTTTACCCTTCCCAGAGACTGATGTCGCGGGGAGCCAAGACCGACGTGACGTACAAGGTGTTCACCCCAGGGTCCTCGAGGTAGGAGAGCTTCTCGAAAACCGCGCCGAGATCTACGCCCAGGAAGGAGCGGTGGGTCGGCCGCTCTTCCCACGGTCGCGTGCCGGGCGGATCGTTCCCCGGATCCCCATTGCGGAATCGATCCGGGAAGATCTGGTAGAACACGGCATCCCGGACCCACGCCGGTGGCGGGGGGCGGTCACTTCCACCGGGTGAGGATCTCCTCCCGGCGGAACAGCCTCACGGCCAGGAAGAGGAGGACCGCGTTCAGGAGGACGAGGATCCCCCCCTCGAGGATCACGAGGAGGAGGTTCACCGCGGTCATCTGGACGGAGTACACGATGAGCGGGACGAGGGTGGGGACGACGGCGAGCCCGGAGAACTGGTACGCTGCGCGGGGGTCGCTCGTACGCGACGAGACAAGCATGGATACGAGCACGCCGAACACGGCGAGAAGCGGGGACAGAACCGTGATCGAGAGGAGCCAGGGCAGGGTCAGGACCCCGGAGGGGATCCCCCCCAGCATAACGTGCGCCGCGGCCAGGAACAGGGCGAACACGGTCCACGTGAGGCCGACCGAGGGGAGCACCGCCACCACCGCCTTCCCCACGAAGAGCTCCCAGTCGGTGAGCGGGGTGGCGAGAAGAGGCTCAAGCGTCCCCTGCTCCTTCTCCCCAACGATCGAGTACACGGCAAGCGTCACCGGGATCATCACCGGAAGGATGAGGAAGTACATGAGCGCGGTGTTGAACAGGGCAGCCTGGGCCTCGGGCGGCAACCCCTGCCCCTGCCAGACCATGAACCCGGCCAACCCGCCCATGAGCAAGGGCAAGAACAGGGCCCCGTAGATGACCATCTTGATCTTCGCGAGCTCCTCCCACTCCTTGAGGATGAGCACCCTAAGCCGGTGCATCGTTTCCTCCCACGAGCTCGAGGTACACGTCCTCGAGCGATCGCTCGTCGCGGGCCACGGCCCGGATCTCCGCCCCGAGCTCGACGAGCCGGCGGACGAGCGCCGGGACGTCCCGCTCCGGGTCCGCCACCTCAACCTGCAGGGTCGGTCCGGCGAGCTCCGCCGCCCGCACGCAGGGGAGGCCGAGGTCCCGGGCGAACTCGGGCCGCGGGTTCCCCAGCTCCACCGTTACCCGGGACCCCGACATCCGCCGCTTGAGGGCCGCGGGACGATCAAGGGCGATGAGGCGAGTGCGGAGGACAGCGATACGATTGCACAGCTCCTCGGCCTCGGTCAGGTTGTGGGTGCAGAGGAGGATCGTCCGCCGCTCGTCCGCGAGCTCGGCGATGAACCGTCGCACGTCGCGCGCGCTTTCCGGGTCGAGGCCCGCTGTCGGCTCGTCGAGGAACAGGACCTTCGGTTCGTGGACGAGGGCCCGGGCGAGGGCCAGCCTCTGCCGAAGGCCCTTGGAGAGCGTAGCGACGGCGTCTGTACGGCGATCCCAGAGCCCCAGCCGCTCCAGGTAGCGCTGGACCGCGCTGCGAGGATCCGGCACCCCGTACAGCTCGGCGAAGTAGCGCATGTTCCGCTCCAGCGTGAGCCGCTTGTAGAACCCCGGGGACTCGGTGAGGATCCCGACCGTAGACCGGATCGCCGACGCCTCTTTCCCCACCTCGTGTCCGCCGACCCACGCCCGGCCGCCGGTCGGGGCGAGGAGACAAGCCAGCATGCGCACGGTGGTCGTCTTCCCCGCCCCGTTGGGGCCCAAGAGGCCGAGGATCTCCCCCTCCCGCACCTCGAGGGTCAGACCGTCCACGGCGAGGCGGTCCCCGAACCTCCGCGTCAGCCCTTCCGTGCGGATCACCGTCGTATCTCCTTCTGCTCGGCCGGAGCGACCGACGACATCACGATCATCTCCACCCCGCGGCCGAACAGCCACCGCCCGATGCGGAGCCGACATTCAGGGACGAACCCGACCTTCTCGTAGGCGCGGATGGCGCGGCGGTTCGTGGCGTGAACACAGAGAGAGATCTGACGCAGCCCCCGGTTCCGGTAGGCGTGGTCCAGGAGGAGCCGCACCGCCTCCGGTCCGTAGCCCTGGCCCCAGCAGTCCCTTTCCCCAAGGACGATCCCCAGTTCTGCCGTCCCCTCGTCAAAGGAGATCCCGAACAGGCCGCAGAACCCGATCGGGCGGTTCCCCACGCGGAGGAGGATGAGGAACGCTTCATCCCGGCGTGGGTCGCGCCAACCGCTCCGCGGGGACGGCCGCCAGCGACCCGCGTACTTTCGCAGCTCACGGTCCGCAAGCCACCGGCGCAGGAGGGGGTGGTCGTTGCCCGCCAGCGGCTGCAGGACCACCCTCTCCCCGCTGAACATCGCCACCTACCGCATGAAGAACGGGATCACCGGGAACAGGGAGGCAAACAGGAGCGAGATCACGCTCATCAGCTTGATCAAGATGTCCAAGCTCGGTCCTACCGTGTCCTTGAGCGGGTCCCCCACGGTGTCAGCCACGACCCCGGCGGCGTGGGCGTCGGAACCCTTGCCCCCGAAGTGGCCTTCCTCCACGTACTTCTTCGCGTTGTCCATCGCTCCCCCGGCGTTCCCACAGTAGATGGCGAGCATGATCGCCGAGAGCAACGCCCCCACGAGGAACCCAGCCAGCGTGTACCGGCCAAACAGCAGCCCCACGAACAGCGGCATCCCCAGGGCGAGGAGGGAGGGAAGGACCATCCGCCGCACCCCCCCGTGGGCGGTAATCGTGATGCACCGCTTGTAGTCCGGGGCCTCCTCGCCGGCGATGATCTTCGGGTTCTCCCGGAACTGGCGGCGGATCTCCTGAACCATGACGTCGGCGGTGCGGGAGACAGACCGGATGAGGAGGGCGGAGAACACGTAGGTGACCATCGCTCCCACGATCATCCCCGCGATCACGAGCCCGCCCACCTCGGGGTTGATGATGGGGATGTTCGGGACGTGTACTTCATCAGCCCGTCCCGCGGCCGACCAAAGGTAGGCGGCGATCAGGCCCAGGGCAGCGAACGCCGCCGAGCCGATGGCGAACCCCTTCCCGATCGCGGCGGTCGTGTTGCCAATGGAGTCGAGTTGGTCCGTCTTCTCCCGCACCGTGGGGTCGAGCGTGGCCATCGTCGCGATCCCCGAAGCGTTGTCGGCGATCGGGCCATACGAGTCCACCGACACGGTCATCCCCACGAACGAGAGCATCCCCAGCGCGGCGTAGGCCACGGCCAGCAGCCCGCCCATCTGGTAGGCGAGCACGGTGGCCACGGCGATGATGAGGCACGGCCACAGCGCGGACAACATGCCCACGGCCATCCCCTCGGTCACGCCGACCGCAGGCCCCGATTGGTACGCCTTGGCAAGCCCCTTCGTCGGCTTGTAGCGGCTCGAGGTGTAGTACTCGGACACGAACCCGATGCCGATTCCGCTGGCGATCCCCATGATCGCGGCGTAGAACGGAATCCAGTTGAAGGGGGAGAGCCAGGTCGTGAGCGCGGCGAACCCGGCGGTCAGGACGGCCCCGAGCCGCGTCCCGCTCATGAGAATCCCCTGCATGTTCTTGTCCCGACGGGAGAACCGTATGTAGGCAATGGCAATCAGGCAGGCCACAATCCCGCCAGCGACGAACAGAATGGGGAGCAACGCGAACCACCAGAAGTCTCGGGTGATGTTGTCCGCGAGCCCGAACCGTGCCATGAGGTCCTGGATGTCGGGGTTGAACCGCCCGACGTACACGTAGAGGGCGATCACGATCGAAGAGATGACAGCCCCGATGAAGGACTCGAGAAGGTCCGCGCCAAGACCGCCCACGTCGCCCACGTTGTCCCCGACGTTGTCGGCGATCGTCGCTGGGTTGCGCGGGTCGTCCTCGGGAATCTTCAGCTCGACCTTCCCCACGAGGTCGGCCGCCATGTCCGCGGCCTTGGTGTAGATGCCACCTCCCACACGGTCGAACAGGGCGACGAGCGATGCCCCGGCGGAGTACGCGGACACGATCAGAGCAGCCTTGATGAAGTTCACGTCCGCCCCCGGGATCCCGAAGATCGTCTTCGTGTGGATGTAGAGGATGTCTGGGTCGAACTCGCGGCGGAAGAGAGCGATGACGAGGACCAGCCCGCCCACGGCCAGCCCGGCGACGGCCATCCCCATCACCGATCCCCCAGAGAACGCAACCGTGAGCGCGTCCTTGATCGAGCGCTGGGCGGCGTGGGTGGTGCGGGCGTTGGCGAGCGTCGCAGCGTTCATCCCGATGAACCCGGCAAGCATCGCCAGGCTGGATCCAATCACGAACGCCAGCGCGACCTCCCAGTAGAAGATGGCCCACAGGATCGCCCCCACCACGACCATGGTGACGACCATCACCTTTGCCTCGGCGATCATGAACGCCCACGCACCATCGCGGATGTACTGCTGGATCTCCTTCATCCGCTCGTTCCCCACG
Source organism: Candidatus Bipolaricaulota bacterium (assembly GCA_014360985.1). GTDB lineage: Bacteria > Bipolaricaulota > Bipolaricaulia > Bipolaricaulales > Bipolaricaulaceae > Bipolaricaulis. The sequence continues at coordinate 74,383 of JACIWK010000008.1, forward strand.
GGGCGGCGCGCCACCGAGTACGTTCCATACGCTGCCCACGCGAGTGCGGCGAATGACACGAGGGCTGCGGCCCCCAACATCCAACCCATGGTTCCCGCCTCCTTTGTGATGTTGCAGTGGAACTGCAATCGGGCGCAACTCTACCCTCGACGGGGGACCCCCTCAAGGGGTGGGGCTGATCCTCCGTTGGCGAGGAGACCCGTGTCCAATGCCTCGGCGACGAACAGGGCTTGGGGGGAGCCCACCGGGCGCTGCCTCCGCGAGTGCGACGGGCTACGGTACCCGTGGGATCGCACCCGAGTGGTATGAAAGGAGGGCACGCGTGACAGCAAAACGGGTTCTGGGAGGGCTCCTGGCCGGTCTGCTCTTGGGGGCCGGGGTAGGTCTCGCTCAGGAGGGGGCCATGCTTCCCCCGCCTGAGGTCGAGGTCGCGCTGTTGGAGGACGCCTTCGCCCAACTGACGGGCTTCTTCCGGGAGTTCATCCTCGAGATCAAGGGCTCCCTCACCTCGTTCGAAACGAGGGTCACTGCATTGGAGAGGATGACATCGACCCTCAACGTGGGATTGCGCGAGTTGGGGGATCGGTTCGCGAAGTTCGAAGGGGCCGTCGTCCCTGCGATCATGTCCCTCGAGGCACGGGTCACCGCTCTGGAGGAGCACGACTTCGCGTCGCTCGAACGACGTCTGGCTGCGCTGGACAAGGCATACGAGGCTCTGTCCATCCGCATCGACAACAACCGGGCGAAGATCGAGGGGTTGGAGATCGTGCTCGCGTCGCTGACCATGTCGGTGGAGGAACTCCCCGCTCTCATGGACGGGGTGCGAGCGGAGATGGACGTGCTTCGGCAGGATGTCCGTGCTGAGCTGGAGGCGTTCGAGGCGAAGACTGCGGCCGAGCGCCAGGCGATGTGGACCGCGATTTTCCTCGTTCCCATCGCGGTGGGAGGCCTTCTGTTCCTTCTCCTGTCGCAGGGAAGTTAGAGGTGCGGGGGCCCGATGAGGCGGTGGGGTCGTCAACGCACGGCCTCACCGTCTTCCCTGTGTTCCTTGGCTCACTGGTTTGGGGACGGCTGTCCGTCACGAGTGTGACAAAACCCACCCCCGAGGGGCCCAGCGGCCATCACGGAACCGGGGCCGCCCTCGGTACGCTGAACCGCTGGATGCCGGAAACTAAGGAGGTCGTTCCGATGATGAAACGGGTGATTGGAGGGCTGATCGTGGGGGTGGTGCTCCTCGGCGCGCTGGGGTCGGCACAAGGCGAGGTTCAGCTGCCCCCGGCGGAGGCGGAAATCGCCGCCATGGAGGTCGCGTTCAGCCAGCTGAGCTCATTCTTCGCTGGGTTGATCGCCGAGCTCAAGGGCGCGGTGTCCACCCTGAACGAAGCGGACGCGAGCTTGGCCGCTCAGCTGCAGGATCTGGATGGAAGGATCAGTGGGCAGATCGCTGAGCTGTACGCGCTGGCTGAAGCCCTGAATGAGACGGACCAAGAACTGGCGCTGGGCATCACTTCCCTCGCTCAGACCTTGGAGAAGACACGCCAGGAGTTCGCCTCCGCGATCGCCACGCTGGGGGAGAAGGTCTCCGACCTCACCAGGCAAGGCGCTGTTCACGGAGACAAGATCGCCGCCCTTGAGGGCGCCGCCCTTGCGTTGCAGGCCCAGATCGAGGACTGCAAGACGACGCTGCGCGCTGAGTTGCGAATGCTCGACGGCAAGTTCACCGCGGACGTCGTTTCGCTCCAAGGCTCCATCGTCAGCCTCACCGAAGAGGTCTCCCACCATGCCGCTCGCATCGCCGCCCTCGAGAGCCAGGACATCGGGTCGCTCCAGCGACGGATGCTCGCCCTCGAGCAATCGATCCAGGCCTTGAACATCAAGATCGAGAACAACCGGGAGAAGATCGCCCTGTTGGAGAAGGCGATCGGCGGGTTCACCTCCGACCTCAAAACCACGATCGGGGCCCTCCAGGCGCGGGTGGACGACCATGAGGCGCGGCTGGAGATCGTCGAAGCGACGGTGGTCGATCTGGATGTGCAGGCCCTCCAGGACGGGATCACAATGGCGCAAGGGATGGCGATCGTCGCCCTCCTCGCGGGGCTCGCCGCCCTGGTGATGGCCCTCCTTGGTGGATAGCGGCGGAAGGGGATGGGCGCGGCGAGCAGGTCGCGCCCTCTTTCTTTGCCGTCCTGCGTAACGAACGTTACACTACGCCAAGCTCGGGAGGCGGAATGGGACAGGTCGGAGATAAGCTCAGGGAGTATAGGTTGCGTCACGGTCTCAGCAAGCGCATCCTCGCCTCGCAGATCGGCGTCTCTGCCCCGACGCTGGTGCGCTGGGAGGAGGGGACAGCCGTGCCCACCGACTACAACCTCTACCGGATCGAGAGGCTCCTCGCCGGGTCGCCTCCGGCCGCCCCTCCCCGGACGGGGTGCTCATGACCTCCCTGCGCCGCCTCACCATCCACGGGTTCAAGTCGTTCCGGCGCCGGGTGACGCTCGAGTTCTACCCCGGGTTCACGGCCATCATCGGCGAGAACGGGACCGGGAAGTCGAACCTCCTCGACGCGCTCACGTTCGTGATGGGGCGTCGTTCCCGGTCGCTGCGTGCCGAACGGATCGAGCATCTCCTCCATACCCCGGCGCAGGGGGATCCGGTGGAGGAGGCGGAGGTGACCCTGGCCCTCGACAATCGAGCGGGGACGTTTCAGGAGCTGGTCCCCGACGCGGAGGACGAGGTGCACCTCTCGCGGCGCATCACGCGCAGCGCCTCCACCTACCGTATCCAAGGGCGCGTCGCCGCCGCCCGCGACGTGGAAGCCCTCCTTGCCCTCGCCGGGATCGAGCGGGATGGGTACCACATCGTGGAGCAGGGGATGGTGATCGACGTCCTGGAGAGGTCCCCCCGGGAACGGCGCGAGATCCTCGATGAGGCGGCGGGGATCGCCGCCTACGAGGAGCGGAAGGCGCGGGCGATTGGGGAGCTGGGGGAGGTCAAGGAGCGGCTGAACGCGAGCCGGATCCTCCTCGCGGAGCGGCGGCAGAGGCTGGCCGTCCTGTACCGGGAGCGGGAGGCGGCCCTGGAGTACCAGGCGCTCTCCGCGGAGCGGGAGCGGATCGCAGCCACGCTCGCTTGGCGTCGATTCCAGAGCCGGAAGGTAGCCCTGGACAAGGCCCACGCCCAGGCGGCGCGCCTCCGGGACGCGGTGGAGGAGCTGGCGGCCGAAGTCGACCGCCTGGACCGGGAAATCGAGATCCGCGAGCGCAACAGCGGGGAGCGCTCCGCCGGAGACGACGGACTTGCGGATCTCGTTCGGAGTGTAGAACGGCTCCGCGGGATGCTTGCGACGAAGGAAGCCGAGGCCCGCCTCACCGAACGGGAGATCACGTCGCTCCAGGAGACCATCCGCGACATGCGGGACCTCGCCTCGCGACAGGACCGCCCGCCGGAGGCGGTGGAGGCGGTGCTGTCCTTGGGCTGGGAGGGAGTGAAGGGGACCTTGGGGCAACTCGTGACCCCGCGGGAAGGGATGGAAATGGCACTCGCCACGGCGATGGGAGGGCACGCCCACGACCTCGTGGTCGAAACCCGCGACCTCGCGTTGCGGACGGTGCGCCACCTCAAGGAGCACAAGCTCGGGCGGGCGCGGTTCCTGCCCCTCGATCGGCTCGCCGTCCCTCCCGCGTCCGCCAAGGCCCGCGCCGTGGCGCGGCTGCCAGGGGTCCTCGGGCTCGCCGCCGATTTCGTGGACTGTCCGAAAGAGGTACGTTCAGCCCTCCTCTACGTCCTGGGAGACACCTTGATCGCGGAGTCCCTGGAGGCGGTGCGGGATGCCCTCGGGGTGCGGGTCGTGACGTTGGAGGGGGATCTCCTCGAGCGCGGGGGGGCGATCGTCGGCGGGTCCCCAGCGCGCCGGACGGGGGTGGACCTCGCCCCCCGCCAGGCCCAGCTCCGCTCCCGTCAGGAGGTCCTCGTCCGGTTGCGAACGGAGATGGAGGAGCTGTCAGGGGAGCTGTCCGCGGCCGAGGCCCTCCTCGCCGAGCGATCGCGAGAGCTTTCCCAGGCCCAGGCCGCGCGGGCGAGCGCGGAGAGCGACCTTCAAGCTCGGCGTGACCGTCGGCGCGAAGCGTACCGGGAGCTGGAGCGCCTGCGGGCCAACCTCGCCCGCCACGAGCGGGAGGCCGCGGAGATCGAAGGCGAGTTGGGAGCGATGGGTGAAATTGCCGAGCCCGATGGCGGCGGCGAGCAGGGATCGCTGGAGGTCCTCCAGGCCCGCCTCCGGCAGGCGGAACGGCGCCAAGCCGAGCTGGGGACGGTCAACCTGCGGGCGATCACCGACTACGACGCTTTCCTCGCCGAGTTTCAGGACCTGAAGGACCGCGTCGCGACCCTGGAGGCGGAGAAGCACGAGATCGAGCGGTTCATCGGGGAGATCGAAGCGAAGAAAAAGGAAAAATTCCTCGTTACGATGGAGACCGTATCCGGCGAGCTAAATAGGCTCTTTCAAGTCCTGTTTAGGGGAGGGCAGGCGCGGCTGGCCCTCGCCGAACCGGGCAACATCGCGTCCGGGCTCCTCATCGAGGCTCGCCCGCCAGGGAAGGAGCCACGGCTGCTGGACGCCCTGTCCGGGGGGGAGAAGACCCTCGTCGCAATCGCGTTCGTGTTGGCGTTGGCGGCAGGGAAACCCGCACCGTTCTACTTCCTTGACGAGGTGGACGCGGCCCTCGATCGCGCCAACTCCGAACGACTGGCACGTCTTCTGCGGGAGTTCGCGCGCGGGGCGCAGGTGATCGTGATCTCCCACAACGAGGAGGTCGTCCGGTACGCGGATCGGGTGTATGGAGTCCTCCTGCGGGATGGATCCTCCGAGGTGTTGGGGATGGAGTTAGAGCATGCCCGAACTTGAGCTTTTCGACCCCCGCTCGTTCACCAAGGCCGACTGGGAGAGCCTGTTCCGCAGCCTGACTGCGGACCTCGATCCGTGGGCGTTCGACCTCGTGGAGCTCGTCGGTCGGTTCCGTGCCTACGTCGCGGGGCGGGACATCGAGTTCACCGTCCCGGGCCGGATGGTGCTCGCCAGCTCGGTCCTCCTGCGGATGAAGTCGGACTGGGTGAGGGACGGGGGCGTCCCCCCCACGGTGGAGGAGGCGGCCGAGGAGCTGGCGGCAGAGCTCGCGGCGGAGGAGGCGCCGGTGTACATCGCGCCTGAGCTGCGGCTCCCGGTGCGGCGGATCCCCCGGGGCCGGGTCACGGTGGGGGACCTCAGCCGCGCGCTACGGGCCGCCCTCGCTGCCGAACGACGCAGAGAAGCAGCGGACGCGGACCTCTCCCCCGAGGACCTCGGGTTCGCGGTGGAGGAGGAGCCGTTCACCTGCCGGGTGCAGCGGCTCCTCAAGCGGTTGCTGACGCTGGTGAACGGGAGACGGGTGGTCCCGTTCCAGGCGGTGGCGGGAGGGGATCCCCGCGACAAGGTGGCCCGGCTGATGGAGCTCCTCCATCTCGACGCGGAAGGGAAGGTGCGCCTGTTCCAGGAGGAGTTCCTCGGGGAGATCCTCGTCGAGGTCCCGGATGGAAGCCAAGGCCCTCGTTGAAGCGGCCCTGTTCGTGGCAGACCGCCCCCTCTCGTTGGCCCGGCTGGCGAAGACGCTCGGCCTCTCCGAGGAGGCGGTAGGGCGGCTGATCCAAGTGCTGGCCGATGAGTGCGCCGCCCCTGATCGGGGGGTGGAGCTCGTCCAGGAGGGGGGCGGGTACGTGCTGCGGGTGAAGGGCGACCTCGCTTCTGCTGTCCGGCCCCTTGCTCCCCACCAAGACATCCCCGAGCCGACCCTGCGCACGCTGGCCGTGATCGCCTACCACGCGCCGGTCCGGCAGGCCGAGGTGGTGAAGATGCGGGGGCAGCGCGCCTACGGCCACATCGGCGATCTCGTCGCCCGCGGGTTCGTCGCCGCCGAGGCCAAGGGTCCGACGAAGGTCCTCACCGTGACCCCGGCCTTGCTCGCCTACTTCGGCGTGTCGTCCCTGGAGGAGCTGCGGGCCCAACTCGGCCCGATTGGTTGACGGCCCCCAGCGGAAGGGATAGCATTCCCCCTGGATTTCTCCGTGAGGCCTAGGAGGTGGAGATCCCCTTGGAGCAAGTAGCAGAAGAGACGCGCCGTGGCACCCTCGCCGTCCACGGTGTGGGCAGGCGGAAGGAGGCCGTAGCTCGGGTGTACGTGAGGGAAGGCGACGGCAAGATCCTCGTCAACGGCCGCCCCGCCGAGGTTTACTTCGCGGCGTTCGCGTTCGGCACGGAGCACCTCAACCGACATCTCCTCTCCCCGTTCTACGCGACAGGGACGATCGGGCGGTACACGGTGCGCGCCCGGGTGGAGGGAGGGGGGCCGACCGGGCAGATGGAGGCCGTCCGCCTCGGAATCGCCCGAGCCCTCGTCGAGATGACCCCCGAGTTCAGGAAGCCCCTGCGCGATGCGGGACTCCTCACCCGCGACTCCCGCGCCGTCGAGCGCAAGAAGTACGGGCATCGCAAGGCGCGGAAAAAAGAGCAGTACTCCAAGCGGTGATGCGATGAAACAGGGAATTCATCCCGAAGTCCATCCGGCTGTCATCCATTGCAGCTGCGGGGCCACGTTCGAGACCTTGTCCACCAAGAAGGAGCTGCGGGTGGATGTGTGCTCTCAGTGTCACCCCTTCTTCACCGGCGAGACGCGCCTCGTGGACGCCGAGGGCCGGGTGGAGCGGTTCGCCCGCAAGTACGGGAACTGGCAGGAGGCGGCCAAGAAGCCGCCTGAAGAGAAGCAACCTTCACGCAGGACCAAGAAGCGCCCGTAATGCCGATCGGGGGGCAAGCGGTCATCGAGGGGGTGATGCTTCACGATGGCCGGCGGGTGGTGATGGCCGTGCGCACCCCTGAGGGGGAGATCGCGGTGGAACCCATTCCTGCGACGCTCACTGCCCCGCGCCTGGAGGCCACCCCGTTCGTGCGTGGTCCGATCAAGCTCGTGCAAATGCTGGCCCTGGGTTGGGCTGCCCTTCGGCGATCGGCCGAGCTTGCCTATCCCCAGCAGGCTCCGGCTTCGCGCTGGGAGCTGCCGGTGACGATTCTGCTCGTGGTGGTGTTCATCGTGGGAGGATTCATGCTCCTCCCCGCCTTCCTCACTGGCCTCACTGGGATCGGAAACCGGATGCTGTTCAGCATCGTTGAAGGTGGCCTCCGCGTGCTGTTCTTTCTCTCCTACCTGGCGGGGATCTCCCTCCTCACCGACATCCGGCGGGTGTTTCAGTACCACGGAGCGGAACACAAGATCGTCCACGCTTATGAGGGAGGGGAAGCGTCGGTGTTGGAAGCTCGCCGGAAGAGCCCAGTTCATGCGCGTTGCGGGACGAGCTTCTTGCTCCTGTTCGTCGTGGTGGCGATCCTCGCCTTCTCCCTGCTCCCCACCTCCAACGTGTGGATCCGTCTTGGGGGGAGGCTCCTCCTCCTCCCGGTCGTAGCCGCCTTCACCTACGAGATCCTCCGGTTCGGGTCGCGGCACCCGCAGGCGTGGTGGCTCCGGCCGCTCCTCGTCCCCGGCCTTCTCCTCCAACGGTTCACGACGCGGGAGCCGACCGACGACCAGCTCGAGGTCGCCCTCGCCGCCCTACGCTATCTGACGACGGAGGAAAGCGCGCGCAGTTCCTCCACCACCGGCCAGTAAGGGACACGCACCGAGCCCAGGGAATCCTTCACCGACCCCGGCCCATGGTCATCGGATCCGCCAGAGGGCAAGAGGCCCAGCTCGGCGACGAGAGCCTCGATCTCGCGAGGGTCCACGTGGAGGGGTTGGCGCGAGCTTGCGTAGGGATAGTGGACCTCAACCGCGGCCAGACCCTCCCCCGCCAGCTTGCGGAGGGTCGCCTCCCAGTCCGGGAAGGAGAGGAAGCACGGATGAGCGAGCGACGCCACCCCGCCCGCGGATCGGATCGCGGCGATGACCTGGCGGCTCGCGGGGCGGGGGAGGGGCACGTAGCACGGCGCTCCGCGGGCCAAGTACCGCTGGAACGCGTCCTCGTAGTTTCTGGCGAAGCCGCGGTGGACGAGAACAGCGGCCAGGTGAGGACGGCCCACCGACCCGGCCGCATCGGCCACCACCTCCGAGAACGCGATCGGTTCCCCCAGCATCTCCTGGCAGCGGCTGACCATCGCCTCCATCCGCCGCTGGCGCGCCTCGGCCATCCACCGAAACAGCTCCCCGAGAGCAGGATGGCGCGGGGCTAGGAAGTAGCCCAGGATCTCTCCCCGCTCTCCTTCGATGTCGGCTTTGAGCTCAACCCCGCAGATCACCTCCATTCCCTCGATCTCGGCCACCGGGGAGAGAAGTTCCGGGCCGATCGTGTCGTGGTCGGTGATCGCGATCGCCGCGAGCCCCGCTTCCTGTGCCCGCCGCACCGTCCCCACCACGTCGAGGGTGCCGTCCGACCACCGCGTATGGAGGTGAAGGTCAGCCCAGCGATCCATCCGTATCGCGCCCTTTCCAGACCCGATCAAGGATTCCGTTGATCACAGCCGGGGCCTGTTCCGTCCCGTACGCCTTGGCCAACTCCACGGCCTCGTTGATGACCGCTTCCGGAGGAGTCGCGGTGTAGAGGAGTTCGTACAGGGCAAGCCGCAGGATGTTGCGGTCCACCACCGGGAGCCGATCCACCCCCCACCCCAACGCCCGGCGGTCGATGATCCGGTCGATCTCCTCCTTATGGTCGTGCACTCCAGCGACGAGGAGGCGCGCGAACGCCTGTTCCTCCTCGTCCAGCGCCTCATTGAGGGGATCATCGGGCAGCGCGGGAAGGTACTCGTGACGGTACAGGGAACGCAGAACCGCCTCGCGGGCCCGCCGCCGCACGCTAAGGGCGGTCGGGCCGCGCCGCACCCAGCACGGCGATCTGCACCTCGGGGACGTCGAGTCCGGTCTTTCCCGAGATCTCCTGAGCGAGCAAGCCCTGGAGGCGCTCGGCGAGGGCTGGGATCTCCTCCCCAGGTGGCAGGTGGAGCGATACGTGGAGGGCGAGTCCCTCCTCCCTCGGCCGAACGCGGACCCGGAATCGGTGAAGGCCAAGCTCTTCCCGGAGGAGGACCCCCGCCATCTCCCGCACCGTGTCCGGGGTGATGAGGATCATCCCTTTGGGCCCTGGCTTCTGCAGGGCGCGCCGCACCGTAAGGCGGCTGCGGGAGAGCCGCGCGAACACGGCCGCTGCCCAGACGAGGGCAACGGCCCAGATGCCGACAAGGATGCGCAGCGCGATTGCTGGGACCGACGCGATCCCCGGGATCGCCACCTCCGGTTGGCCCCACACCAGCGCCGCGACCATCGCCGCCCCAGCGAGGATGAGGAAGAAAGCGCCGACCGCGAACAGGTAACCGCTCACGGCTGCTTCTCCCGCTGGTGTCCCTCCTCCGGGAACACCACCCGCACCACTTCCACGTTCACCTCGTCCACGGAAAGGGCGGTCATCTTCTCCACCTCGGCCTTGATCTTCGTCTGGAGCTCCTGCGCCACCTCTTGGACGGCATGCCCGTACACCACACCCACTTTGAGGCCCAGCTTCACTCGGTCCTCGGACAGCTCGACCTCGACCAGCCGCCGCACCGCCTCCCCGCGGGGCATCGTCCCCCCCTTGGGGGGGGCGACCCCGGCCACTTCGGTCGCGGCGAGGCCAGCGATCGTGGCAATGACATCCCGGGAGATGGAGATCTTGCCATCCTCCGGGGTGGCTCCAATCAATCCCTCATCCTTCGGCATCTTCTCCCCTCTCGTCGAGCATCAGAACCTCTGCGGGGGGGATCACGTGGCGAACGTCCACATCCACCCGCCCCACCGTGGCCCCCACCACCCCTTCCAGTTCCTCTCGCACCCGCCGTTGGACAGCGCGTGCGACACTGTGCACCGAATACCCGAGCACGACCGCGATGCGCAGTTCCACATCGACCCTGTCACCGCGAACCGTTATCTGCACTGCATCTTCTCCTCCGGAAAGGATGCCGATGATCCCTCCTCCCCCTCGGAGCGGCCGCACCCCCTCCACCCCCTCCATGGCCCGGGCGGCGATGGAGGTCAGCACCTCCTGGCGCACTGCCACGAGACCAAGGGGTTGAGGGGTCTCCCACCGTTGCTCCGCCATCTAGCTCACCCGCTCCACATAGGAGCCTGTGCGCGTGTCCACACGGATCACCTCTCCCGTTGTCACGAACAGGGGAACCTTCACCACGAGCCCTGTCTCAAGCGTCGCCGGCTTCTCCCCGCCCGTGGCCGTGTCCCCACGAATCCCAGGTGGCGTCTCCACCACCCGCAAGTCCACGAAGTTCGGGGGAATGACCTTGACCATCCGGTCCTGGTAGAAAAGGCCTGTGCAATCGAGGCCCTCGACGAGATACCCCCGCAACGGTTCCACCTGTTCGGTGGTGAGTTCGTGCTGCTCGAACGTCTCCTTGTCCATGAACGTGTACTTCCCACCCGCGTGGTAGAGATACTGCAGCATCCGTGTCTCCAGATACGCGGTCTCCAGGTTGTCCGAATCCTTGAGCGTCTTGGAGATGACGCGGCCGGTGCGAAGGTCCTTCATCTTCGCCCGCACAAACGCCCCCCCCCGCCCGAGCTTGACGTGCTCGAACTCCGTCACCTCGTAGAGGTCGCTATCGAAGACGAGGGTCATCCCTCGTGAGATCTCGCCGATCGAAATCCCCATCACTGCCTCCTCAGACCCACCATTTATACCACTCTCTTCCCGAGAGCACAACCAGCCTGCTCGGAGAAGGAAGGTCCGGGCATCGCGGGGACGTGGGGCCCCCGGGAGCGGGCCCGCATCGGCGTGGGTGCCGTGGAACCGTCCTTCCGCGGCGAGCCAACCGCGAGGCTGGCCCCAGGGAAAGGCGGTGGTCGGCTCAGCGGAGGAGGCGCTTCCCGAGGGTCACCGTACGGTCCAGGACCACGTGCAGGAGTTGAGGCAGGTAAAGCCCTCCCAGGACGGGGAGGGTCACTCCCCAACGCGGGACGGAGGGGAACGGGGCACCCACCACGAAGTGGAAGATCACCCACACCAGGCCCCCCAAGCAGGCGAGGTAAAGGAGGCGGGTCAGGGGGCCGAGGAAGGGAGAGTGGGAGACCCCCCGGTGGCGGAACAGGGCCGCATAGGGGCGCCACAGGACCCGCGCTCCCCGCCAGTGGCGGGCGGCGTCGCTCGCCGGAAGGTCCAGATCCGGAGATAAAAACAGGCTGCCCGCGACGTAGCCCCCCGCGAACAGCAGGAGGGAGGCTCGACCCGCGCCGAGCCCTGCCCCGAGGGCGATCCATCCCGGAAGCGTCCCCAACTCCACCGCGAGGTGCACCTTCCCTCGGGGCATGCCGCACTGTACCCCCGTTCTCCCCCGGCCAACAACCTTGACTCGACAGAGGGGGCCGGTACAATCCCCCCTGGTTAGCAGCCATAACCCCGGAGTGCTAAACCCATACCAAGGAGGTGCCGATGAAGGTGAAACCTTTGGGCAACCGGATCCTCGTCAAGAAGATCGAGGAGGAGGAGCGCCGAACGGCGGGAGGGATCGTCCTCCCGGAGTCGGTGAAGGATGAGAAGGCGGTCAAGGGCGAAGTGGTCGCCCTCGGCACGGCCGAGAAGTTCGAGATGAAAGTTGGAGATACGGTCCTGATCTCTGCGTATTCGGGGACCGAGATCCGCATCGGCGAGGAGAAGCACTTGCTCGTCAAGACCACGGACGTCCTCGCGATCGTGGAAGGGTAGGAGGGAGCCATGGCAGCCAAAGAGGTCGTATTCGGAGAAGAGGCGCGTCGCAAGGTGCTGACGGGAGTCGAGAAGCTGGCGAGCGTCGTGCGGGTGACCCTGGGGCCCCGGGGCCGCCACGTTGGCATCGAGAAGAAGTTCGGATCCCCCGACATCGTCGACGACGGGGTCACGATCGCTGAGGAGCAGGAGTACAAGGACCCGTTCGAGAACATGGGGGCGCAGCTGGTAAAGGAGGTCGCCTCCAAGACGAACGACGTGGCGGGTGACGGCACGACCACGGCCACGGTCCTCGCCCATGCCCTCCTCAAGGAAGGCTTCAAGATGGTTGCCGCCGGGGCGAACCCGATGGCCTTGAAGCGCGGCATGGAGAGGGGCGTGAAGGTCGTCGTGGACGAGCTCACCAAGATGTCGCGGAAGCTGTCGACCAAAGCGGAGACGGCTCAGGTAGCGTCGATCACCGCCCACGACCCGGAGATCGGCCGCGTCATCGCCGACGCGATGGAGGAGGTGGGCGAGGCCGGGGTCATCACGGTGGAGGACTCGGACACGATCGAGACCTACTACGAGGTCGTGGAGGGGATGCAGTTCGATCGGGAGTACATCTCCCCGTACTTCGTGACCAACCCCAAGAAGATGGAGGTTGAGCTTGAGAACCCCTACATCCTCGTCACCGACCGTGAGCTCAAGAACGCGATGGAGATGATCCCCTTGCTGGAGAAGGTCGCTCAGACGGGGAAGCCCCTCCTCATCATCGCCAAGGACGTGACCGGAGAGGCCCTGTCCACGCTGGTCCTGAACAAGCTCAAGGGGACGCTCGCCTCGTGCGCGGTGAAGGCCCCCGGGTTCGGGGATCGCCGCAAGGCGATGCTCGAGGACATCGCGATCCTCACCGGCGGCGTTGTGGTGGCCGAGGACGCGGGGATGGAGATCAAGAACACCACCCTCGACATGCTCGGCCGCGCGGAACGGGTCCGGGTGGATCACGAGGACACGACGATCATCGGCGGGAAGGGCAACCCCGACGCGATCAAGGCCCGCATCGAGCAGATCGAGGAGCAGATCAAGGACACCGACAGCGACTACGACCGCGAGAAGCTCGAGGAGCGCAAGGCCAAGCTCGCCGGTGGGGTGGCGGTGATCAAGGTTGGCGCGGCCACCGAGACCGAGCTCGAGGAGAAGAAGCACCGCATGGAGGACGCCCTCGAGGCGACGAAGGCCGCGGTAGACGAAGGGATCCTCCCCGGCGGTGGGGTGGCCCTCCTCCGCACCCTCAAGGCCCTCACCAAACTCGAAAAGGAGCTCGAAGGCGACGAGAAGGTCGGCGTTCAGCTCTTGAGGAAGGCGATTGAGGTTCCCGCCCGACAATTGGCGGAGAACGCGGGGTTCGAGGGGGCGGTGATCGTCGAGCAGCTCAAGAAGGAGAAGGACGCGATCGGGTTCGATGTCGAGACCGAGCAGTTCCGCGACATGTTCGAGGCGGGGATCATCGATCCGACGAAGGTCACGCGGTCCGCGCTTCAGAACGCGGCCTCGATCGCGGGGATGCTCCTCACGACTGAGGCGCTCGTCGCCGAGATCAAGGAGGAGAAGAAGGAGGCGATGCCCACTCCTCCGCCGGAGTACTAGGCCACGCGAACGTGCCGACGAGCCCCGGCCCCGTGGCCGGGGCTCGCTTGTTGGCTCCTTGCGTCGATCCCCCCTCCCCCCGATAATGCGCGCCTGAAACCATGCCCAAGCGCGTCGTGATCGTCGAGTCGCCGACGAAGGCCCGCACCCTCGCTTCCTACCTCGGCAAGGAGTTCATCGTCCTCTCCTCGAAGGGACACGTCCGGGATCTCCCCGAGAAGGAGCTTGGCGTGGAGCTCGATGACGAGTTCACCCCGAAGTGGGAGGTACGGGACCCGAAGCTCGTCGCCGAGCTGCGGAAGAAGGCCGCGGACGCGTCCCGGGTCTACCTCGCCACCGACCCCGACCGCGAGGGCGAGGCGATCGCCTACGACCTGATGGAGCTCCTCGGCGACGGCGATCGCTACGCGCGCGTGCTCCTCCACGAGATCACCCCCCAGGCGGTGCGGGAGGCGCTCCGCCATCCGGGCCGGATCGACCTCGCCAAGGTCGAGGCCCAGCGCGCGCGGCGGATCCTGGACCGGCTCGTGGGGTACCAGATCAGCCCGCTCCTGTCGCGGGTCCTTGCCGGGCGGCGATTCGAGGGCCTGTCCGCGGGTCGGGTGCAGTCCGTGGCCCTGCGGTTCATCTGCGATCGGGAGCTGGAGATCCAGCGCTTCGTCCCCGAGCCGTACTGGGAGGTAGGAGCGTCGTTCCCGACCGAGCCCCCGTTCACGGCGCGGCTCGACGGCCGACTCACCGCTCGGGAAGACGTGGAGGCCCTCGTCCGCGACCTCGCCCGAGCGCGGTTCACGGTGGAGGGGGTCGAGGAAGAGGAGGTCCTCCGCCGCCCTTCACCTCCGTTCATCACCTCCACCCTCCAGCAGGCGGCGTCGAGCGAGCTTGGGTTCTCCCCCAAGCGCACGATGCAGATCGCGCAGGGCCTGTACGAGGGGGTGGCGATCGACGGGGAGCTGGTCGGCCTCATCACCTACATGCGCACGGACTCGGTGCGCGTGGCCGACTCGGCGATCGCCGCGACGCGGGCGTTCGTGAGGAAGGCGTTGGGGGCGAAGGCCCTCTCCCCCAAGCCCCGGCACTTCCGGAACAAGCGCCGCGCCCAGGACGCCCACGAGGCGATTCGCCCGACCGAGGTCGCGCGGACGCCGGAGGCGGTGGCGCCTCACCTCACCCCCGAGCAGAGGAAGCTCTACGACCTCATCTGGCGGCGGTTCATCGCGACCCAGATGGCGGATGGGGTCTGGGTCCGGCGGAAGGTGACCATCCGCGCCGGCGAGTGGCTGTTCCGCGCCTCCTCGTCGCGGATGGTGTCCCCAGGGTTCACCGCGGTCCTCCCCGTGGCCCAGCTCGACGACGAGGGGGCCCCGCTGCCGGCCGGCCTCACGCCGGGGGCCGAGCTCCCCCGGCCGGAGATCGGGGTTGAGGAACACCAGACCGAGCCCCCGAAGCGGTACACGGAGGCGGGGATCGTCCGCAAGCTGGAGCAAGAGGGGATCGGCCGCCCGTCCACCTACGCCCAGATCGTGTCCGTGATCCAGGACCGCGGGTACGTGGTGCGGGAGGGGGGGTCGCTCCGGCCGACCCTCCTCGGGCACCTCGTGACCGACCTCCTGCGCCTGTACTTCCCGGAGACCGTGGAGGAGGCGTTCACCGCCAAGATGGAGGAGGACCTCGATCGGATCCAGGAAGGGGACCTCGGCCGGGGTGAGCTTCTGCGCTCGTTCTACCGGTGGTTTGGCCCCAAGCTCCACGCGGTGGAGAAGGCGCTCTCCGGGGGCGGAAAGCCATTCCAGGCGCTGAGCGATGTCGCCTGCCCGGCCTGCGGGGCGCCGATGGAGGTCCGGGTGTGGCGGGGGAGCCTGTACCTCGGGTGCTCGCGGTACCCGGAGTGCCGCACCACGAAGAACGTGCCGCCCAACGTGAGCTTCCGCTACCGGTCGGATCGGGTGGAGTTGGGCGACGCCTTGGCCGCGGTCGAGTCGGCGCCCACCGGCCCGTGCGCGAAGTGCGGGACCCCCATGATCCTCCGCCACGGCCGGTTCGGTCGCTACCTCTCTTGCCCGAGCTGCAAGGCGACCACCCCCGTCCCCAGCGGGGTGTCCTGCCCCCAGTGCCGGGAGGGCGACCTCGTGGAGCGGTTCGGCAAGCGCTACGGCACGTTCTACGCTTGCTCCCGGTACCCGGACTGCAAGTTCCGCGTCCCGGGGAAGCCGCTCGAGCCGTGCCCGGCGTGCGGGGAAGGTGTCCTGTACGACGATCCCCGCCGCGGCCCGCGCTGCTCAAATCCCGATTGCCCGACGCAGGCAGCAGAGAGCCCCGCTCCGGTCGCTTCGCGACCGAAACGGGGCCCGGCGAAGAAGCGGAAGAGCTAGACTCGGGTTTCGGATCAACTCTCCTCGAGGATCTGCCGGAACTGCTCAAGCTTCCGCAGGACCGTCGAGTCCCGGAGCTTCTCCAGTCCCTCCTTCTGGATCTGGCGGACCCGCTCCCGGGAGATCCCGAAGATGTCCCCCACGTCGTCGAGGGTCTTGGGCGGGTTGCCGTCCAGGCCGTAGCGAAGCTCGATCACCCGCCGCTCGCGGGGGGTCAGGCGCTCCTTGAGGGCTTTCTGCAGCTCCTGCTGGAGGAGCTCCTTGAACGTCTCCCGGGTCGGAGAGACCGCGCCCTCGTCCTCGATGAAGTCCCCCAAGACCGCCCCTTCGTCCTCGTACCCGATCGGCGTATCGAGCGATGCCGTGTACTGGGAGGTCTTCTTCGCCTTGACGATGTTGTCGACCGTCGTCTCCAACCCTTCGGCGAGCTCCTCCAGGCTCGGCCCAGTGCCGTGCTCCTTCAGGTGCTCCCGCTCCGCCTGGTGGATCTTGCGGATCAGCTCGTTGATGTGCGTCGGGACGCGGATCGTGCGGGAACGGTTGGTGATCGCGCGCAGGATCGCCTGGCGGATCCACCACGTGGCATACGTCGAGAACTTGTAGCCCTTTCGCCAGTCGAACTTCTCGACCGCCTTCATGAGCCCCAGGTTCCCCTCCTGGATCAGGTCCAGGAACGGGAGACCGCACCCACGGTACTTCTTGGCGATCGACACCACCAGCCGCAGGTTGGCCTCGGCGAGCTTCTCCTTGGCCTCCTTCTCCCCGGCCTCCACCCGCTGGGCGAGGGAGACCTCTTCTTCCTTGGTGAGCAGAGGGACGCGGGAGATCTCATCGAAGTAGGTACGGATCGGATTCTCCGGGCTACGCCGCGTCTCCCGGTCCGCGTCCCACCACGCGACCTCCTCCTCGGCCGTGTCCTGGTCCTCGTTCACTTCACTACCGAACCTCACGACTTCCATTGCCACTCACTCCTTGGGCCTCCATTGTGCATACGCTTGTCTCTGAAAAGAGAAGGGTCCCAGCGATGTCCTCACATCCCGACATGTACTATAGCACGAACGGGCCGCGTTGTGAAGGGGGGAGGAATAACCTTCCCATAAGGGTTCTGTGCCTTCTTGGCCATCGGAAGCGGGGAAGCGCGCCTCGAGGGGGTCCCTCGCGTTCGGTGCCGCCGGGGGTGGGAGGTCTCTGCCCAACCCAGGCCATGCTTTCCCGAGCGAGCTCTGGTGCCCCGCGATGGGGGGCGGCCCAGGGCATAATCAGCGGACCCAAGGACGGTGAACCACGGTGAACACGATCGTCGACAAGAGGGCCCTTGGTCAGGGCATCGTAGAGCTCCTGGTGGATGCCCCGCGCATCGCCACCAAGGCCCGACCTGGCCAGTTCGTGGTGGTGCGCCTCCACGAGCGGGGGGAGCGGATCCCCCTCACCCTCGCCGACTGGGACCCCACGCGGGGGACGATCACGCTGGTGGTCCAGATGGTGGGGAAGAGCACCCGCGAGCTCGGGGAGAGGTTCGATGTCGGGGATGTGATCCGCGACGTGGTCGGCCCGCTCGGATCCCCCTCGGAGATCCATCGCTATGGAACAGTGGTCTGCGTGGGCGGCGGCGTGGGGATCGCCCCCATCTACCCCATCGCCCGGGCCCTTCACGAGGAAAGGAACGAAGTGATTGGCATCGTCGGGGCGCGCACGAACGGCCTTCTGTTCTGGCTGGATCGGATGGGGGGCGTCTGCCACGAACTCCACGTTGCCACCGACGACGGGAGCCAGGGGGTGAAGGGGGTGGTAACGATCCCCCTCCGGGAGGTGCTCTCCGGGCGGAAGGTCGCGCACGTGTGGGCGATCGGCCCGGCGATCATGATGAAGTTCTGCACCAAGACCTGTCAGGAGTTTGCGGTCCCGATCACCGTGTCCCTCAACTCGATCATGGTCGATGGGACGGGGATGTGTGGGGGATGCCGCGTAGAGGTCTCGGGGAAAGCCCGGTTCGCTTGCGTGGACGGGCCGGAGTTCCCCGGCGATCTCGTGAACTGGGACCTCCTCCTTGACCGGTTGGGGACGTTCCGAGATGAGGAGCGGTGCGCTCTCGAGCGCTACCTGTCCGCAGAGGCGGGGACACGGTGATCCGTCCAACGCAAGTCCCGATGCGCGGACAGCCGCCTGCCGAGCGCGCCCGGAACTTCGACGAGGTTCCGTACGGCTACACCGCGGCTGAGGCGGTGGAGGAGGCCGCGCGTTGCCTCCAATGCAAGAGGGCGCCCTGCATCGCCGGCTGTCCGGTGGAGATCAACATCCCGAAGTTCATCCGCGAGCTTCGGGACGGTGACTTCCGCGCTGCAATCGCCACGATCAAGGAGACGAACAACCTCCCTGCGGTGTGCGGCCGGGTGTGCCCCCAGGAGACCCAGTGTCAGGCCCCGTGCACGCTCGGCAAGAAGCACGAACCAGTGGCGATCGGGCGTCTGGAGCGGTTCGCGGCGGACTGGGAGTTCGAGCACGGTGTACAGGTTCCACCGGTGGGTCCCCCAACGGGGTTCCGGGTGGCGGTGATCGG
>JACIWK010000009.1 GCA_014360985.1 Candidatus Bipolaricaulota bacterium
GCCATCGGTTGGGTTCCTCCGTTCAGACCGAGATAGCTCCAAAGGAACCCTCCGGTGGCCTTCTCGTCAAGCCCGACGTGCCCCATCCCTAGGGCACAGCGCCCTCACGCCACCGGATCTACACCTCTACCGTACAGTACCCTGACGGCTCACGCCTTCATGCTCATCTTCGGATGAGAAAAGACTGAGCTACTGGCCTTGCGCAAGGAAGGTCACGTCCCGTCAAGTGGTGTAGATTGGGTTCCTCGCCGGTAGTGACGAGCTAGACGGCGATCACCTCCTTCGGGACCTCCAGGGCAAGGGCTTCGAGCTCCTGGGGGGTGTTCCCGTAGAGCACGGCCATCGACCCGAGGCTGAAGTACCGGCGCACGGCCAGCCACTCGTCTCCCTGTTCCTCCAAGACCGCCCCGATCAGCCGCAGGGCCGACCGTGTGTTCGGGAAGATCCCCACGACGTTGCACCTGCGGTTGACCTCACGGTGCAACCGCTCGAGCACGTTTGTCGAGTGGATCCTCCGCCAGTGGGGTTGCGGGAACGCCATGTGCGCGATCACATCCTCCCCCGCCTCCCGGAGGAGGTCCGCCGCCTTGAGGTACTTTCCCTCCAGGCTCGCGGCCACCAGCTCCAGCTGATCCCGCGCTGCCTCTTGGTCGGGTTGGGCGAAGATCGTCCGCACCCACGCTCCGACAAGCTCTTGTGCTCCCTGGGGGACCAGCCCCAGCAGGTTCCGCATGAAGTGCACCCGACACCGCTGCCAAGACGCCCCACCCAGGACCTCCGACAACGCCTGTCTCAACCCGACATGCGCATCGGAGATCACGAGCTTCACCCCGGAGAGCCCCCGGCTGGCAAGTCCCCGCAGGAACGACACCCAGAACCCGTAGCTCTCCGCAGGTCCCACGTCGAACCCCAGGACCTCCCGCTCCCCGGTCCGGGTCACTCCCACGGCGACCACCGCCGCCATGTTCACCACCCGGCCCCCTTCGCGCACCTTCACCACCGTCGCATCGAGCCACACGTACGGGTACTCGCCCTCGAGCGAACGGTTCCGGAACGCCTCCATCCGCTCGTCCAAGGCGGCACAGATCCTGGACACCTCGCTCCGGGAGATCCCCTCGATCCCGAGGGTCCGGACAAGGTCGTCCACCTTCCGACCCCGTGGACGTACGCCTCCTGGACCACCGAAAGCAGGGCCTTCTCCGTCCTCCGCCGGGGCTCGAGCACCGCCGGGAAGTAGCTCCCTTGCCGGACCTTGGGGATCCGGAGCGTCACCGTGTCCCATCCCCAGGGCACCCTGCCCTCACGCCACCGGATCTACCCACGCCCTGGGACTCTACCGGCAGTTGCGGTTCGTTGTCGGACAGCAGGTGGGGCTACTACCGTCGGATCGCCAGAGCGGATGAGACTGCGAACGGGAAGGTGTTCCCTGGTCGGAGGTTGTGGGCTGTAACAAGCACAAGGGGGAGGCCGTGAAACCGGGCGCGGAGTTCCCAACGGTCGCCCAGGTACTCGGCGCTCTCGACCTCGGCGGTGAACGTCCCCTCGCCCACCTCTACCCACTCGGGCCGGAAGAAGAGGAACACCTCGTCGCCGTCGCGGCACTCCCCGCGCTCGGCGGCGATCCGTTCGCCGGCTACCTCAACGATGGCCCGGTCGCCGTCCACCGAAACGACGCGGCCCGGCCAGAGGTTGGCCCGCCCAAGGAATTGGGCCACGAACGGGGTCCGCGGCCGCGCGTACAGATCCGCGGGGGGGGCGACCTGCTCGATCCTCCCCTCGCGCATCACCGCCACCCGGTCGGCGAGGGCGAGGGCCTCTCCCTGGTCGTGGGTCACGTAGAGGGCGGTCATCCCGAGCTTCCCGAGGAGCCCCCGCAGCTCGGCGCGGAGGTCCTTCCGCAGCGCGGCGTCGAGCGCGGACAGGGGCTCGTCGAGGAGGAGGACCCGCGGCTCGGGGGCGAGGGCCCGGGCCAGGGCCACGCGCTGCTGCTGCCCCGCGGAGAGCTGGTGGGGCTTCCGCCGCTCGAACCCGGAGAGCCCGACGAGCGCAAGGAGCTCCCCCACCCGCCCTTTCCGGTCCCCACCCTTGAACCGGAGGCCGTACGCGACGTTCGCCGCCACGGAGAGGTGGGGGAACAGGGCGTAGCTCTGGAACACGAGCCCCACCCCGCGCCGCTCGGGCGGCCAGTCGGTGGCATCCTGGCCGGCGAGGAGCACCCGTCCGGAATCGGGACGCTCCAGCCCGGCGACGATCCGCAGGACGGTCGTCTTCCCGCACCCGGACGGTCCCAGCAAGGCCAGGATCTCCCCCGCTGCCACGGCGAGGGAGAAGTCCTCGACCGCGACGATAGACCCGAACCGCTTCGTGAGCCCGCGAACTTCAAGCATGAAACCTCCCGAACGGCCTAGCCGCTGAGCGCGAGGTGCTCGGCTTGGGTCCTGAGGGAGGGGGATTCCCCCTCACCCTACCCTCTCCGCCCCCAGGGGGAGAGGCGAAGGAGAGGGGGGCGTTCTCGGCGGGAGGACGAGAGTCTGCCGAGGCTCCGTCGCGCTTAAGCCAGCGGGAGCCGGCGCGGTCCCACGCCCAGGCGGCAAGGGCGGTGGTCCCCATGAGCACGGTCGCCATCGCCGACGCGGCGCCGAAGTCGCGGCTCCCCAGGAAGTGGTAGATCGCCATCGGCATCGTCATCACCCCCGGACCGGAGAGCATCGCCACCGCGGTCATCTCGCCCAGGGAAAGGGCGAACGCGAACGCCCCCGCGGCGAGGACCCCGCCCCCGAGGAGAGGAAGGGTCACGGTGCGGAACGCAATGAAGGGGCTCGCCCCCAAGGCCCGCGCCGCCTCGGGGAGGGCGGGATCGAGGGCGTCCCACAGGGGGCGGATCGCCCGCACCACGAACGGGTACACGATCAGGGTGTGGGCAAGCACGATCGCCCACCCGCCCCCCAACGCCGAAAGTGGCGGGCGGCGGAACGCGAGGAGGAGCGCCAACCCGAGCACGACCGACGACACGGCGAGCGGCGCCATGAGGACCGTCTCCAGAACCCGCGACCGCACCCGGCGCAGGACGGCGCTCACGGAGAGGCCAAGAACGAGGGACAGCGCGGTCGCGCCCCCGCCGACGACGAGGCTCGTCCGCACCGCGGCCAAGGGGGAGGACTCGATGAACGGGTTCCACGCCGGCGAGAGGATCATCCGGTACCAGTGGAGGGTCGGGGACGCGCCGCCGGGAGCGGGGTGGAGGAACGAGTCGGCGATCACGGCCGCGATCGGCCCGAGGAACACGACCGCTGCCGGGAGGAGGTAGAGGAGCCACAGGGCGCGGCTCGGCCTGCTGCGGGTGAACAGGGGGACGGTGGGGGCGAGTCCCACCCCGCCCTGGCGGGCGGAGAACGTTCCCCCTCCCCACAGGTGGAGGTACGTCAACACGAGGGACAGGCCGAGGGTGAGGATGGCCAGCGCCGCCGCCCGGGGGAAGCTCGCCACCACCCCCCGCGCGTAGAGGTACACCCCCACCTCGACCGTGGCGTAGCGCGCCCCGCCCAGGGCGAGCGGGATCGAGAAGGAAAGCGTGCACAGGACGAACACGAGGGCGAGGGCGGAGAGAACCGCGGGGAGGAGGAGGGGCAGGGTCACGGTGAAGAACGCGCGGAGCGGCCGCGCGCCGAGGGTCCGCGCCGCCTCGACGGGCGTGGGGTCGGCCCGCTCCCAGGCCGCGTTCACGAACCGCGCCACCACCGGCGCGTTGTAGAACGCGTGGGCGAGCACGACCGCCCACAGGGTGTACAGGACCTGGATCGGGGGCTCCCCAAGCCCCAGCACGGCCATCAGGAACCGGTTGAGGTACCCGGAGCGGCCGAAGAAGAGGACAAACCCGAGCGCCACCGTGATCGAGGGCAGGACGAACGGGACGATCGTGAACGCGCGCAGGAGCCCCCGCCCGGGGAACCGGTACCGGGTGAGGAACCAGCCGAGCGGGAACCCGAGGAGAAGGGACAGGAGCGCGGACAGGGCGGCCTGCTCGAGGGTGAACAGGATCAGCCGCCGCACGTAGGGGTCGGAGAGGGCGGCCTGGAGCCGCTCCCCGGTCCAGCGGCCGTCCACCTGGAGCCCGAGCCGCAGGACGTCCCACAGGGGCCAGAAGAACGCGACCCCGAGGAACAGGAGCGGCAGGAGGGCGAGCGCCGCTCCCGCCGCCCTTCGTCCCGTCAGCCTCCGAGGAGGGCCTGCCACTGGCTGATCCAGTCGTCCAAGTGCTCCGCCACCTCGCCCGGATCGAGGAACACCGGATGCTCAGGCACGACCGCGAGCCGGGCGAAGTCCGGAACGAGCTCGACCCCGCTGTGGACCGGGAACATCCACTGGGAGGTGGGGATGAGGGCCTGGATCTCCGGGGAGAGGACGATGTCGATGAACGCGTGGGCGAGCTCGGGCCTGCGCGTCGTCCGGACGATGCCGAGCCCCTCGATCAGGCGGTACCCTTCTCCGTCCAAGGTCAGCACGCGGTACTTCGCCTCGCCGACCGTGAGGTAGGCGTAGGCGGCGTCGGTGGAGTAGGACAGGACGAGGGGGGCCTCGCCGGCCTCGAACATCGCGAACGCCTCGGTCCAGCCGCGGGTGATCGTGAGGAGGTTGGGAAGGAGGGCCCTCCAGTACTCCGGCCAGTCCTCGCCGAAGTGGGCGACCGTCCACAGGAGGAACGCGAGCCCGGTCTCCGACGTCCGTGGGTCCTGGAGGATGATCTTCCCGCGGAGCTCCGGCCGGAGGAGGTCGGCAAACGACCGCGGGAGGAGGTCCTCGGCGAGGGCCGGGCTGGCCACGAACGCGATGTAGCCGTGATCGAACGGGAGGACGTGGCCCGAGGGGTCGACCCGCAGGTCGTCGGGCACGAACGCGAGGTTGGGGATGAGGTCCGGGTCGAACGGTCGGAACAGCCCCTCCGCGAGCGCGCGGGGGAGGCTCCCGGCGGTGATCCCGAGGAACACGTCCGCATCGGTTCTACCGGTGGAGAGCTCCGCGATCAGGCGGGACAGCATCTCCGCTGCGCCGGCGGGGGCGACCCACACGAGGTCCACCCCGGGATGGGCGGCCTCGAACGCCTGTTCGATTGCCGCCGCCGGCCCCCACCGCACGAACGACCGGCTGGCGTAGACCACAAACTGCTCGGCCGCCACTGCAGACGTTGTGAGCGCCAGGGCGGCCACGAACCCAATGAGCTTCCTCATGGAACGCCTCCTTGGGGACTGGGGACCGGATTGCCCCGCGGGGCGCGAGGGGGCAGGGTAGCGTCCCAGGGAGCCTGGGCCGCGGACGGTCGCATCGGCATGGGTAACCTTTCCTCCGCTGGCATGACCCAGATCAGGTTCTGGGGTCGAGGCGTGGGACCTCCTCTCAGCCCCGTTCGGGCTCCCCCAGTTACCCCACGGCAATTATAGGCCCCTCGGCCCCCGCTTCCACCCGGGTCCGTTGTCCGTCATTCGTTGGCCGGGATCCGCAAACGGTTGGTGGCAGAAGCCCCAGACCACGGATCGGCGGGGTCCCCCCACGGAAGGGCCGGATTGACAACTCCCAGCGGAGAGTTATCGTGAGTGGCGAAGGAGGTGGACCGATGGAGAAGCTGTGCCTGAGCTTCAGGATTCAAGCCGACGAGGACGGCCTGTGGCTGGAGGACGACGGCCGCCGCGTCCCGCTCCCCGGTTCGTTTTGGCACGCCCTCGCCCACGCCCTGCGCGACGCGGGGCAGCCCGCGCTTGCCGGTCGGGTCGAGAGGGCTCACGCCGAGTCCGAGGAGCGGCGCGCTCGGGCCCAGGCGAAGTTCCTGTGCATGGACCCCGCGTACTCCCCGGAGCAGGCCCGGCGCTGCTCCGAACTCCTCGAGGAGGACCTCAGAAGTGGGTGAAGCCGCGCGGTTCGAGGGGCACCTCGTGGCCGTCGGGGAGGACAAGCCACCGACCGGCTCCGGCGGGTAGGACCTCCCCGACCACAGAAGCGGGCGTGCCCGCCTCAGCGGAGACCCGCGCGGCGAGACCGTCGGCTGCGTCGGGCGGGACGGTGAACACGAGCTCAAAGTCTTCCCCTCCGAACAACGCCAGTTCCCAACGCTGCTTTCCCATCCGCGCCGCCACCCGCTCGACCCCGGGCGACACGGGGAGCGATGGGGCGTGGATGCGCACACCGACCCCGCTTCGGTCGCACACGTGGGCCACGTCGCCCGCCAGGCCGTCGGAGAGGTCGATCATCGCCGTGGCGAGCCCGGAGGCCGCGATGAGCTGCCCCTCCGCCACCCGCGGGGTCGGGGCGAGGTGACGGGCGAGGAGCGCCTCCCGGTCGGCTTCCGCAACCTCGGGGTGCTCGCTCAGGTAGAGCCCAGCCGCGGCCTCACCGAGGGCACCCGTCACGAGGACGAGGTCTCCCACCTTCGCCCCACCCCGGGTGAGGAGGCGCCCTCGGGCCACGCGACCGACAAGGGCGAGGTCGAGGACGATCCCGTCCCCGGACCGAGCGACGTTCCCCCCCACCACACCGATCCCGAGTTGGTCCGCCTCCAGGGCGAGCCCCGTGCACAGCGCCTCGACCCACGCCAGTTCGAGCTCGGGCGGGAGGACCACGGACACGACGGCGTGGGTGGGACGGCCGCCCATCGCCGCGATGTCGCTCGCGTTCACGGCCAGGAGCCGCCGGCCGAGGAGCTGGGGCTCGGTCCGGTCGCGGACGAAGTGGCGTCCCTCGACCTGGCTGTCCACGGTGAGGAGGATGAGGTCCTCCCCCCCGAGGTCGAGGGCGGCCGCGTCGTCGCCGATCCCCACCGCCACGTCCGGTCGGGTTCGGCCCACGATCTCGGCCATTCGCTCGATGACCGGGAACTCCCCGACGTCCCCGATGCGCATGCCCTCATCCTATCGCAACTCGGCGCCGAGGGAGAGGTCGTGACGGCAAGAAGCCCGGCGTGCGCGGGGAGGGCTATCATGCGCGGGATGCCAGGGAAGCTGACGTCGCCCACGGTACTCCGCGATCTCCTCGCCCGGCACGGGGTCCGCCTGCGGTCCGAGCTCGGCCAGCACTTCCTCGTCGACGAGAACACCCTGGCGAAGATCGTCGAGCTCGCGGAGCCAGCCGGGGACGAGACCGCGGTCGAGGTCGGCGCAGGCGCGGGGACCCTCACCTGTGCGCTTGCCCCGCGGGTGCGGGAGCTCGTGGCGGTCGAGGTGGACCGGCGGCTGATCCCGGTCCTGGAGGAGACGACCGCGGTCTACCCGAACGTACGGGTCGTCCAGGGGGACTTCCGGGAGCTTGCGCTGGCGTCGCTCGGGGCGCGGATCCTCCTTGTGGGGAACCTTCCCTACGGGATCACAAGCGACGTGCTCGTGAAGCTCATCCGGGAGCGGGAGGTGGCGGAGCGGGCGGTGTTCATGGTCCAGGCGGAGGTGGGAGCGAAGCTCGTCGCCCCGCCGGGGCCGGAGGCGAGCCGCCTCGGGGTCCACCTGCGGGCCCACTTCGACGTCGAGGTGGTGCGCAGGGTGCCGCGGACCGTGTTCTTCCCCCCCCCAGAGGTGGATTCAGTCCTCATCCGACTGCGGAAGCTCGCCCAGCCGCGGATCGCGGCGCCAGAGGACGCGTTCGAGCGGACGCTCGCGCTCGTCTTCTCCAGCCGGCGGAAGACCCTCCGCCGCGCCCTCCTTGGGCAACTCCCGGCGGCAGAGGTGGACCGGATCCTGGCCGAGCTCGGCCTCGACCCCCGCGTTCGCGGCGAGACGCTTCCTCTGGAAGCCTTGGACCGGCTCGCCCTCGCCCTTCCCTCATGCGGGGTCCGTAGCGGGGGCCAGGCGCGAGGAGGGGCTAGGTGAGATTGGTCTACCACGGTTCTCGGCAGGGTGGGCTCCGCGTGATCGAGCCCGCGGTGAGCCCGCACAGGGAGCGGTGGGTCTACGCCTGCTGGGACCCAGTGATGGCGGCGTTGTCCCTGAGCGGGGTCGGGGGTGATGTTCTGCCTCACCAAGAGGTGCTTGCGTAACGGAATCTCCTTCGGATCTACCGCTATCCCCCTCGGCCTCCCCACGTCCCCGCAGACGACGAGGACCTGGTCTTGCGGCGGATCGTCGGGACGCGGGAGAAGGGGGAGGCAGTCTTGGATCCCTCTTAGCGCTACCACCCTCACCTGATGGGCCGCATCCAGCAGGGACTGGCCGAGGGCCGCTACTCGCAGGGCTTCCCACGTTACGCAGGGGATCTGGGTTGACCTGGTCTGCCCCCTGAGGCCGCCGCCCCGCTTCACCCCACACGGCCGCAGCTCTAGAATGGGGATCGAGGAGGAACCATGAGTCGTACGAGGCAGGAGGTCGTGGAGCAGCTGGCGGCACACCGCGCCAGACCGGCCCAGGTGTGCGGTCGCCGGTCGTCTGATGCACAAGCTTGACGCAACAAGAGCCCGACGGGTGTTCGAGCAGTTCGCCCGAGCATGTCGCGCCGATAACGGCGCTCTGTGGGGGACGTCGCTCCTCTCCCCAGTGCTTCTGGTCGACCGGGAGACGCGGGACGCCGTTGCCAGCCAGCCGGACCCCGCGGGTCAGCTGACGCCCGAAGGAGCGGTGTTCGTTGGGCAGATCCCCCCGGACCTCCCCGTCGCCAACACAGCCCTGGATTGGGCAGGCCTGCGTTGGGTGATGGTCGTGTGGCAGACGCTCCCAGACGACCCGCGTGCTGCCGTCCGGCTCCTGGCCCACGAAGCGTTCCACCGGGTGCAGGAGCAGCTGGGGTTCCCCTGGCCAGAGACGACCGGGATCAACGCGCACCTCGACGATCTCGAGGGGCGCTACTGGCTCCAGCTAGAGTGGTGTGCGTTGGCACGGGCGCTCCGCGCCTCCGGTGAAGCGTGGCGCAGGGCGGTTGCCGATGCTCTCTTGTTCCGGCACGCCCGCCGCGCGCTGTGCCCTCAGGCAGCAGTGGAAGAGCGGGTGATGGAGATGCACGAGGGGCTTGCCGAGTACACCGGAGTGAAGCTTGCCCGGATCGCGGGACCTGAGGTGGCACAGGAGACCCAAGCGGGCCCGGCGCGGTTCCCCAGCTTCGTCCAGTCGTTCGCCTATCTCTCCGGTCCCGCCTACGGGCTTCTCCTGGACGCCGCGGACGAGGACTGGCGAGCGGAGCTCACCCCCTCCCAGGATCTGGGCTGCCTGCTCCAGGATGCACTGGGGGTGGAGATCCCAGCGGAGCCCCGCCGCATCGCGTTCCGCCGCGCCCGCGGGTACAGGGGCGCCGAACTACGGAAGCGAGAACTGGCTCGCCGCGAAAGGCAGGAAGCCCAGCTCGCCAGCTACCGGGCGCACCTTGCGCAGGGGCCGGTGCTGGTTCTTCCCCTTGCCGGCGGCGTGCGGTACTCCTACGACCCCGCGCAACTGGTGCCGTTGGGAGAGGAGGGGACCGTGTTCCCGGCGATCCGCCTCATTGCCCCGTGGGGGACGCTGGAGGTGACGGAGGGCGGGATCCTCGTCGATCCGAGTTGGCAGAAGGCTCGCGTCTCCGCTCCAACCTCCGTGCGCGGGGACCAGGTCGCCGGCGAGGGGTGGAGGCTCGGCCTCGCTCCAGGTTGGCTCGTCCGACCGGCGACGCCGCCCGGCCGCTGGGAGCTCGTCCGTACCGATAGTCCGATGACATAGCCCGGAGAGCAACTGCAGACTACGACTGCCAGGAGACACCTCAGGACCGTCGCGCTCATGGCAACCACGACGACCCGCAGCCATAGCTTGCATGGGGTGGAGGGACACGGCACATTGGGCGCTGCCGTACAAACATCGGCGCTCTGTGATCGTGGGGGCACGACGGTCAGCTGTCGGGGAGTGGCGAAGACGTATGTGGTCCGCGAGCGGGCGGGGCTCCTCCGCCGCGGGGTGCGGTGGGAGATCGCGGCTTTGCGCGGGATCGACCTCGAGATCGCCCGCGGTGCGTT
Source organism: Candidatus Bipolaricaulota bacterium (assembly GCA_014360985.1). GTDB lineage: Bacteria > Bipolaricaulota > Bipolaricaulia > Bipolaricaulales > Bipolaricaulaceae > Bipolaricaulis. The sequence continues at coordinate 9,944 of JACIWK010000009.1, forward strand.
CGTGGGACTCCTCGGCCGGAACGGGGCCGGGAAGACCACGCTCCTCAAGATCGTGGCCACGCTCCTTCTTCCCACCACAGGCGAGGTCGAAGTGGACGGGATCGACGCCTGGCGCGAGCCGACCAAGGTGGGCGCTCGTCTGCTTCGAGCGCCAGGCCCGCCACCACGGCCTCGAGGGGTTCTGACGCTGGGTCACGCAGCGAACTGTCGTGCACCCGAACGACGTGCCTCCCCCCCCTCGCCGCAGGAACAGAGAAGTCCTAGCCTCCGATCAATGATCGACACAGCGCGCCTTGCCCGGTTGCGGGAGATCCTCGGGAGCGAGGGTCGGATGATCAACCTTCCCTCCGACCGGACAACCGTGTTCGTCGGCGACACCCACGGGGATCGCGAGGCGACGGAACGGGCCTTGGAGCAGTTCCCCCCAGACGAGCACGCCCTCGTGTTCCTCGGGGACTACGTGGACCGCGGGCCGGATTCGCTCGGGAACCTCGCGCTTCTCGTCGAGGCCAAGCTTGCCCACCCGGACCATGTGCACCTCCTGATGGGGAACCACGAGGGGTGGATGGTCCAGCGGTTCTCGCCGGCCGACTTCTGGGAGAAGCTCTCCCCGTCCGAGGCGAAGGCCCTTGGGGAGGCCCTCGCCGCCCTTCCGCTCGCCGCCCACCACCCGGCAGGGGTCCTCGCCCTCCACGGGGCCCTGCCGGACGTGGAAGGGCTGGACGACCTCGGGCGCGTGCGGCTCGGCTCCCCGGAGTGGCGGGCGATCACGTGGGGCGACTGGGTGGATCGTCCGGGCTACGCGTTCGGCTCCGGATGGTCCGGGCGCCCCGCGTTCGGCCGGGACTACTTCGCGGAGGTCGCCAACCGCCTCGGGATCGCCGTCCTCGTCCGCTCCCACCAGCCCGGCGCTCCGACGTTCCTCTACGGCGACCGCTGCCTCACCCTGTTCGCCACCAAGGCCTACGGGGGGACGACGCGCCGGGTGGCGGTCCTCCCGCCGGGGCGCGTGCCCCGCACGGCGCGGGACCTCGATCTCGTTGCGATCTAGGCCGGCGGGGGCGGACCCTGGGGTTGGGGAGGTTGGAACACGGTGCTTCGGTAGTAGCGCAGCTCCTCGATCGATTCCAGGACATCGGGCAGGGCGCGGTGCTTGGCGGACGCCCCGTTGGCGAGGGCCTTCTCCGGGTACCATCGCTTGACAAGCTCCTTGATCGAGCTCACATCGATCTGCCGGTAGTGGAGATGGGCGTTGAGGCGGGGCATGTGCCGGGTGAGGAACCGGCGGTCAAAGCACACCGAGCTCCCGGCGAGGGGACATGCGCGGGGGGGACACCACTGGGCCACGAGTTCGAGGGCCGCCGCCTCGGCGTCAGCCAGGGACACGGTGGAGCGGCGCACCTCCTCGAGGAGCCCTGAACCTTGGTGCTGCTTCTGTACCCACTCGTCCAGGCCCACGAGCGCCTCGTCGGGGTGGTGCACGACGATCGAGGTCTGGGCGAGCGGGTTGAGGTGCATGTCCGTGATAACGACGGCGACCTCGAGGATGAGGCTCGCCTCCGGATCGAGCCCCGTGGTCTCGAGATCGATCCACACGATGTTCTCTCGGTACCGCATCGCCACCATGTGCCCCTTTCCGTGCATGCTGGGCTCAGCTTCTCCGGCCTGTCCCCGCGGCCGAGGCAAGGTGTCTGGGGGAGATTGTTGTTGGGACGAACGGTTCCGCGCGCTCCCTACAGGGACGACCACCAGTACCCGTTCATCGGCCCGAACCGACTGAGCGGCCACACCCGGAAGAACGGGGCCCCGATCCGCTCTTCCTCGGGCACGAACCCCCAGTAGCGGGAGTCGTAGGAGTTCATCGTGTTGTCCCCCAGGACAAAGTAGTGGCCCGGTGGTACGAGGGTCGGAGCGATCCCGTACTGCATCCCCACCCCTTGGGTCCAGTAGGTCCGGTCGGCGACGACGGCGAGGGGGGAACCGTCCACGATGACCTTGCCCCCCACGATCTGCACCGTCTGGCCGCCCACGGCGATCAAACGCTTCACGTAGCGCTCCTGTCGGGTTCGGTACTTGATCCCAAGCCCATGGAGATCCTTGACTCCATCCGGAACGGACACCGAAAGCTGCCTGTGGCCGATGCCCTCCCGGAGGACGACGAACGCGAGCTCCTGCCCCTGGGCGGCCTCGATCCGCCGGTTGGCGGTGCGCACCGCGGGCACGGGCTCACCGCCGATCCCGATCGTGGGGTACTGGACGTGGGTGATCCAATCCCCCGGCTGGATCCCCGCCGCTGCAGCGGGGCTGCCGGGCTCGACCTCGGTCACCCGCAGCTCCTCCAGCTGCCAGAACACGATCACCCGGCCCGGCGCTGGGTCGCGGAAGTGATAGGTGAGGATGTCTACGAAGAACGAGTCCCCCGGAGCGATGGTGGGGTTCATCGATCCGGTGGGCACGGTCATCCGGACCGTGACGAAGGTGATGACGATCCAGAAAATGATCCCGACTTCGACGATCGTCTCCGCCCATCCCAGCCAGTACTCGGCACGACGGGAGAGGCGGACCCCCCGCCGGCGGAGGAGGCGCACGATCCACGGCGGCTTCTTCTCCTTCTTGCGCTTCCGTCGGAACCAGGGGCTCATTCGATCTTGTGGATGCGGCTCACCCGGCGCAGCCAGTACGGGCGGCTCTTGGTGACCGTGTTGCGCTTGATCACTTCGATCCGGTCCAGGTTCGGCGAGTGGACGGGCACCGTCCGTTCAACGCCGACGCCGGCTGCGATCTTGCGCACCGTCATCATCGTGCGCGTGCCGGAGCCGGAGATCTTGAGCACGACCCCTTCAAAGGGCTGCAGCCGCTCCCGGGCTCCCTCCGACACCTTCTCGTAGAAGCGTACGATGTCCCCGGGCCGGAACTCGGGTACCTCCCGCACCCGCTCCGCCTCGAGGGCGTGGATGAGATCGTCCATACCCGTCATGCTTCCTCTCCTTTCAGTCGGTCCAGGATGATGGCCACCGCCGCCCGCACCGAGAGGTAATTGTACCCGCGCCCACGCACCGGGGGGAGGAGGGCATCGCACGCGGCGAGGAGCTCGTCGGCCATCCCGTTCCCCGTCCCGAAGAGAAGCAGAACGGGCCGCTCGCGGAGGAGGACCCGTGCCTCGTCCCAGCTCAGTCGGGGGTAGGGGAGGCCGGGGCGGGCGCTGGTCCCCCACACGAGGGGGGGCTGGCCTTCCGCCTCCTCAACCTCCCGGTAGCAGTCCTCGAGGTCCTCCCGCACCGCGACGAGCTCGATCGCCTCCCGGCGGTTGGGGAGCTCGTCTTCCTCCATCCAGAACGCACGGAGACGCTCCGCGATCCGTCGCTGGTTGGCGAGCGGGGTGACCACGTAGTAGCGGGATGCGCCGTAGGTGCGGGCGGTGCGCGCGATATCCGGCACGTTGATCGAGGTCAGGGCGGTGGCCACGATTCCCCCTTCTCGGCTCCGCATCGGGAAGTGGAGGAGGGCAATGTAGAGGTTCCCCATCGTGGCCGAAGGGTACGGGAGGGCGACCTGGGGGGCAAGGGATTAGGACCGCGACCGCTTTGTCCTCTGCCGCGAACCGGGGTAGACTGGCCTCCCATGCGCTTCGTTCGTTCCCTCCTCTGTGCGGCAACGGTCCTCGCCTTCGATCAGGGGACGAAGCTCTGGGCGAGGCAGAGCCTGGTCTTGGGAGAGGTCCGCCCGCTGTGGGGGGACTTCCTCCGCTTGACGCGGGTCCACAACACGGGCGGGGCGTTCGGGCTCCTCCCCCAGCATACGGGGGCGTTCATCGCCGTCTCCTGCGCGGTCGTCCTCGCGCTGGGGGCGGTCCTCGTGTGGGGGAGCTGGCGGCGGATGGGGCGGGTGGGGAGCGCGCTCCTCCTCGGTGGGGCGGTGGGGAACCTCGTGGACCGCCTGCGGTGGGGGTACGTGCTCGACTTCTTCGAGATCCGTGGGTTCCCGGTGTTCAACGTTGCCGACGCGGCGATCGTGATTGGGGCAGGGCTCGTCGCCCTGTCCTTCTTGGTGAGAGGGAGAGCGCGGTGAACCCCCTGTTCATCGTTCTCGAAGGCCCCGACGCATCGGGGAAGTCCACCCAACTTCGTCTGCTTGCGGATGCGCTCTCGGCACGCGGGATCGGTGTGCTCACCACCCGCGAGCCGGGGGGGACTCCCCTGGGGGAGAGGCTGCGGGAGCTCATCCTCTCGCCCGACTCCCCGATGAACCCCCTCACCGAGCTCCTCCTCATCATTGGGGCGCGGCACGAGCACGTGGAGCGGGTGGTCCGGCCTGCGCTCGAGGAAGGCAAATGGGTGCTCTGTTCCCGGTACACGTTGTCCTCGCTCGCCTACCAGGGCTGGGGAAGGGGGCTCGACCTCGACCTCATCCGCCGGCTGAACCAGCTCGCGACCGGCGGTTTGGAGCCGGACTACGTCTTCCTCCTCGACCTCCCCCCCGCCGTGGCGTACGAGCGGACGCGGGAGCGGGATCGGTTCGAGGGGGAGGGCCTGGAGTTCTTCACCCGCGTCCGCGTGGGGTACCTCGCGCTCATCCGCTCCGTGCCCCGGGCTCACGTGATCGATGGCACCTTGCCCGAGGAGCGCGTGCTCCGGGAGATCCTGGGCCACCTGCCTCTTCCTGGGATATGATCTCTCCGTCAAGGAGGGTCCATGGAGATCGTCTGCCGGCGAGAAGACTGGGTGTTTGGGGTTAGGACCGTCAGCCACGCCCTGGGCGGGCGAACGGCGATGCCGATCCTGGGGGGGATCCGCTGCCAGGGGGAGGCGGACGGGGTGGAATTGGCCGCCACCGATCTCGAGCGGTCCATCCTCTGTCGAATCCCGGCCCAGGTGAAGGGCGGGGGGGCCGTCGTCCTCCCGGGGCAGGTGCTGAGCCAGCTCGTGGGCCGTCTTCCCGAGGCGGACACGATCGAACTGGGCGAAGAGGATGGGCGGGCGCGCCTCGCCTGCGGTCCGGCGAGCTTCGACCTGTTCACCCTGCCTGCCGACGAGTTTCCCGATGTAGCGCGGCCGGATGGCGAGCCCATGGGGCGGATGCCGCTGACTGCGCTCCTGCAAGGGATCGCTCAGACCGCGTTCGCGGCCCTGCGCGCCTCCGAGACGACCCGCCTCGCCCTCACCGGGGTGGACATCGTCCTTCGGGACGGGGCGGCGAAGCTCGCGGCCACGAACGGGTACCGGCTGGCGATCAAGCGGGTCCCCGTCGAGGGGCTCCGCGAGGGCTACGAGGGGGCGTTCCTCGTGGATGCGGCGGTCCTCGGCGACCTGTCGCGGGTCCTCGCCGGGGTGACGGAGGAGGAGGTCGCCGTGTACACCGATGGCGGACAGCTCCACTTCGCGGCCGGCCCGGTGTTCTTCTCCTGCCGGACGATCCAGGAGCAGTTCCCCGACTTCGAGCGCGTTGTGCCCAAGGATAGTGAGATCGGCCTCTTCGCCCCACGGGCCGAGCTCCTCGACACCCTGCGCCGGTTGGAGGTGTTCGCCGCCGAGGAGTCCGGAGCGGTGAACCTCAAGGTGGCTGGGTCCGCGCTCGAGATGACCGCTGCGTCGAAGGACAAAGGACAGGGCCGGGAGTCGGTACATCTGCTTAAGGCTCCGACGAAACAGATCGAGATCGCGTTCCGGGCCGAGTACTTGATCGATGCCCTGCGGAGGATGGAGTCGGATCAGGTCGCGCTGTGGCTGTCGGCCCCGGAACGGGCGGGGCTGATCGAGCCGGCGGGCGAGATCGCCTCCGGCGACGAGGGGTTCATCTACGTGTGCATGCCGGTCAGGCTCCTTTGAGCCTGACCTCGGCGTGAGCGATCGCCTTCTCGACCGCTTGAGGGAGGGCTTCCCCGTGGGGTCCCCCTCCTTGAGCGAACGTGGCCCGTCCGCCCCCTTTTCCGCCCAGTCCTTGGCACGCGATGCGGACGAGGTCGCCTGCGCTCACCCGCGGCTCGTCCACGACCTTGGCGACCACGATCCCTTTCCCCTCCGCGCGAGCGCCGATCACGACCACGCTCCGTCCGAGCTGGGCTGCGAGCGCGTCCGCGAGCCGTTTGGCCTCTTCCACCCCTCCCTCCACGACCGCGCTGGCGAGCTTCGTCCCGTCCACTTCCCGCGCCCCGGCAGCCGCATCCCGGGACCGGAACGTGGCCAATTCTCCCTCGAGGGACTCCACCCGCCGCCGGATGGCCTTCTCTTCCTCAAGTAGCTTCGTCGCCCCGGAGAGAACCTCTCCCTCCGGGACGTCGAGAAGCGCCGCAAGCTGCTTCCGCTCCTCGCGCAAGGAAAAGAGGTGGCGCCGGGCGGCCTCCCCGACGAGGACCCGCAGTCGGCGGGTCCCCGCCCCCACCGCTTCCTCGGACAAGATAACGATCGAGCCGATCTCGCCTGTCCGGCGGACGTGGGTTCCCCCGCACAATTCCATCGAGACCCCTGGTACCTCCACGACCCGCACCCGATCCTTCCCCCGGTACTCCTCCTCGAAGTGGGCGATCGCGCCCCTCTTCTTCGCCTCGTCAAGCGGCAGCTCCTCGACCTCCACCGCGAGATCGTGAAGGACAGGGGCGAACGCAAGCTCCTCGACCTGCGCCAGTTCGGCGGGCGTCAGGGCGGCGAAGTGGGTGAAGTCGAACCGGAACTCCTCCGGCCCGACCGCGGATCCGGCCTGGATCACGTGCTCCCCCAGTACCCGTCGCAGCGCAGCGTGGAGGAGATGGGTCGCGGTGTGGGCGCGCTCGATCTTCCGCCGCCGCGCCTCGTCCACAACGAGCCGGCACCGGTCTCTCTCACGGAACTCGCCCTCGGTTACGCGGACGGTGTGGAGCGTTCCGTGGGGTGACTTCTGGACGTCGACCACCTCCGCCCGCCCGGGTCGGGACAGGTTCTCGATCCACCCCGTGTCCGCGACCTGTCCGCCGGCTTCGGCGTAGAACGGGGTTCTTCTGAAGATAAACCTCCACTCCCCGGTGCTGACCGGTGCAACCTCCCCTCCTGCGGGTTCCGAGATCTCCGTCAGATCGGATTCGACCTCGAGGGATCCATATCCCACGAACTCCGTCCGCCGAAGAACCTCGGCCTCCGCTTCCAGAGAGGCAGTTGCCGTTAGGTGCGCCTCTACGTCGATCACCCTCCGGGATCGGGCGCGCTGGGCCTCCATCTCCCGGTCATAGCCGGCATGGTCCACGGAGAAACCCTGTTCACGAGCGATCTCCTCCGTGAGCTCGGGCGGGAAGCCGTAAGTATCGTAGAGCTCGAACACGACCCGCCCGGGGACCCTCCCTCCGGCGGAGAGCCTCGCCAACGCCTCGCGCAGCCGGGCCTCCCCAGCGCGGAGCGTCCTCCGGAACGTCCTCTCCTCGTGGGTGATCACCTGCTCTGCGAGGGACCGCCGTTCCTCGATCTCGGGGTACACCGCCCCCAGCGAACGGACCACCGGTTCGACCAGCAACCTGAGACGGCCTTCCCTCATCCCGAGCGCGTCCGCGGCCCGCACCATCCGCCGCAGGATCCGCCGCAGGACGTACCCTTGCGCCTCGCTTCCGGGCCTCACCCCATCGGCGACCAGGAACACCACCGCCCGGATGTGGTCCGCGATCAGGTTTCGCGATTGGTGATCGGCGAGGGGGAAGCGGGCCGAGGCGGCGATTGCCTCGACGATGGGGGCGAACAGGTCCGTGTCGAAGTTGGAGTGGACGCCCTCCAGGACGGCGGTCATCCGCTCCAGCCCCAGCCCGGTGTCGATGTTCTTCTTCCCCAGCTCGCGCAGCGTCCCATCCGGCTGGGCGTCATGCTGAATGAACACGAGGTTCCAGATCTCGCTGAACCGATCGCAATCACAGGCGGGCCCGGGGCAGTCCGGGCCGCACCCGTACTCGGGTCCCCAGTCCCAGAAGATCTCTGTATCTGGCCCACACGGGCCGCGGTCGCCCACCGGCCCCCACCAGTTGTGGTCCTTCCCCAAGCGCACGATGCGCTCCGCAGGGATCCCGATCTCGTCCCGCCAGATCGCGTACGCCTCGTTGTCCTCCTCGTACACGGAGACCCACAGGCGCTCGGGGGGAAGGCCGAGCTCGCCCGTGAGGAACCGCCACGCCAGCGCGATCGCCCCCTCCTTGAAGTAGTCCCCGAAGCTGAAGTTCCCGAGCATCTCGAAGAACGTGTGGTGGTAGGCCGTTGTTCCCACCCGCTCGATGTCTGTGGTGCGGAAGCACTTCTGGCAGGTCGTGACGCGGGGGTGGGCTGGGGCGACCCTCCCCCAGAAGATGTCCTTGAACTGCACCATCCCCGCGGAGGTGAAGAGCAGGGTTGGATCGTCAGGAACGAGGCTGGACGAGGGAAGAACGGTGTGCCCCTCCTTTCGGAAGTAGTCGAGGTAAAGACGGCGGAGCTCGGCGCTGGTCATGGCGGGATTGTAAGCCTACGCCGCCGGGCGCCACAGGCGCCCGAAGAGGAGCCATATTCCGAAACCGGCGATCAGGGCCACGCTCGCCACCTGGGCGGCCCGCCACGGCCCGAGCATCAACGCGTCCCCGCGGAAGAACTCGCAGGCGAACCGCACCACGGCGTAGGACATGAAGTACACGGACGAAAGGAACCCGGGCCGGGCGAGCCGCGTGCGCAGCCGCCACAGGAGGACGAAGATGAGGAGGTTCCCCACCGCCTCGTACAGCATCGCGGGGTGGAGGGGCAAGCCGGGATAGGCCGCGCCGGCAGGGGACGAAATGGGGAACACGATCCCCCACGGGAGGTCCGTCGGCGTCCCGAACGCATCGCCGTTGAGGAAGTTCCCGATCCGGCCCAGGACCTGGCCCAGGGCGAGGGCGGGGGCCACGGCATCCGCGAGGCGCCAGAACGGCGCTCTCTTCCACCGGGAGACGATGAACAGCCCCACGATGCCCCCGATGATCCCGCCGTGGATGGCGAGCCCCCCGTGCCACACCATCACGATCTCCCACGGTGCACTGCGGTACCACTCCCACTGGAACGCCACGTAGTAGAGGCGGGCGGCGACGATCCCGAGGGGGATCGTGAGGAGCAGGAGGTCGAGCACATCGTCTGGCTTTGCGAACAGCTTCCGCCGCCGGGCCTCCCCGCGGACGATGAAGTAGGCGAGGATGAACGAGATCACGTACATGAGTGCGTAGTACCGGATCTCGATCGGTCCCAGCCTGAGGAAGATGGGGTGCATCAATGGTCACCGAGCGGCCATTATAATGGGATCGTGATCCGGAGGGGGCGCTGGCTGGGGGCGCTGGGAGCGGCTTTTCTCCTGTGGGCGGCGTTCTTCCGGGGGATGGGGGGGCTCGCGTGGCTCTCCCTTGTCCCCCTTTTCTGGGCCCTCGATGGGGCGGGCCTGCGGCGGGGCGTGGGCCTGGGGGCCCTCTTCGGAGGCGTGTTCTTCCTCTGCGAGTTCTCGTCCCTGTTCTCCCTGTGGCCGTTCGTGGGCCCGATCACGGTCCTCATTTGGGTGGCGCTGTCGCTTTATGGTGCCCTGTTCCTGACCTTGTTCGGGGCGGCGGGTGGAAGGTGGGGGAACCCCCTCCTCTGGGCGGGGGGGTGGGCGCTCATCGAAGCGGCACGAGGGGCTGGTCCACTGGGGTTCACGTTCGGGAGCATCCCCGGCGCGCTGGTCGGGAGCCCGTTCCTCCCCGCGGTTGCCCTCGGCGGGCCGTGGCTCCTGTCGCTTGGGGTCGCGTGGACGGCGGGGTGTCTCGCCCGGGGCGTGTGCGAGCGGCGGTGGCTCCCGTGGGCAGTGGCCGGGCCCCTCGTCCTGTACGCCTGCGCCCTCGTCCCCACCGGGACGGGGGAGGAGGGCACCGTGACCGCGGTCCTCGTCCAGCCCAACATCCCCAAGGCGGAGCAGCTCGACTCAAGCCGCCTCCCGGAACGGGTGGAAGCCTACCGTCGCCTCTTGGAGGCGATCGACCCTCCCGTGGACTTGATCCTCCTCCCCGAGAACGCCCTGCCCTGGCTGCGCGACGAACCAGAACGCCTGCGGCCCTTCCAGGAAGCGGCGCGACGGGTGGGGGCAACCCTCGTTGTGGGGACGGCCGACTTCCAGGAGGGGCGGATCTACAACACGATCCTTGTCGTCTCCTCCCAAGGGGAGATCGTGGGCACGTACGCCAAGACGCGCCTCGTGCCCTTCGGGGAGTACGTGCCGTGGCGCGATTTCTGGACAGGGATCGGGCTCGGGAGCCTCATCGACCCGTTCCTCCCGTTCGACCAGACTCCCGGGGAGGCCGTGCGGCCGGTGGGGAACCTTGGGATCATGGTCTGTTTCGAGTCGACGTTCCCAGGGATCAGCCGGGAGCTCGTGCGGACCGGAGCGGAGGTGCTCATCGTTCCCACCAACGACGCCTGGTTCGGACGGGCGCGGATCCTCTGGGAGCACTACGCCCTGGGGGCCCTCCGGGCGGCGGAGACGGGGCGAGCGCTTGTCCAGATCGGTCAGACCGGGATCAGCGGGGGATGGGGTCCGCGCGGGGAAAACCTGGGGCGGCTCCCCCCGTGGACGAAGGGGAGGCTGACCCTCGCCTTGCCCCTCCACTCCGGCTCCACGTTGTACGTGCGGATCGGGGACGGACCGGTTCTGGGGCTCGCCGCGGCCCTCCTCCTCGGCGCCTTGACAAAGCGGCCCCGCCCGGGGCGGGGCCGCGGAGGTCGGACGTCAGGCTAGGCTGAGCTAGGGCGCTGTCACCTCGACGGCCAGACTTGCTTGATCCGTCTTGGCGGGGGTGAGGTCGTCCCACACCTTCACGGTGGCCGTGTACGAGCCGGTCTGGGTGTATCCCCCCGCATAGACGTGGGTCACGTCCAGCGTGCTTGTCGGCGCGACGTCGCGCGTGACCACGTACCCGTCACCCGAGCGGAGCTCCCACCGCACCAGCTTCCGGGCGGCGTCCCCGGCCTGGGCCTGGAACGCGAACGTCACGTTTGTGCCCACCACGACCTCTACTGGCTCGACGTCAGACCCATTGACCGTGAACGCGGTGATCTCGGGCGGCGGGCTGGTAACGGTGATCGTGGCAGTGGCGGTGAACGTTTGAGGGGGAGTGGCATCGTCGGTGACGGTGAGGGTCGCGGTGTACGTGCCTGGGTCGGTGTATTCATAGGACCCGATCCACCAGTCGTAACTCACGAAGTCCACATCCGCCTCGTCCTCAGGGGTCCCATCGCTGTCGTAGTCGAGCGCGATGTGCTTGATCCTCCGGCCCTCCGCCGCGGTGATGGTGGCCCAGAAATCCACGCCCAGCGGCGCTGATCCCGAGGCGGGCAACGCCCCCAGGCTCACGCTCGTGGTGGGGGGGGCAGTGACGGTGATGGTGACGGTATCGGTGGCCGTTCGGCCGCGGTTGTCGATCACGGTCAGGGTGGCGGTGTAGGTCCCCGCGCTCGTGTAGGTATGGTTCACCCCCGCTGTGATGTCCGTCCCGGTGTAGTCGACGACCCCATCCGTCTCGAAGTCGATCGTGAACGACACGATCGTCCCGGAGGATCCCGCGGCGCTGAACGTCACGCTGAGGGGCGCGACCCCTGACAGGGGGGTCGCGGTGAGCACGGCGGTGAGGGGGGAAAACAGCCACGCGCACCCGGCGAGCCCCAGCCCGAGGAGCGCCAACAACCCGATCTTCCCTATCCTGCGCATACCGACCTCCTTTTGTCGTCGCAGCTGGCCCGAGCGTAGCCCGGGCGGGAGCGTTCCCGGAGGAATACAGCGAGCTCCGGGCCGCGGTTCCGTCCCCCGCGGGGCGGACATCTGTCCAGGCGAAACCCTCTTCCGCACCGTGGTGTATATTGCCACGGAAGGAGGCGGGGTGCCGGACGGGGAACTCGAGCTCATCCAGCGGAGCCTGAATGGCGACCTGGAAGCGTGGGGGGAGATCGTGAGCCGATACAAAGAGGCAGCGTTCGGGATCGCGGTGGCGATCCTGCGCAATCGTGCCGATGCCGAGGACGCGGTCCAAGACGCGTTCGTCCGCGCTTACGAGCGGTTGGACCGGTACGATCTCTCCCGCAAGTTCTCCACATGGTTCTTCACCGTAACCGCCAACGTGGCGAAAAACGCGCTCCGCCGGCGGCGACGGGACCCCTTGCCCAAGGAGGTGTGGGCGGAGGATCCCGCCCGCGCGGTGTGGCAAGAGGAGATGGAACAGAACGTGCGCGAAGCTGTGTGGGAACTCCCGGAGGCGTACCGCGCCCCGCTCGTTCTGCGGTACTGGCACGACCTGCCGCTCGAGGAGATCGGTGATGTGCTCGGCCTCCGGCTGGGCACGGTCAAGACGCGGCTGCACCGGGCACGGGCCCTGGTGCGGGCAGAGCTTGCGGCACGGGGGGTGATCCGAGATGCCGTGGGATGAACTGGATCGGCTGATCCGCGATGCAGTGGCGCGCGAGGTGGAGGTTGGCCTCCCGGCTCTGGAGGGCCTCGAGGGCCGGGTCATCCAGCGGCTGGCCCAACCCGCCGGCCGTCCTGCGCTGGCGAGGCGGCTCTCCGCCGCCTTCACCTGGCCTCGAATCCGACTGGGATGGGCCCTCGCCGCCGGGGTCGCCCTCTTTGCGATCGGGATCTTCGTGGGGAGGGTCCTCCTCCCGGGCAAGGGGCCACTTCCAGCCGCGGGGGCGAACCTGTTCACCGTGGCCGCCCCGGGCGCGACGAGCGTCGCCGTGGTGGGGGATTTCTCCGCGTGGCAGCCGATCAGCCTGTTCGATCACGATGGGGACGGGGTATGGGCGGTGACGGTGGCCCTCCCGCCGGGGAGGTACGAGTACGCGTACCTCGTCGACGGTCGCTGGGTGGGTCAGGATCCGCTCGCCAGTGAGTACGTGCGCACGTTTGGGGAGTACGTGTCCGTGAGGTACATCGGAGGTGAGGGGCTGTGAAGCGCCTTGCTCCGATGGTGGCGTTGCTCTTCGTGGGGGCGGTGGGCCAATTCCTCCCCTTCTCTTCTCCCGCCCCGGACGAGGTGCTCGCCTTCCTCCAGGCGATGGAGATCGCCCCGACGATCAAGGCGGCGTTCTCCCCCGTGCTGGGGGCGGGACTGGCGGCGGGACGGGCCACCCCCCAGGTGTCGCTGGAACTCCTCCGCCGCCTGGCGGAGCTGCCCGCGCGCGAGGCCGAGGAGGCCCTCGACGTGTTTCGCAAGGCATTGGAACGGGGGTTCATCGTGGACACAGGGGCGGGCTCTTCCCTGATGAACCGGGTCCTCATGCGCCTGCGCATGGGAGCGCCGTGGGAGCTCGTGAAGTACGAGCTCGCCGCTCGCTACAACGCGCTCGTCGCCACCGAGGAGGTGCTCCTCCGCCACGCGTTGATCGGACGAGGGGCCCAAGCGCCGGGAGGGCCGGTGCTGCCCAGGGATCGGCTGATCCTGGAGATCGCGTGGGTGGTCGCGGACTACCAGCTCGACCCTCAGCCGCGGGCGGATCCGCTGGAGGCTTCGGTGCGGGTTCGGTTGGTCAACCTCAGTGGGTCAGTGCTCTCCCCGAGCATTGTCGAACCGGTTCTGGCCGCACTCACACCGGAGCTTCTCCAGGAGATCGCGGGCCGGGTGTTTCAGATCGAAAGGAGGTAGGGCATGGCGAGGAACACGTGGATCGTAGCGCTCGTGCTGGCCATCGGCGTTGCCGCGGTGGGCCAGGTGGAACCGTTGGGGATCGTGGTCGAGCCGCCGGCGGGCGACCTTGCAGTCACGATCACCACCGACAAGCCAGCCTACGCCGTGGGCGAGACCGTTAGGATCACGTTCACGATCAACAAGGCGGCGTACATCTACATCTGGGACATCATGCCCGATGGGAACGTCACCCAGATCTTCCCGAACGGATACGAGTCCCAGAACTACTTCCCAGCGGGCACGCATACCATCCCCACCCCCGGGAGGGGGTACAGCTTCCGGGTGCAGCCTCCGTTGGGGACGGAGTGGCTCCAGATCATGGCCACGACCTACCCCGTGAGCGGGTTCACGGGCTACTCCCCAGGGGATCCGTTCCCCCTGCTCGGTGCGGATCCCGAGGACTGGCAGGTGCAGGTGCTTGGTCTGGTTCCGGAACCGACGGGAAGGGCGTTCGACTTCACGAGCTTCGAGATCGTGGCCAGCGCTCCCCCCGGCTACGGGACGCTCATCGTGCGAAGCACCCCCACGGGGGCCAGCTTGTACGTGGACGGGATGTTCCGCGGGTACACGCCGCGGTCGGTCAACCTCCTGCCGGGGTTCCACAATATCCTCGTCCGCAAGGCCGGCTACCAGGACTACACGGCACGGATCTACCTCGTGGCGGGCGGGACGCGCACGCTTGAACCCGTCCTCAGCCCCACCGCGCCCGCCAACCAGCCCCCGGTCGCCCAGTTCACGTTCACACCCTCGAACCCGGCCCCGGGAGCGGTGGTGACGTTCAACGCCGGGTCGTCGTACGACCCGGACGGGACGATCGCAAACTACCAGTGGGACTTCAATAACAACGGCGTGTTCGAGCGAACCGGGGCCACCACCACCTGGACGTTCCCCATCGCGGGCACGTACAGCGTCCGGCTCGTGGTCACGGACAACCGGGGGGCCACTGGGCAGACGATCCGCCAGGTGACCGTGATTGCCGTGAACCAGCCGCCGGTGGCGCAGTTCACCTACACGCCCCCCGCCCCTCGGCCGGGGGACTGGGTCCAGTTCGACGGTGGTACCTCCTACGACCCCGACGGCTCGATCGTGAACTACGAGTGGGATTTCCAGAACGACGGGGTGTTCGACGCCACCGGGCAGGTTGTATTCCATCAGTACCCTGTGGCGGGGACGTACACGGTGCGCCTCCGCGTCACGGACAACCTCGGCGCCACGGGTCAAACAACGCGTACCGTGACCGTGGCCCCCGTGGTTGTGAACCAGCCCCCCGTGGCCCAGTTCACGTACACGCCAGCCGCTCCCACAACGGGGGCAGCGGTCACGTTCAACGGGACCGCGTCCTACGATCCGGACGGGACCGTTGTCGCCTACGCTTGGGACCTTACCGGCAACGGGGTCATCGACCGTTCCGGGCCGGTGGTGACGTGGACCTACGCCGTGGCGGGGACGTACAACGCTACCCTGTACGTCACGGATAACCAAGGGGCGACGGGCCAGACGACCCAGGTTGTCGCGGTGAGTCCGGTGGGGATCCCCGGGATGCCGGGGATGGCCCTGCCCGGGATCTACGTGTGGGGTACGGACACGTGGCGGATCACGGTCAACGGCTCGGGCATGTGGGTCACACCGCGGGCGTACCGGATCGAGCTCCGCACGGACGGACAGTTCATCAACGTGTCGAGCGACGCCGGACCCTATCCACTCGGGCTCGTCCCCGAGCCGGTGAGCGAGGGGTGGCGGATCGTGTTCGAGGGCACGGTTAGCTCCGGGCGGATCACCCACTCTTTCCAGGTCCGCAACGCCTCGTCGATCTACATGGACCTGCGGCTGGACATGGATGGGGACGGAACCCTGGATCGGTCGGCGGGATTCGTGCGCCTGCGGCAGTTCGGGGTGAATCCCCCCGTGAACCCGCTTGTGGTGGGGAACCCGGAGGGGTACACCGGGGAGTTGGTTCCCTCGCTCAACTTCCGGATTGGGTCCGCCCTCTCCTACACGGAGTTCGTGCGGATCGTGTTCTGGCAGACGACGATCGGTGCCCTCGAGGGGATGTAGCCCCGATCGTGGGATGAGCTTTCGAGGCCCGGCCCCCACGGCCGGGCCTCTCCTTGGAGGGTTGCGCGTTGACCAGCGTGCAAGGGTATAATCTTGCTACCGCTGGGACACGCGCCAAGAGAGAGGTCGGTTCCTAGCAAGGTCCGGTGTGGGGGGGTGATCTGCGAGAGAAGAGATTGTCTGAGGTTGGAACCTGGGTGTGAATGGCGTCTCTCCCTACAAGGGAGAAGATGTGTGTTGGAGGAAGCAGGAGGTGTGGGATGCGCAAGATTCTGATGTCGATTGTGCTGGTGGGTCTGGGTGTGCTGAGTGCTTGGGGTGGACCAGCTCTCAACAACCTGATCATCGGAGCTACCCAGGAGCCCTCGAACCTGTTCCCGTGGGAGGGCGCGGCGGACACCAAAGAGAACGTGATGGCCCTGTTCAACATCGGCCTCACGTATTTCGATTCCAACGGTCAGCTGTTGCCTGGGCTGGCTACGGAAGTGCCGACACCGGACAACGGCCGAGTCTGGATCGTCTACGATGCCAAAGGGAACTTCCTCTGCCAGATGGTCCACTGGACATTGCGTGACGATGCCTTCTGGAGTGACGGCGTACCGATCACCACCGACGATGTCGTGTTCACATACAAAGTCCAGACTACGCCCGAGATTCCAGTCACGATGAGGACGTTCTCAGACCTCATCTCAGACATTCGCGTGCTCGGCCCCAAGGACTTCATCATTGTCTACGGAGCTCCCAACCTGTTCTATGCCAACATCGGCGGGTCCATCGGCCTGGCGCGCTTCTACGACATCGCGCCTGCTCATGTCTGGGAGCCCATCTACGACCAGGTCATGGAGCAGGTCCGCGCTAACCCTGACAAGGCAGGGGACATCATCTCTGGACAGCTCCTCGGTGCACCCTCGGCCACGGGCGTGGACCCGACCAAGGTCGTCGGGAGCGGAGCCTTTAAGTTCGCTGAGTGGCAGATCAACCAGTACATCCGGTTCACCCGCCGCGATGATTTCTTCCTCTCAGCGCCAGGTCCAGCGGCGAACTACGTCCAAGAGGTAGTGGTCAGGTTCATTGTGAACCAGCCTACACTTATCTCCGCTCTCCTGGCGGGGCAACTTGATGCTACAGATGACATCGCCCTTGCCGGCCAGGATCCGTCGGTCCTTCGCCAGCAGTACCGCCTGGGTGTGGCAACGGTGACGCCATCGGGATTCATCGAGGAAATCACATTCAACCTGTTCGATTCCTGCCAAGCGGCTGCAGATCTGCTCCTTGGAGACAAGCGGACCCGGCAGGCGATCATCCAGGCGATCGATCGAAAGGACCTGGCCGATACGGTTTTCCCGGGCGCCATAGTCTCCAACTCGTTCCTTGTGAGGGGTGACGTCGGCTTCACGGACGACCTGTACCAGTGGCCGTACGATCCGAGCGCGGCAAGGGTGTTGCTTGCCGAACTTGGTTGGGCGGATCGAGATGGCGACGGGGTATTGGAGCGTGTCACTGAAGACGGACGAACAGTGAAGTTCGAATTGCACTGGGTGGCCACGACCGCTGCTTTCCGGCTCCGCACAGGGGAGATCCTTCAGGAATTCCTTGCCGACGTTGGGATCCGCCTGATACCCGAGAACTTGCCGGGGAGCGTGGTCTTCGCGACTGAGTACTGCAACCATGGGTCGGAATGCACATGGCGCGGGCTCATCGAGTGGGCGGAGGCCGGCGGGATAGGTCAAGCGCCAGCGGACCCGATCAGCAATGAGCTGTGGGCCTTTGACCGTCTGAAGGAACCCGTGAGCAAGGTGCCCGAGAACATCCCATCGGCTGCGAACGGGTTCGCTGGGACGAATGTTGGTGGCTGGATCAACCACGAGTTCGATCAGCTCCGCGCGGATGCGCTGCGGGAGTTCGATCTGGAGAAGCGGGCGGCAATCGTCGTGCAGATGCAGAAGATCTTCAACGAAGAACTGCCGAAGATACCTCTCTACGAGCGAACCGACCTGATTGCCTTCGCGACTGGCTTAGTAAACTACAATCGTGGAACCCCGGTCGCACGTACGCAGTTCTGGAACCCATGGGAATGGGGTTGGGAACAGAACGGAGCAAGGTCCGTTCGCTGAAGGCGTGGAGTGCCGGGGGCGATTGAGGTCGCCCCCGGCACCCGTCTCCTAGCCTAATGCCAGCCTACGTTGCCCGTCGTTTGCTGCAGGTCGTCCCGACCCTGCTGGTGATCTCGCTCATCGTCTACGGCCTGCTTTCTCTTAAGCCGGGTGATCCGATAGACGAGCTTCGTCGTGGGAACCCTGGGTTTACCCAGGAGGACTACGAACGCCTGCGAGAGTTCTACGGCCTGGACAAGCCTTGGTACGTGCGTTACTGGCGTTGGCTGGGGCGCGCAGTGCAGGGGGACTTCGGCCCGTCGAGGCAGTTCGGGCGACCGGCCGCGCAGTACGTATTCGAGAATCGCCTCCCGAACACGCTCCTCCTGTCGGGGGTTGCTGTGGTGGTTGCGCTGTTGATCTCAATTCCCACTGGGGTCCTGTCAGCGCTCAAGCAGCATTCAGCTCTTGACTACACAGTGACGGTGCTCAACTTCCTAGGCGTCTCTGTGCCCATCTTCTGGTTAGGAATCATGCTCATCTATCTCTTCGCGGTCAGAACGGGTGGTCTCTTGCCTGCGGGAAGCATGATGACCCCTGGCATCACAGGGACGTGGGCCGTGTTTGTGGACCGGCTGCGCCACCTCCTCCTTCCCGTCGTCGCCCTCTCTTCCCTGCAACTCGCGCAGTGGACCCGGTTCATGCGGAGTTCGATGCTCGAAGTGATCCGCCTCGATTACCTGACCACAGCTCGCGCGAAGGGGGTGTGCGAAAGGAGGGTTATCTACCGTCACGCCCTGCGGAACGCGATCCTACCCCTCATCACGCTCGTTGGCTTGAGCATCCCCCAGCTCTTCTCCGGGGCTGTGCTTACAGAGACCGTGTTCAACTGGCCAGGGATGGGCCGCGCGATCTTCGACGCGATCCTTGTGAACGACTTCAACGTCGCCATGGTGTCTTTGATGTTCATCTCGCTCCTTGTCCTGAGCTGCAACCTACTCGCGGATCTTGCCTACGCCTTCGCCGACCCGCGTATTCGCTATGACTAAGTACATACACAAGTTTTCAAGGCAGCGGCGGCGGGATACGGAGTTCCCCGCGCGCACAACGTGGCGGAGGTTTCGGCGTCACAAGCTCGCCCTATTCGGCGGCGTGGTGTTGGTGGTGTTGGTCCTGTGTGCGATCTTCGCCCCTTGGTTGAGTCCGTACGATTTCGCCCGACAACATCGCCGCGCCCGGTTCAGCGCGCCAACGCTTGCTGTCCCCTCAGATCCGCTAGCCATGCCGCAGTGCAAGCAGCCGGTTGTTCTCTGGTGGCGGTGCGGCATGCACCCCTTTGGCACCGACGACCTCGGCCGAGATATCCTCACTCGGGTCCTTCATGGGGGGAGGGTCTCGCTTCTTGTCGGGTTTGCCGCCGGATTGGCTTCCACCCTGCTTGGAACGATCATCGGCGCTCTGGCCGGGTTCGGTGGCCGTCTGGTCGATGCCTCACTGAGTCGGTTCGTTGACATCATGCTCTCGATCCCCCAGCTACCACTCCTCCTCATTCTGGTGGGGCTCCTGGCTAACCCCGAGGTTCCTGTCGCGAACTGGCTCAGTCAGACCCTTGGGGGCGCGAAGAGCATCGTGATCATCATCGCTGTGATCGTCGTTCTCTCGTGGATGAGCACGGCTCGGCTTGTGCGCGGGCAGGTACTGAGCCTGAAAGAGCGGGAGTTCGTGGAGGCAGCGAGGGCTCTTGGTCTGTCAAAGCGGCGGATCGTCCTGCGGCACATTCTTCCGAGCACGTTGTCCGTGATCATCGTTCAGGCTACTCTGATGACTGGCGAGGCGATTCTTATCGAGTCAGGCTTGTCGTTTCTTGGTTTGGGGATTCAGCCACCGGCGGTGTCATGGGGCAACATGCTCTCCCGAGCCCAGGAGTTCCTGTACTACCCGAACGGGGTATACATCGCCCTGTTCCCCGGTCTGTTCATCTTCCTGACCGTTCTCTGCGCCAACTTCGTTGGTGACGGGCTCCGCGACGCCCTTGACCCGCGCTTGCGCAGTCGCCTGTAGCCTGCGGACACCCTTCCTGGCCTTTTCCGTACCACCTCGGTAGACTCCGTATGGGTGATATGATGAACCTGATCGAAGATGTGTGGGCACGGGAGATCCTGGACTCGCGGGGCAATCCGACCGTGGAGGTGGAGATCACGCTCGAAGACGGGACCGAGGCCCGCGCGGCTGTGCCCTCCGGCGCATCCACCGGCACGTGCGAGGCCGTCGAGCTTCGCGATGGCGACGACCGCTACCTGGGGAAGGGCGTCCAGGGCGCGGTGCGCAACGTGAACGAGGTCATCGGTCCCGAGATCGTGGGGATGGATCCCCTGTGGCAGGAAGAGATCGACGCGCTCCTCATCGACCGGGACGGGACGCCGAACAAGTCCCGCCTCGGGGCGAACGCGATCCTCGCCGTGTCCCTGGCCTGTGCCAAGGCGGCGGCCTCCTCCCTTGGCATCCCCCTGTGGAAGTACCTCGCCGGGCCCCGATCCGGGCGGATGCCGATCCCGCACATGAACGTGGTCAACGGGGGAGCCCACGCCGACAGCGGGTTGGCCATTCAGGAGTTCATGCTCGTGCCCGTGGGCGCTGTCGCGTTCGCGGAGGCCCTTCGGTACGGGGCCGAGGTGTTCCACACCTTGAAGAAGATCCTCAAGGGGAAAGGGTATTCAGTGGCGGTGGGCGACGAGGGCGGGTTCGCTCCACGCCTTCCCTCGGATGAGGAGGCGGTGCGGCTCCTTGTGCAGGCGATCGCGGACGCCGGCTACGAGCCCGGGCGGGATGTGGCCCTCGCCCTCGACTGCGCGGCGAACGGGTTCTTCTCCTCCGAGGAGGGGATCTACCACCTGGAAGGGGAGCGGACGGCGACGGAACTGGTGGACCTCTACGAGGACTGGATCGCCCGCTACCCGATCGTGTCCATCGAGGACGGGCTCGCCGAGGAGGACTGGGAGGGGTGGGCCCTCCTCACCCAGCGCCTGGGGGAGAGGGTACAGCTCGTGGGTGATGACATCTTCGTCACGAACCCCGAGCGCCTCGCCCGGGGGATCGAGCGCGGGGTGGCGAACGCGATCCTCATCAAGCTCAACCAGATCGGGACGGTCACGGAGACCTTGGCGACGATGGACCGCGCCCTGGAGGCGGGGTATGGCCGGGTCATCTCCCATCGCTCCGGGGAGACGGAGGATACGGCGATCGCCGACTTCGCTGTCGGCACAGGCTGCGGGCAGATCAAGACGGGGTCCCTCTCCCGCTCGGAGCGGGTCGCCAAATACAACGAGCTTCTCCGGATCGAGGATACCTATGCTCCCCCCATGGCGACATGGCCTCGCTAGGAGGTGCCTTCCCTTCGCCCTGGCTCTGGTGATCGGAGGGGTGGGGTGGGTGTTCGGGACGAGGGTCCGCGCGGTCCGCGAGGCGGAGGCCGACCTCGTCCTCCTCCGCGCCCAGGAGGCGGAGGTCCAGGAGGAGATCCTCGTCCTGCGGGGCAAGCTCGCCGCGGCCGCTCTGCCCTCCGTCGTGGAGCGGGAGGCCCGGACGAAACTTCATTGGGGGTACCCCGACGAAGAGCGGATTGTGATCATGCGGAGGTAGGGTGGCGTTCGTTCACCTTCACGTGCACTCCGAGTACTCGCTCCTCGATGCGATGGGGCGGGTGCGGGAGTTGGTGGCCCGCGCCGCGGAGCTGGGGATGCCCGCCCTCGCCCTCACCGATCACGGGAACGTGTCGGGGGTGGTCAAGTTCTACCGGGCGGCCCGGGAGAAGGGGATCAAGCCCCTCCTCGGGGCTGAGCTCTACGTCGCCCCTGATTCGCGCCACTCCCGCGACCCCTCCCGGAGCCGCTCCCCTTACCACCTTGTGCTGCTGGCGATGGACCGGACGGGGTGGCAGAA
The DNA here is from genome assembly GCA_014360985.1 of Candidatus Bipolaricaulota bacterium. Classification (GTDB taxonomy): domain Bacteria; phylum Bipolaricaulota; class Bipolaricaulia; order Bipolaricaulales; family Bipolaricaulaceae; genus Bipolaricaulis. The sequence continues at coordinate 31,676 of JACIWK010000009.1, forward strand.
CCTCCTTCTCCTCACCAGCCGCGCCCATACCGAAGGGTTCTACTACAAGCCGCGGGTCGACCTCGATCTCCTCGCCGACCATGCTCAAGGGTTGATCGCTCTGTCGGCCTGCGAGTCAGGCGAGGTGCAGCGCCTCCTCCTCCAGGGGCGACCGGACGAGGCGGCGGCCGCGGCGGGCCGGCTGGGGGAGGTATTCCCCGGCAGGTTCTATATCGAGCTTCAGGACCACGGTCTGGAGCGACACCGGGCGCTGGTGCGGAGTCAGCTCGCCCTCGCCGCGCGGTTGGACCTCCCCGTCATCGCCACGGCCGATGTGCACTACCTCCATCCCGAGGATCAGGAGCCGCATCGCGTCCTCATCAACATCCAGGCGGGGAAGAAGTTGTCCGATCCCGATGCCCGATCCTTCGATGGGGACGGGTACCACTTCATGACCGAGGAGGAGATGGAGGCGCGGTTCCGCGAGATTCCGGGGGCGCTGGCGGCGACGCTCGCCGTGGCCGAGCGGTGCGAGCTTGAACTCGAGCTCGGCCGGCGTCTCCTGCCGCGCTACCCAGGGGACCTTCCGCCGGCGGAGGAGCTCGCGGCCCAAGTCTGGGCGGGGGCCCACGCTCGATTCGGAGATCCTCTCCCGGCCGAGGTCCGGGAGAGGCTGACCTACGAGCTCGACGTGATCACGCGGATGGACCTCGCTCCCTACTTTCTGATCGTCGCCGACTTCGTCGGCTACGCGCGCCGGAACAGGATCCCCGTCGGCCCGGGCCGGGGATCAGCGGCGGGCTCGCTCGTGGCCTACGTGTTGGGGATCACCCAGGTGGATCCGCTTCGGTTTGGGCTCCTGTTCGAGCGGTTCCTGAACCCGGATCGCGTGACCCTGCCCGACTTCGACATCGATTTCTGCGTCCGGGGTCGGGACGAAGTCATCCGCTACGTCGCGGACCGCTATGGCCGCGATCACCTCGCCCAGATCGCCACGTTCGACCGGATGGCGGCTCGGTCCGTGGTCCGCGACGTGGCCCGCGTCTTGGGGGTACCCTACGAACGAGCGGATCGGATCGCGAAGCTCGTCCCATTTGGGATGACCCTCCCTCGGGCCCTGGACCAGGTGCCGACCCTCAAGGAGATGGCCGAGGGGGAAGAGGAGACGCGAAAGCTGTTCGAGATCGCCCGGCGGTTGGAGGGCCAGCTGCGCAACAGCTCGACCCACGCCGCGGGAGTGGTCATCGCCCCCGAGCCGCTCGAGCGGTTCATCCCTCTGCTGCGGTTGGCCGACGGGCAGTTCGTGACCCAGTTCGACATGCACGACGTAGAGGCAGTGGGCCTCCTCAAGATGGATTTCTTGGGGCTACGCAATCTGACCCTGCTCGACGATGTGCGGCGGCTCGTGGAGAAGCGAACCGGGGTCGAGGTTGACCTGGACCGGATCCCCCTCGATGACCCAGCGACGTACGCGCTCATCCAGTCCGGCCAGACCACTGGCGTGTTCCAGATCGAGTCCCCGGGGATGAAGGCCCTCATCCGGAGGCTTGAGCCGACAGAGTTTCGCGATCTGGTCGCCCTCCTGGGCCTATTCCGCCCCGGCCCGCTCGACTCGGGGATGGCCGACGACTACATCGAGCGCAAGCACGGCCGCCAGCCGGTCACCTATCCCCACCCCGCGACTGAAGAGGTGCTCGCCGAAACGTACGGGCTCCCCATCTACCAGGACCAGATCCTCCTCCTCGCCCAGCGGCTGGCGGGGTTCACTCTGGGGGAGGCCGATCTCCTGCGGCGGGCGATGGGGAAGAAGAAGCCGGAGGAGATGGCGGAGATGGAGTCCCGGTTCGTGGACGGCTGCGTCCGGAACGGGATCCCCACTGAGGAGGCCCGCCGGATCTTCTCCGACATCGAGAAGTTCGCGCGGTACGGGTTCGTCAAGGCGCACGCGACCGCGTACGCGTTCATCACCTACTGGACGGCCTACTTCAAGGCGCACTACCCCACGGAGTTCATGGCCGCCCTTCTCACCTCGGTCCAAGACAACACCGACAAGGTGGTGGCGTACATCGAGGAGTGCCGAGGGATGGGCCTCGAGGTCCTGCCCCCCGATGTGAACGAGTCGGAGGCGGGATTCACTCCTGTGGGGGAGGGGAGGATCCGATTCGGGCTCGGCGCGATCAAGAACGTCGGCGTGGGGGCAGTGGAGGCGATCTGCGCGGTCCGCGGGTCCGGGTTCAGGAGCTTCTTCGACTTTTGCCAACGCATCGACCCCGAGCGGGTGGGGCGGGAGACGGTGGAATGCCTCATCAAAGCCGGCGCGATGGACCGGTTCGGGCTGCCGCGCAAGGCCCTGATGGCCCTCGTCTGCGAGGGGGTGCGGCTTGCGCAGCTATCCCGTGCCCAGCGGGTGTCAGGGCAGCGGTCGTTCTTCGAGGCGGAGGAACTTGCCCCCAAGCTCGAGGTGGGGGAGAGCGAGTTCCCCCGGGAGACGCTTCTCAAGTTCGAACGCGAGCTCCTCGGCCTCTACCTGTCCGGGCATCCGCTCGACGCCCACGTCGCCGAGCTGCGGGCGCGGGGCGTGGTCCCCCTTGGCGAGACGGCGGCCCAGACCCGGGCGTTCCACATCGCTGGCCAGGTCCGAACGGTTAAGGTCGTGGCGACCCAGGATGGTCCGATGGCGTTCCTGTCCGTGGAGGATGCGTCCGGGGAGGCGGAGGTGGTGGTGGGTCCTCGTCTGTACCAGTCGCGGGGAAGGGCGATCCAAGAGGGAGCGCTCCTCGTCGTCCGTGTGCGGTGGTCGGAGCGCAATGGGTCACGTCGCCTGCAGGCCCTCGACGTTGAGCCTCTGGTCCAATCGGGTGGTAATCCCCCCCAGTGCTGGATCGAGCTCCCGCTTGATCTGGCCACCCCCGAGAACGCGGAGCGCCTGGGAGCGATCCTCGCCGACCACCCGGGTCCGGTCGTGGCCCGGGTGCGTCTCCGGGAGGGGGGCCGGGAGCTCACCGTCGAGGCCGGTCCGCGGTATGCGGTGCAGCCCTGCCCTGAGCTCGGACAGAGGCTTGCCCAACTCGGCCCTGGAGTGCGGGTGGAGTGGGGATGAGGATCCCTCCGGTTCTGAAGCTTCTCCTTCCGGGGATGGGGGTCAAGCGCTGGTTCTTCCTCTCCCTGGCTGGGATTGCGCTCGTCGCGTTCGGGGCGCTGTGTCTGGTTGGGGACGGGGGGATGAGGGGTCTATATGCCCTCCTGTTGCGCCATCTGCCCTTTCTGTGGCGGCCCGTGTTCGGGGCGGTGGTGGCGGCGGTGGGGTTCGCGGGCACGGTGGTGGGGATGGCCTGCGCCGTGCGGGCGATTCTCCACGCCGTCTCCCCTCGCCAGGGGGGGGCGGTGGCCGAGGCGCTGTACCAGGGGCGGATCCTGCGCGCTGCGCCGCACATCGTGGCCATCGGCGGGGGGACCGGCCTGTCGACTCTCCTCCGTGGGATCAAGTCCTACACGGCCAACCTCACTGCCGTGGTGACGGTGATGGACAGCGGAGGGAGCTCGGGCCGGTTGCGGACCGAACTCGATGTCCTCCCTCCCGGTGACGTGAGGAACTGCCTTCTCGCCCTCGCCGCGGACGAGGAGCGGATGGCCCGGTTCATGCAGCATCGCTTCCGCTCTGGCGAGGGGCTGGTCGGGCATTCGCTCGGGAACATCCTCCTCGCGGGGATGGAGCAAGCGGCGGGGGGGTTCGACCGCGCCGTGGAGGAGGCGAGCCATTTTCTGTCCGTGCGTGGGAAGGTGGTCCCGGCAACCCTCGATCGCACCGACCTCGTTGCCGACCTGGCCGACGGGCGGAGGGTGGTCGGAGAGGCAGAGATCGCGGCAGCCCACGTTTCGATCCGTCGCCTCGGTTTGACCAACCCCGCGCGGGCCTATCCGGTGGCGGTGGAAGCGATCCGGGGAGCTGACCTGATCCTCTTGGGGCCTGGGAGCTTGTACACGAGCATCATCTCGAACCTCCTTGTGGCCGGGATCGCGGATGCGATCGCCCAGGCCCCAGCCGAGAAGATCATCATCATGAACCTGATGACCGAACCTGGGGAGACGGATGGCTTCACGGCCAGCGATCACCTCAAGGTCCTCTCCGAACACGTCGACCTGCGGCGATTCCACACCGTGGTGGTGAACACCGAGCTTCCTCCAGCGGAGGTCCTCGCTCGGTACCGTGACGACGGAAGCGAACCGGTGGCGGACGATCTGCGGGGAGTGAAGGCGTTTGGGATGCGTGTGATCCGCGCTCCCCTGCTCGAGATCGTGGAGATCGAGGGGAAGCGGACGGTGAAGCACGATCCCCAGAAGCTGGCGCGGGTCCTGGCCCGGGAGGCGCGCGTCCTCCGTCGCTCGTGGACCCGCTGGTTCAGCGGCTAGTGTCCTGTCAGGGTAGTGAGTAGCCAGGTACGGGCAAGCTGAGTACAGTGAGGCATGTCCAACAGAGCGCTCGTAGTGGAGTTGACCCCGGAGGAGCTGAAGCTGCCCCGGTATCGTGGACAGGTTAGGGCTTAGGAAGAGGAGGGGAAGACGATGCCGAGGACACGACCGCCGTACCCGCCGGAGTTCCGGCGGCAGATCGTGGAGTTGGTGCGGGCCGGGCGCTCGATGCGCGAGCTCGCTTCGGAGTTCGAGCCCTCGTACGAGACGATCCGGGAGTGGGTGCGGCAGGCCAACCGCGATGAGGGGCTGGACCTGTCGGGGCCGACCACGGACGAGAAGGAGGAACTGCGTCGCCTGAGGCGTGAGAACCGTCAGCTCCGGCTGGAGCGGGAGATCTTGGCAAAAGCCGCGGCCTGGTTCGCTCAGGAGACCGGCTCGGTACCGCGGAAGCGTACCGATTCGTGAGCGATCACCAGGCGAGGTACCCCGTAGCCACGATGTGCCGGGTGCTCTCTGGTCTCCACCAGCGGGTACTACGCGTGGCTGAGCCGCTGGCCGTCGAAACGGGCCTGGGAGGACGTGGAGCTTCGGGAACGGATCGAGGGGATCCACGCCCGCAGCCGGGGGACGTACGGAGCACCGCGGATCCACGCCGAGCTTCGGGCGAACGGGATCCGGGTGGGCCGCAAGCGGGTCGCACGGCTGATGCACGAGGCGGGGCTAGCGGGGGTGAGCCGACGTCGGAAGACGAAGACCACGCAGCGGGACCCGGAGGCGCAGGCCGCACCGGACCTGGTGGAGCGGGAGTTCACCGCCCCGGCTCCGGACCGGCTGTGGGTGGCGGACATCACGTACGTGCCTACAGGGTCGGGGTTTCTGTACCTGGCGGTGGTGGTGGACGCGTTCAGCCGGAAGGTGGTGGGGTGGGCGATGGAGGGGCACCTGAGGGCAGAGCTTGTCGTGGGGGCGCTGAACATGGCGTTGTGGCAACGGAGGCCAACCGGGGTGATCCACCACTCGGACCAGGGGAGGCAGTACACCTCGGTGGAGTTCGGGAAGCGGTGTCGAGAGGCGGGGATCCGGCCATCGATAGGATCGGTGGGCGACTGCTACGACAACGCTCTGTGCGAGAGTTTCTTCGCCACGCTGGAGTGTGAGCTGTTGGACCGAGTGACGCTCAAGAACCACGCGGAGGCACGCCGGGCGCTGTTCGCGTACATCGAAGGGTGGTACAACCCGCATCGCCGGCACTCCGCGCTGGGGTACAAGTCACCCGTTGGGTACGAACGGAGGTACGGGGAGAGGAGAGCTTGGGAAGGGACGGAACAGGGAGAAGCGGAACACGTTGCCGCAGGCGCCGGAACCGGAGCAAACATGGACAGGGACGAGTCGTGAACAACCTTCAAGGTCCTTGTCACCCGATCAGGGCGCCGTGGGGTACACTGTCCACCAAACCGGGGCAAGTCCAAAGAAACCTGGGAGGTAACCCGATGACCTTCGAGGACAAGGTACACGGTTTTCGGCTTCATCCACTCTGCCGGGCGGAGGAACTGGGCAACGTGAGCGCGGCGTGTCGAGAGCTGGGCATCTCGCGCACGGTGTTCTACCGGTGGAAGAAGCGCCTCCGGGCGTACGGGGCGGACGGTCTTCACCCCAAGAGAACGTCGGCGCGTCCCGGACGACCACCGCTGCTGGGGCCTATGGAGGAGCGGGCGATCGTGGCAACCGCGCTGGCGTGGCCAACGTGGGGACCGAACCGGGTGTCGTTGCAGCTGGCACGACAAGGGATCCACGTTTCCCTAAGCACGGTGTGGCGGGCGCTGGGGCGGCTGGGGCTGGGCAGACGGGAGGCCCGGCCCCTGGCCGTGGAGGGGTAGGGAGCGAAGACGTTAGGGCTTCTCACCGAACGGACGCGGCGGGCTCTCCGGCGGGCCCGGCACGTAGCGGTGGATTAACCCAGGGAACTGGTGTGCCTGGACGCGTTCTTCATCGGCAAGCTCAAGGGCGTGGGGCAGATGGGGCAGATCACGGCGTGCGATGCCGGGAGCTCCTACGCCTGGGCCAGGGTGATCCCGGCCCGCAACGCCGAGGAAGCTGCACGGTTCCTCACCGAGGTCCTTGTTCCTGCGTTCGCCCAGGTGGGGTGGAAGCTCCGCCGTGTACACACGGATCGGGGAAGCGAGTCGGAAGGGCGAGTTCGACGAAGCGTGTCGGGACCTGGGGATCACCCACTCGCGGGCGAAGCCGCGGCACGCGTGGACGAACGGGTTCGTAGAGCGGTTGCAGGGGACGATCCTCCACGAGCACTGGCGGGTGGCGTTCCGGCGGAGGTAGTTCACCCAAGCCCGCCACCTCCAGGCGTCGCTCGATGGGTTCCTGCGGTTCTCCAACGGGGAGCGGCCGCATCAAGGGTACCGGACTTAAGGACGGACCCCAGCCGGGGTGTTCTGGGGCGTGGCCCAGGCATCAGCCAAGGAGGCCTAACGTGTCAACAGAGTATTCCGGTACTGGACAGTCCCCAGACCGCGCACAGGCATTGCGTATCCCTGAGGTAGACCAGCGCCAGAAACGCCGCACCCGACAGCAAAGGGGTTGCAGATGACCTCCCTTCCAAACCTGAGCAAGAGGGGTAACCTCGGCAAGTCAAGCAGCCGTGGTAGCTACCCCAGGCGTCGAGGAACTGGGTAACCATCTAATAACACGACACGCGACGAGCTTGCTACAGAGTAACATCGCGCTATAATGGAGTGCAATCGTTTGCGGCGGTACGAGGGGGTGGGAGCCGACGAGACAACGGGGAACCATATGGCAGGTGCTGATTTGAGGGACAAGGAGGGGAACATGTGGAACAAGGTGTTGAGATGGGGGTTGGTGGGCGCGCTGGTTCTCTTCACTGGATCCGTGGTAGCCCAGGAAGTACAGGTCATCACCCTGAGGGCATTCGTGATCGGGCCGGGTGTGATGGGGGTCAAGAAAGCCACGAACCTTGAGCTCGCCGCGGACTACCTCAATCGTATCCTTGAAGCCAGCGGAGTAACGGTGAGGGTCCAGTGCGAGGTCGAGTTCTCGGAGTTAACGTGGGCGCCGTTCGCGGACAAGTTCTACCTGGACTTCCGTGCCGGAAAAGCCCCTGACATCGTGACCCTTCGGGAAACTGCCGATTTGGCTGCTGGTGGCTTCATCGTACCGATGACGCAGCATATCGAGTCCTTCTGGAGCCTCAACTACTACGACTTCCACGCCGGTCTATGGGAAGGTGCCCGCTGGCAAGGCGAGATCTGGGGGGTTCCCCACGACATCTCGCCGGTCGGCATCTGGTATAGGAAGGATGTTCTGCGGAAGCTCGGTTACACCGATGCTCAAATAGCACAGCTCCTCCCCGAAGACGGTAATACCACCATTGAGACGCTCGCTCGCCTGGCCAAAGAAGCGGTTGACGCGAAGCTTGTGGAGTACGGCATACTACACCGCCCGAGCAGCGGGCCTGGTATGTATGCAACACTTCTCGCGTTCGGTGTGGAGTGCTATGACCCTGAGATGAACACCCTGGTGTTGGACAAGCCTGATCTACTTCGGTTCCTCAAGTGGCATCAAGACATGGTGGAGCAGCGAGTGATCCCGTCCGCACCGCCTCCTTGGGCCACGATCCACGGCACTTTTGTCGAGGGCAAGACCTTCAGCACTTGGGCGAGCCACGTTGGGACCCCGTCAGAGTGGATGGCCCAGTACGGTCTATCCGAGGAGGCGTTGGAGGAGGACCTGGGGTTCCTCCCCTTCCCTCCCAGCGAGAAGCAGAAGGCGGAAGGACTGGGCCCGGTTTCGGTGCACGATTTCCCGCTATACTTCGTTACCACTCAGTGTGCGCATCCGGACCTGGCCATGTTGTTGATCATGTTGGCCACTTCTCCGGAGGCTTGCGCCATCCATTCCGAGTTCACCCTTCGCCCGCCGTACCGAGACTCAGCTCTTGATCATCCCTTGATCAAGGAGAACGCCTACATCCAGCGCACAGCGCCGTCAGCGGTTGTCGTACGCCCGGTTCCCATTCACCCCCAGTTTTGGGCCTACATGGGGCGAGTCTTCGAGGCGTTGAAGGGAGTGGAGGCTGGCGTTGTCACTCCGGAAAGAGCCCTCCAGGACATGGAGGCGTGGTTTGGCGCCGAGATCCCCGCTGGGCGGGTGATTCCGTAGGACGAGCAGTACGGGAGGCCAGGGCCTGCTCCGGCCTCCCCTCTATCTCTAGGGATGCGTGACGTGTTGAGGAAGCGAAGTGGCAGAGGGGCACTAGCGTTCTTCATGGGGCCCAGCGCTGCCTTGGTCGTCCTCTTCTACTTCGTGCCGGTCATTCTCACCTTCTTGATTGCCTTTACCAGCATGGGTCGCACGTTGCTCTGGGACTTCATCGGTCTCGGCAACTTCGCTCGCTTGTTCGGCATCGGCGCTCGCGACCCTCTGGTGCCAAGGATTCTTGTGAACACTGTTGTATTCACACTGGGTGCACTCCCAGTCACGGTCATCGGTGGTCTCCTGATTTCCGTCTTCTCGATGCGCGTTCGGCCTGGGGCCGGCCTGTTCTTCCGGAGTGTCTTTTTCATCCCCAGAGCGCTCCCGCCTGTTGTATGGGGATTCCTGTGGGCATGGTCATTCGAAGGAACCCGCTACGGCTTGTTCAATGCCATCCGTTCTGCTGTGGGACTACCCATTGTGCAGTGGCTCATTCGCTACCCGATGATCATCGTGGTTCTCGCCAATGGTTTCCTTGGGATATCCCTGGCCATGCTTGTGTTCAGCGCGGCAATCGCGACAATCCCGCGGGACTTGACGCGTGCCGCGGAAGTGGACGGTGCATCCGAAGGGCAGATCACTCGGCATATCATCCTCCCCCTCCTGAGATGGCCGATCCTGACCATGACTGCGTGGCACCTGATGTCTTTCCTCAATTCGTACGTCTACGTCATGTTGATCACCGGTGGGGGCCCCTACTACATGACTGAGGTCTGGAGTCTGTATGCTTACCACATGGCGTTTGTGCAATATCGCTACGGTTACGGGGCCGCGTTTGTCGTGCTGCTCGTGGTGGTCAACGTGTCGCTGCTACTGCTCGTTCTCAGGGCGTTTGGGATGCGGCGTATGCTGACGCGGGGCAAGATAGAGGTGTAATGTGAAGATGAGATCTCGCAATTGGAGGAGGTCTCTATGGTACCTGCTGTTGGCCCTCGTGGCCGCCCCGTTTCTTGTTATGTATGTCGGTTTCTTCCTGCGGGCGTTTGGTGAAGGCATGACGTTGGGCATCATCCCCAGGCAATGGGGTATCACCAGTTTCCGGTTCATGTGGCAGCCAATCGCGTGGGGACTTGGGCGGACGACGATGTGGGCAGCATTCGGTAACACTGTGGTGTTCGCCACTGTCTCCGGCCTGGTGGTGACAGCCGTCTGCATGCTCGCAGGTTATGCCCTGTCCCGGGTTGAGTTCCGAGGGAAGGATTTTTTCTTAGTCCTGCAACTCATCCTGCACGCCGTCCCTGGTCAGATCCTGCTAATAGCCATCTTCTTCCTCCTTCTCTATCTAGGATTGCTGCACCGTCTATCTGGCGTGGCTCTGGCAAGGGCTTCCCTGGAGATCCCCCTAGGCATCTGGATGGCAAAGGGTTTCTTCGACGGGATTCCGTGGGACGTGGAGCGATCTGCAATGGTTGATGGCTGCAACCGCTTCCAGGTCTGGTACAGGATTTTCCTCCCGTTGGTCAGACCAGGCATCGCCGCGGTGTTCATCTGGGGTTTCCTATTCGCATGGCATGATTTCATCTATGTCTACACTCTTCTGCCAGGGACGATTAAGCTGATGTCCACGCTGATCCAGAACCTGCTAGCCACCGAGGTGGTTGACTATGGATATCTTGCTGCGCTCTCCCTTGTATACACCATTCCCCCACTTGCCTTGTTCGTGTTTCTCCAGCGAGCCCTGTTGAAAGTGCCCGTCTTTGGCGGAAAGGGGACAGCATGAGAGTCTCAGTGGACCGGCTGACCAAGCAGTTTCGCGATGTCAGAGCTGTAGCCGACCTCAGCCTGGAGATCAGGGATGGAGAGTTCATGGCCCTGCTCGGGCCTTCGGGCTGTGGGAAGACGACAACCTTGCTCACGATTGCCGGCTTCTACAAACCCACCTCGGGCACTATCCTCTTCGATGGCCGGGTGGTAGACAATGTCCCACCACGAGACCGGAACATCGGCATGGTCTTCCAGTCGTATGCGCTCTACCCCCACATGACAGCGCACGACAACATCGCGTTTCCACTGAAGTTGAGGAGGGTGCCGAGGCAGGAGCGAGAAACCCGAATCAAGACGGTGGCTGCGATGCTTGGGATCGAAGATGTGCTCCCTCGTCGGCCGGGGGAGATGTCGGGTGGGCAACAGCAGCGGGTAGCTCTGGCGAGGGCGCTGGTCAAGAAACCAGGGTTGCTGCTCCTGGATGAACCCCTCTCTAACCTCGACGCGAAGCTTCGGATCGTGATGCGGGCGGAACTCAAGCGGCTTCAGAAGGATCTAGGGATCACGACGATCTTTGTTACCCATGACCAGACAGAGGCCATGACCATGGCAGATCGGATCGCCGTTCAGCACCAAGGCGCCCTCCAGCAGGTTGGGAGCCCCGAGGACCTGTACCGCCGGCCTGCCAACCTCTTCGTGGCGGGGTTCATGGGGACGCCTCCCATGAACTTCCTCGATGTCTCACTGGAAGCGACGGGAGATGCGCTGGTTCTCCGAAGGGAGTCGTTCCGGTTCTCCCTGCCCGACCCTTTGAAACAGAGCCTCGGTCACCTTGTTGACCGTAAGCTGATCCTTGGGCTGCGACCGGAGGACATTGAGATCAAGCCAGAGGAAGCCTCGCAGGCCGAGGTCTATGTCGTGGAGCCACTCGGCCGGGAAGCTCTGGTCACGGTCAAAGTGCCAGGGGCGATGCTCAAGGTCTTGGCCCCCCCGCACATCCAGCTCCAAGCGGGCACCCACGTCGGTTGGCACGTCATGCCGGATCGGATTTACCTTTTCGACGCCGGGACCGAAGAAGCTCTCCTAGTTCCGGGATCGTGACCAAGGTGTTAGGAGCGAGAGGCCCTTACACAGCCAGGAGATTGGAACTCCCCGTGCTTGGAAGGAGATGGCGCTGCAATGAAGGTCAAGGGTATCGGGATCAACGCTCATCCTGAGCACACTGCTGGAGAGATCGCAAAGCTCGAACAGGACTTAACGTTCTTCCAGAGCACTGGATATGACTACGTCGAGCTCCCAGCCGACGCGATCGACGTGCTGCGCTGTGGACGACTCGCCCCCTCCCAGCTTGGAGAGATCAAAGCGCTTCTCAGCGAACTCGACCTCAAGTACACCGTCCATGCCCCAGGAGCACTGGACCTCCGGGACGTCAACAACCTGGAGACGCAGAAGGAGTTGTTCCGGGCCTGCATTGAGTTCACATCTGAGATCGGGGCCGAGATCTTTGTGTACCACTACGGGCAGAAAGCACGCGATCCGCAGCTTGAGGATGTCCATCACCGGGGAATGCTCGCAATGGCTGACTACGCGGAGAGCTGCGGAGTTCGCATCTGTGTCGAGAACATCGAGATCGACACGGTGGCGAACACGGTCGACTTCGTGAGGCGAGTCGAGCGAGAGAGCGTTGGGATGACGCTTGATCTTGGGCATGCCTATCTTGCGAGCGTGCGGTTTGGATTCGACTTCCTGGAGTCTGTATTACTGGCCAAGCCATATGTCCAACACATCCACGTGCAGGACAACTTCGGCCGCTTCGAAGAGCTGCGGCTTGCAGGGTACGACCAATACAAGCTCATTCCCTATCGCAGGTTGCTTGCCCTCGGGAAGGGTGACCTGCATCTCCCGCCCGGCTGGGGCCGGGTTCCCTTGGACGCCGCTCTGGCGCTCCTGGGCGACTACGAAGGGGTCTTCATGTTGGAGTATCACTACCAGCGTTACCGCCCTCAGGCCCGTGAGATCCTGGAGGCAGCGCGAGGGTATGTGGAGCGGCACTCCTCGCCGTGATCGCGTCGGTCTTGTAGACAGCGTGAGCCGCACCCGCAGCGGTCCGCTCTCTCGTGGTTGGAGGAACCCCTCCTCTTCCCAAGCCCTAACCTGTCCACGATGCCAGGGCAACTTCACTCGGCGTGGGGTACGAGATCCCGGCGGGGTACGAGCGGAGGTACTACCAGCAAGGGAGGGTTGCTGAGGAGAGGAGAAGACCCGTTGCTGTCGGGCCAGTGGAAGACAGGGTCACGGATAACGACCACGGCCAGGCGGGCAGCGTGAGGGTCAAGCGATACACTGTCCACCAAAGCGGAGCAGCTCTATTTGATTGGTACGCCCGGCAGGATTTGAACCTGCGGCCTTTGGCTCCGGAGGCCAACGCTCTGTCCCCTGAGCTACGGGCGCATAGCTGCGGTTCCCAGTTTACGGTGCATCGGTTCCCGGTTCACGCCTGCCGACAACCCGGTCAACGAGCCAACCGGTAACCGCCTTTCTGCGGAGGGAGTGGGATTCGAACCCACGGCTGAGGCTCAACACCCCAGCAACGGCTTAGCAAGCCGTCGTCTTCGACCACTCGACCATCCCTCCGATTTTATCATTCTACTCCCGCCGGCGCTTGGGTGCCAAACCTCGGAACGGAACGGCGCTCCCAGACAGGCTATCATCGGGCCATGGCGCAGCGACGCGGCGACACGGGCCATGTGCTTGACCGGTACCGGGGGTTCCTCCTCGACATCGATGGGGTGCTGGTGCGGGGGAAGGAACCCATCCCCGGCGCTGCCGAGGCCCTCGCTGCGTTGAAGGGCCGGGGCCGGGTCGTCCTCCTCACGAACAACGCCACTCGCTCCCGGCAGGGGATGGCGGCCCGGCTGGCGGAGGCGGGGTTCGCCGTGGCGGCGGACGAGGTGGTCCCCAGCGCGTACGTCGCTGCGCGCTTCCTGCGTCAGAAGCACGGTCCAGTTCGGTTCTGGGCGCTTGGGGAGCAGGGCCTGGTCGAGGAGATGGCCCTCGCCGGGCACGTCCCCGCCTCTCCCACCGAGGCGGAGTGGGTCGTAGTGGGGATGGACCGCGGGCTCACCTACGACAAGCTCGCCCAGGCGTTGCGGGCCCTCCGGTCCGGGGCGCGCTTCCTGGCCACGAATCGCGACCCAACCTACCCCACCGAGGATGGACCCATCCCCGGGGCGGGGGCGATGGTGGGGGCGCTCGTGGGGATGGGGTTTCACCCTGAGCTCGTCATGGGGAAGCCGTTCCCAGAGGCGTACCGAGTGGCCCTCGAGGTGGCGAGGGTTCGCCCCGAGGAGACGCTTATGATTGGGGATCGCGTGGAGACGGACATCCGCGGCGCCCAGGAGCTGGGGATGGACACGGCCCTCGTCCTGTCGGGGATCTCCACAGGTGAGGACATGGATCGAGCCGGGATCCGTCCCACGTGGATCGCCCGCGACCTGGCATCCCTCGTCCGGGGCGAGCTTCACCCGCAACAGGGGTAGACTCACCATGATGGACATCGTGATCGAATCCGAACGGGTGGGAACCGTTCCCGCACAGCTCGATCCCGCGCTTGCCCCGGCGACGGTGGAGGCGATCGTGCGGGCTCTCCCCATCGAGGCCCGTGCCGAGCGGTGGGGGGACGAGGTGTACTTCACCGTCGCCGTCCACGCCGAGCAGGAGAACGCGGTGGAGACCGTCGCCGCCGGAGATCTGGGTTACTGGCCGCCCGGGCGCGCGTTGTGCGTCTTCTTTGGCCCCACCCCTGCCTCGCGCCATCCCGGGGAGATCCGGCCGGCGAGCGCGGTGAACCCGGTGGGGCGGGTCGTGGGCGACTCGCGGATCTTCGCCCGCGTGCGACAGGGCGACCGGATCCTCGTTCGCACCGCGTGAGCGCCCATGACCAGGCTGAGACGGGATGATCAGGGGATTCGGATCACCCTCCGCGGACTGGGGGTGAACCTCGCCCTAGCCGGTGTCAAGTTCGGGGTCGGCACCGTTACGGGCTCGATGGCCCTCGTCGCCGATGGGGTTCACTCCCTGTCCGATCTGGTGACCGACCTTGTGGTGTGGGGTGGACTTCGCCTCTCCCGACGCCCGGCCGATCGCTCCCACGCCTACGGGCACGGGAAGTTCGAGACGGTGGCCACGGCGGTGGTGGCGCTGGCCCTGCTCGCCGCCGGGGGCTGGATCGCGGTGGAAGCGATGCTGGCGCTGATTGCGGGTGCGGTGTCCGTCCCCGGTCCGCTCGTGGCCGCAGTGGCCGCTGTGTCCGTGATCTCCAAGGAATGGCTGTTCCGCGCCACGCGAAGGGTAGCGCGACAACTGCGGTCAAGTTCGCTCGAGGCCAACGCCTGGCACCATCGCTCCGACGCCCTGTCGTCGGTGGCGGTGCTCGTGGGCGGAGTCGCCGCGACGGCGGGGTTCGCTCAGGGGGATCAAGTTGCGGCGATCGCTGTCGCCCTGCTCGTTGGGTGGGCGGCGACGCGCATCCTGCGCCGGGCGCTCTATGAGCTCACGGAGGGCGCCTTGTCCGTGGCGGATCAGGACCGGGTGATCCAAGCGATCGCCTCCGTCTCGGGAGTACAAAGTTGGCATAAGCTGCGCACGCGGGGCTCCGGGCGGGGGGCGTTCGTGGACGTGCACATCCAGGTCGATCCAACCCTATCCGTGGCCGATTCCCATGCCATCGCGTCCCGGGTGGAGGAGGCGGTGCAGGAGGCCCTCGGCGATCGGGGATCGGTCGTCGTCCATGTTGAGCCCGCCAATGAGTCTACGGATCTCGGGGCGTAGCCGCTACAGCGTGCGGTTCGTGCGCAGGTAGGAATCGGCCGCCCGTGCTATCCCATCGGGAGTGGGTTCAGGGGAACGCGAACCCCCGGCGGAACACGCTGAGACAGGCGTCCACCACCGCCGGATCGTACAGGACGCCGCGGTGGGCGCGGATCTCCACCAATGCCCTCTCCAACGGGTGGGCCGGACGGTACGGACGATGGCTGCTCATCGCCTCCACCACGTCCGCCACCGCCAGGATCCGCGCCTCAAGGAGGATCTCGTCCCCCTTCAGGCCCCGCGGGTACCCCGACCCGTCCACCCGCTCGTGGTGCTGGTACACGACCTCCGCCACCGGCCATGGGAACTCCACCCCCTTCAGGACGTCGTACCCCGCCTTCGGGTGCTCCCGGATGAGGGCCATCTCCAGCTCCGTGAGCTTGCCGGGCTTGCTCAGGATCTCCGTGGGAACGAACAGGGCCTTCCCGATGTCGTGGAGGAGGGCCGCCACCCGCAGTCCGTGCACCCGCTCCTCGGGAAGGTTCAGGTCCTCGGCGATGGCGCATGCCAGCTCCGCCACCCGCCGCTGGTGCCCCGCCGTGTACGGGTCCCGCAGCTCCATCGCCGAGGCGAGGGTGTCCACCAGCTGGTACAACGCCCCCTCCACCGCCGCGCTCCAGGTCAGGCGCTCGTCTTCCGCCTTCTTGCGTTCGGTGATGTCGCGGGCGATCCCCTCCATGACGACCAGTTCGCCCTTCTCGTCGTACACGGGGATGCTGATCTGCTCGATCCAGATGATCTGGCCGTCCTTGCGCACCCATCGGAACTGGACTGGGCTTCCCAAGAAACCCATCCCCGCACGCAGGGCCTCCAGGACCGGCCGGTCGTCGGGATGGACGAGCTTCAGCCCCAGCTCGGGGTCGGCGTAGTGCTCCTCCGGCGTGTACCCGGTGATCCGCGTCGCCGATGGGCTCACGTATTCGAACCCTGGGCTGGGCTTCAGCCGGTAGCGGTAGATGAGATCGGGCGCGTTCTCCGCCAGCCTCCGGAACCGCTCCTCGCTCTTCCGGAGGGCTGTGACAAGCCGGGCGTTCTCGATGGCCGCGCCGGCATGAGCGGCGAGCATCTCCAAGATCTGTAGGTCCTCCTCGGCGAATGCGCGCGGTTTGTAACTCTGGGTGGACAGCATCCCCACCGTCGTCTCCCCGACCCGGAGCGGGACGGCGATGAGCGAGCGCACGCTCTTCTTGCTCCCGAACCGGCGCGCCTTGAACGGAATGCCGTCCGCGGTGTCCAGGATGAACACCGAGCTTCCGATGGAGAGGATCTGCCACGTCATCCCCTCTCCCCGGGGAACGCGCTCCGGGGGATGGCGCCCCCCCACGTCCACGAGGTACACCGCCTCCGCCTCCTCCTCCCCCGTGCGCAGCGAGATCACGAACGCTTCGGCAGGCATGAGCTCGGCTACAGCCCGGTGGATGGTGGCGTAGACCTGTTCAGGATCCCCAGCGGCACGGGTGATCTCCTGGGCCACCCGGTGGAGGACGGTGAGGCGCTGCACCAGCAGCTCGCGCTTCCTCTTCTCCTCCTTGTGGCGGGTGGCATCCCGAACCACTGCCCACAGGTAGGCGATCGCACCATGTGCGTCCCGGACTGCAAACGCCTGGAGCTCAACGGGAAACAGCGAGCCATCTTTGCGAACGTACTCCTTTTCGTAAACCCCTGATTCCCCGTGAACCAACAGCCGCTTCTCCCAGATCTCGGTCCGTTCCCAGACATGCCACCGCTCGGGCGTGATCGCGTAGAAGTCCGGCAAGGCCTGCAGCTCGTCCAGCGAGTAGCCCAGCATGTCGCAGTAGGCTGGATTTGCGTCCAGGATGTGGCCCTCGGTGTCCACCATCACAAACCCATCACGGTTGCGTCGGAAGAAGTCCAGATAGCGCTCCTCGGCTTCGCGCAGCTTCGCCTCGGCAAGGTTCGTGTGCAGTGCGAGGGCCAGGTCGCCCGCGATCTCCTTCAACAGATCCAGCTCCTCTTGCTCAGCGGCGAACTGGGGCGGCACCCCCACCACGAGGATGCCGTACACGTGGTCCCCGTGGGAAAGCCGGACGGCCACACCTGCGGCTGGCCCGTAGCGAATGGCCATCGGGCACGGCGCGCACGCCACAGCCACCCCCTCGATGACCGCCACGTCGTCCGCCAGCGCCTGCTGAACGCACAAAGGGGGACCTCTCTTCCTCCACCCTGTGATCAGCGCCTCCATCTCGTCCGGTGTTGCGGTTCCCGCCCAGCGAACAGGCTGGCTTCGCTCGTCAACGAGCGCGATCCACGCGCACGCGAATCCCCGCATTTCGGTAAGCAGCTCGCACGCCTTCCGAATCAACGCGTCCGTATCCTTCTCGCGCACGATGAGCTGGTTCACGTTGCGGATCGCCCGCAGGACGGCGTTGAGGTGGAGGAGCCTTTCCCGGGCGTGGTGGAGCTGGATCGTCTGGCTCAGCCAGTGGGCGATGTCATCCAGGAGCTCTTGTTCCTCGGGCAGGAACGGCTCCGGGGCGGGAGGAGGGTCGGGATAGGCCACCTCGACCACCCCGACGGCTCGGCCATCGCGCTCCAGGGGCGTGGACTGGCGCCAGGGGGTCTCCGCAAAACCTTCGCTGGCATAGACCTTCCCCTCGTACTCAATGCGCGCCTGGGCGAGGTCGGGCCACCTCCAGCCGGAGCGGATGACCTCGGGGGCGGCCTGGAGGATCTCCGCGAGCTCCACTTCTTCCTGCGAGGCAATCTGCCGCAGCCGTTGAAGGCAGGTGGGCTCTCTTACCCGCTCCTCGAGCACCCGGCCATGGGTCCGCAGCGCGGAGAGGAGGGTCTCGTTCCTCTCCAGGCTCGCCACCCACCGGTCGAGCATCGCCTGGTCCGCCCTTCCCCCCCGGAGCTCGCGGGGAGGGGCGCAGTAGAAGTTGTCGTAGAGTTGGGTCCCGATGATGGCGATGGGGTGGGTGCGCAGGACATCGAGGAGGATCTCAGGGGAGAACCGGCGGGCGTCGTACGGGCAAAGCCCAGTGCACGCCGATCCGGGGAAGAACTCGTTGAGCAGGGCCTCGTACTCGATCAGCCGCTCGGAACCGGGAAGCCCGCGCAGGACCCACGCCATCTCTCCCACCACGCGGAGGCCGGTGAACCCGTCGTCGAGCGCGCGCTGGGTCTCCTCCCGCAAGAGGGCGATCATCCTGTGCGGGTCGAAGACGCCGTCTCGCGTGCACGCCCCGTCGCCCGTCAGGAAAACGAGCTGTCCGCGCTTCTCGGCACCGCGGGCGTCGATGCCCGCGTCGCGCAGGGATCCGCGGATCTGGCGGGCGGTGCGGGCATCCGCGATGTACAGCACACGCTCGCCCCGCTCCAGGCCCCCGCCGATGTACCCGGTAAGGACTGCTCGGTGCTCGTCTTCGGTGCGGTAGATGAGGCACAGGTGATCGCCGGGCTTGAGGCCATCGCTCTCCCCCGCCCCCCAGTGGGGGGCGCTCACGGTGGGTCCCTGTCGCTCCGCGTGGGCCATGTCCTCCTCCCGCTGCGAGTCGCCGGACTGCCCGGAAATTCATTCTAGCGCAGGGGCCCGATCCACGTCCGTGATCCCGCTCACCCTCGGCGGAGGGCTGTGGCCCGGCGCTCTCCGCCCAGACGCGGGTGAGGATGGAGAGGAGGCGGTTGAACCCCTCCACCAGGTCTTTCCAGCTTTATCTCGACCCAGCGTGCTCCCACGGTCCACTTCACCCGCCAACTGGGAACTGCATGGTGCGGACCCCAGCCACGCGCTTCGAGGCGTCGAGGATTTCGATGCCAACCAGGTTACCTTCCTGGTTGTAGTCGAGGATGACGCCCGGCTTCCCCTCGCCGCTCTCGGCCACAGGGCCGGGCTTCAGCTCCAGCGTGAGCGTATCGGTCCACGGATCGTAGACTGCTTTCATCGCTCGCTCCTACGCTTCTCGAAGGCGTGGTTCATCGTCCAAGTGTCGCCATTCAGGATTCCACCTCGGACTCTGACCCTGGTCTGCCTGAGCGGGCTGCCGAGGAGGACTCGCGGGCTGCTTCGGCGAGCGGGCCACCGCGAGCACCGTCACCTGGCTCGGGCATCGACCGGCGGATCATGTGGCAATGCAAGGTCTGGCCCCCCCAACCTTCGGGGTTCCACGGCTCTTCTCATCGATGACCAATCGCGCAAGCATCTTGAGCAGAACCGTATCACGCACTGTCTCAAAATAGGTCCAGTCAATCTCACCGCGTCTTGTACGTCGTACGCCGTGCGCGATTCCACATCTGATGGTTGTATAGATAGGTAGCCACGTTGTCGTCATCCCCGTGCAGTCTTCTCAAGTGATTGAGCCTTTTCAATGCCCTGCGCCTGTAGATGCCAAAGACATCTTTGTATGTTCCCCTGGGATCGTCTTTATGCACAATCTTCACGTGCCCAAACTCATGTTGGCTTACTCGGCCGAGGGCCCCTTGGACCCACCTTGTCCATTTTGCCTTCCCTGAAGACCTGACTACGGATTCGATCACACGGCAGTACCAAAGACTCTCCGCTAGGAAAT
Organism: Candidatus Bipolaricaulota bacterium; assembly: GCA_014360985.1. GTDB lineage: Bacteria > Bipolaricaulota > Bipolaricaulia > Bipolaricaulales > Bipolaricaulaceae > Bipolaricaulis. Next base: position 51,454 of record JACIWK010000009.1, read on the forward strand.
CAGCCTGGCGAAGAGAGGCTGCGTACAGGCTTAGCTCCTTGCCCACCCTCCCATACTGCGTAATGTAAGGAAGATCCAACACATCACCCTGGAGGTCCCCTCTGAACAGCACCCAGGTTCCCGGGCCGTGCTTCAACTGTCTGATCTCGTCCGGATGAGGAGTAGCTGGTCAACCAAGAAGGCGCGGGCTACACGCTCGGGCCTGAAGGGGGGGCGAACGAGCTTCTCAACTCGAGTCGGTCCGTCATCAATGCGGATCAAGAAGTATTCGGTGGGCTTGGATGGCCCGCTGTGAACATACCGATAGCTGAACCGAGCCAGATCTCGGCCTGTTGGGAGGACAAGAGTGGGGACTTCATGTTCGTACGCAAGACAGTTGGCGTAGAACCATGCCGCGCTTTCCGAGGGCTGCTCCGCACCGCGCGCAGGACAGAGATGGAGAAACGGCTCGGGGGCCCCTGCACGAGAGCAAGTTGCTTGTTGATCTGGGCACGACCAGGAAACTCCTCAAGTCCAGATGACCAGATCGAGTACTTCGCCAGGAGTACATCTCTGGTCACCGGTGGTCTCCGTGAATGCTGATTTCCAGAGGTTGATCCTCTGCCGTAGGGTACAGTTTGTCGATAGCGAATTGGACTTCGATGGTTTTGGAGAGGGCGGTGGTGATGCAGCAGTAGGTGCGGATGTCGTCGAGGGTGAGGGTGCGATCCTTGCGGTCCTTGAGCCACTTATGGCACATTTGCCCATCGCCTAACGCTGACAGCCCGCCCACAGGGAAGCTCTCCTCGCGGGCGTCGCCTTGGGCGGCGACCGCGGTGAGGCGGGCGAGGTAGTCGCGGAATAGCGCCTTCTCGGCCATCCCGACTCGTTTATACCCGGTTCAGGCGGACGGGAACAAGCGCACCGTGAGGGAGCTCGCTCCGCGGCGAAGCGACCTCACCCCTTCCCAGATGGAACCCCGGGGGAAACAGGGGCGGCTCGGCCCCGGGCCGTCACCCTCCTTCACCGGAAGACCTTCACTCCACAGCGGGTCGCTGCCCGGCGCAGGCCCGCATCGCGGGTGGCCAACGGCACTCCCAGCCGCATCGCCAGGTTCAGGTAGGACGCGTCGTAGACGGACAGGCCGTGCGCTCTCGCCAGCCTCACCTCATCGCCCAGCACGCGCTCCGCCGGCTCCGTTTCAACTGCGATCGGTAGCTGACGGAGAAGGGACAGGCAGCGCACTCCATCCGCCTCGCTCATCCGACCGCGCCGCTCGGCCACCACCACGGCGTTCCCCACCTCAAGCGGCCACACGGATGGGACCACGGCTCGGCCTCGTGCCACGGCGTCCAATGCCGCCTCGGTGTAGGGGGTCGTCTCGTCCTCGAACGCCCACGCCACCGCTATCGAGGCATCGAGCACAAAAACAGGCTCAGCCTCCATCCCGGCCCTCCTCGATCAGTTCACGGACCGAGATGGGCTTCAACACCCGCCCCTTTCGGAAGCTGCGCAGCTGCCCGGCCACCCGTTGGGGATCGACCTGGGGGCCGACCGGAGAGAGAACGGCCACGGGCACGCCGTGCTTGGTGATCACCACCCGCTCCCCCCGCGCCACGCGCTCCAGGATCTGGGCAAGATGCGTCTTGGCCTCGTAGGCCCCGACTTCGGTCAAGGGTCCTCCTTTCGACCGGTCTCCGACCAGTATAGGAAGAGGAGGGGCGGCGCGCAACAATGGCTCGCGCTCGCCGTGGCTGCGTGCTAGCGGACCCGTGTCCGGCGAAGGAGAAGGGAGTTGGTCACCACGGAGAGCGAGGACGTGGCCATCGCGGCCTCCGCGAGGAGGGGGTGCATCCAGCCGATCACCGCCAGGGGGATCATCACCACGTTGTAGAAGAACGCCCAGAACAAGTTCTGCTGGATCCGGCGGAACGCCGCGCGGGAAAGGCGGACCGCCCGGACGACGCCTGTGAGGTCCCCGCGCACCAGCGTCACGTCGCCCGCCTCAATGGCGATGTCGGTGCCGGTGCCGAGGGCGATGCCGACGTTGGCCTGCTTCAGGGCCGGCGCGTCGTTGATGCCGTCGCCTACGAAGGCGACCCAGCCGAACTGTTCCTGAAGGCGCCGGACTTCCGCCACCTTGCCGTCGGGCAGGACTTCCGCCCGCACCTCGTCTATTCCCAATCGCCGGGCGACCGCCTCGGCGGTGCGGCGGTTGTCGCCGGTCAGCATCACCGTCCGCAGGCCCATCCGATGCAGTTCCTGCACCGCAAGGACGGCATCGTCCTTCAGCGTGTCGGCCACAGCCAGCACGCCCAGGAGACGCCCATCCGCCGCCACCAGCATCGCCGTCTTCGCTTCGTCCTCCAGACGGCGCAGCGTCCCTTCCAGCGGCGCAGGGTCCACGCCATGCTCATCCATCAGCCGCCGCGAGCCCACGAGGACCCGCGTCCCGTTCACCGTGGCGACCACTCCCATCCCCCGCAAGGCCTGGAAATCCTGGGGCTCCCGTAGGGGGAGACCGTCGGCCTCTGCCCGCGCTACGACCGCCTTTCCCAGCGGGTGCTCGCTCCCCTGCTCCGCCGACGCCGCGCTCCGCAAGAGGTCCTCCGCCGCGACGCCGTCGGCCGGGACCACGTCGGTCACCTCGGGGCGGCCCTTGGTGAGCGTCCCCGTCTTATCCAGGACGATGACCCGGACGTCCTTCAGCGTTTGGATGGCCTCGCCGGAGCGGATGAGGATGCCGTGTTCGGCCCCCATACCGCTGCCGACCATCAGCGCGGTGGGCGTCGCCAGACCCAGCGCGCAGGGGCAGGCGATGACCAAGACGGCAACCGTAGAGATAATTGCCAGGGTGAGCGCCCCCAGGTTCGGGTTGACCCAGGGCAAAAACGCCCCCGCTTCCACCAGAGGGCGCATCAGGCCTGGGGCGACAATCCACAGGAGCAGGGTGAGCAGGGCGATCCCCAGGACGATGGGCACAAAGACCCCGGTCACCCGGTCGGCGAACTCCTGGATGGGCACTTTGGACCCCTGGGCCTCCTCCACCAGCCGGATGACCTGGGCCAGGAACGTATCTTTGCCCACCCGGGTGGCCCGTACTTTCAGCAATCCCCCCTGGTTGACCGTGGCGCCGATGACCTCGTCGTCGGGGTGTTTGTTGACGGGCATGGATTCGCCAGTAGCCATGGATTCGTCCACGGCGCTCTCGCCCTCTACCACTACCCCGTCGGTGGGGATTTTCTCGCCGGGGCGGACGATCATAATGTCTCCGACCTGGACAGCATCCACCGGCACTTCCAGTTCCACCCCGTCGCGGAGGATGCGGGCGGTTTTCGCCCCCAGTTCCAGGAGTTTGCGGATGGCCTGGGAGGCGCGGCCTTTGGCCGTCTCCTCCACGTGGCGGCCGGTGAGGTGGAACGCCATAATCATCGCCGCCACCCCCGCGTAGTTGGCGACGGGGAAGAAGAAGGACGCCGGGCCGGTCAGGAACGAAACCCCCGTACCCAGGCTGATCAGGGTGTCCATGTTGGGATAGCCGTGGAGAGCGGCGGTGACGCCGCTGCGGTACGTCTGGCGGCCCACCCAGAGGACGGGCAGGGCCAGGAGAATCATTCCCAGATGGAAGACGAGGTGGCTGGGCCACATGATGCCCCAGATCATCTCGGGGACCATCCACAGGATGATGGGGACGGTCAGCGCCCAGGCGACGCGCATCCGGAAGCGGCTGACACGCATCTTCCGTTCCGCTTCGTCCTCCACGGGGATTGCCGCGCCCGCAACGGGGATTTCCAGGACTTCGTACCCGGCCTCGGCCACCGCCTTCCGGAAGTCGGCAAGGGTCGCCACGGTGGGGACGAAGGTCACCGTCGCTTTTTCCGTCGCCAGGTTGACGTTGACCGCCACCACTCCTGGCACTCCTGCCAGCGCCTTCTCCACGTGCATAGCGCACGCCGCGCAGGTCATCCCGCCGCTGGTGAGGGTGGCGGTGTCGGTAGGCACTTCGTAGCCCGCGGCACGCACCGCCTGGACGAGGGAGGGGAGGGGGACGTCCTCCCCCAAGTTCACCGTGGCCCGCCCCGTGGCCAGGTTCACCTCGGCGCCCTTCACCCCGGGAACAGCCGACAGGGCCTTCTTCACGTGGGCGACACACGACGCGCAAGTCATCCCCTGCACCGGGAACTGCACGCGATCGGTCATAGACTCAGTGTACCCACCCCACCCCGGGTGGGTCCAGCTCGCTGGCCGCGAACTGCGCTGAGTCAGCCCTGTACCGACGCGAGAACGCTCCAGGGCCAAAACCCGGCATGGCGAGGGAACAGAGCTAAAGTCAAGGCAACGGAACTCGATCACCGGGACACTCGCCGTCACCCCGTGATCTGCGGGGCAGACCTTCTGCGTCCTTGTACCTCTCGGGAGAGAAGCTGGGCGTTTGCGGCCACGACCACCGTGGACACAGCCATGAACGCCGCACCCAAGGCGGGAGACAGCAACACCCCCAGCCACGCCAACACGCCGGCAGCAAGGGGGATGGCTACCACGTTGTACCCCGTGGCCCAGCCAAGGTTCTGGACCATCTTCGCGTACGTGGCCCGAGAAAGGTGGATGACCGTGGCCACGTCCTGGGGGTCGTTCCGCACAAGCACGATATCGGCTGACTCAATGGCCACGTCCGTCCCGGCACCGATGGCGATCCCTACATCCGCCTCCACCAAAGCCGGGGCGTCGTTCACTCCATCTCCGACCATGGCCACGACCAAGCCCCGGGCCTTGACCCCCCGAACCCGATCGGCCTTCTCGTGGGGGAGGACCTGGGCGAAGTAGTCATCCAGCCCGAGCTCGCCGGCCACCCACGCCGCCACTGCCGAGGAGTCCCCGGTGAGCATCATCGTCTGGATGCCCATCTCCTTGAGCCGGAGGAGCGCCGCGCGGGATTCGTCCCGGATCAAGTCGGCCACAGCAATCGCCCCTTCCACCTGGTTCTCGATGAGCACGTAGACGACGGTCTTCCCCTGGGTGGCGGCTCTTCCCACTCGGGCGTCTTCCACAGAGAAGCTGTGCGCAGCGAGGTATCCTGGGCTGACCACCTTGATCGCCTTCCCGTCCACGGTTCCGGTCGCGCCCTGCCCTGGAATGGCGGAAAAATCCGTGGGAGCCGGGACGACAAGTCCCTGCTCTATGGCAGCTTGGACGATCCCGGCGGCGATGGGATGCTCGGACCTGGACTCCACCCCCGCGGCCAAGCGCAGCACTTCCTCCTCGGGAAGTGTCCCCAGTGGTATTACGTCGCTGACTCCGAACCGGCCCTCGGTGAGCGTGCCGGTCTTGTCGAACACGACGGCCTGAATGTCCCGGGCCCGCTCGAACGCGGTCCGATCGCGAACGAGGATGCCTTGACCTGCGGCGAGGGATGTGGACACGGACACCACCAGCGGGATGGCCAACCCCAGCGCGTGGGGACACGCGATGACCATCACCGTCACCATCCGAGCCAGGGCGAAGTTGAACTCGACGCCTGCGACCAGCCACCCCACCAACGTGGCTGTGCCCACGCTTACGGCAACGATGGTGAGCCAAAGCGCGGCTCGGTTGGCCAAATCTTGCGTGCGAGAGCGGGCTTCTTGCGCTCGGCGCACGAGCTCGATCACCTGGAACAAGTAGGTCTCCGCGCCGGTTCTTCGTACCTCCACAACGATGGCCCCTTCCCCGTTCACCGCCCCACCGATCACCGCATCCCCAGAGTCTCTCTCCACTGGGCTGCTCTCCCCGGTGAGCATGGCCTCGTTGACCGTGGTTCGGCCTTCTACCACCACGCCATCGATGGGGATCTTCTCCCCGGGCTTCACCAGCACCCGGTCGCCCGGCGTGAGTTGGGAGATCGGCACCTCCCGCGTTGCGCCGCCGTTCTCCACCCGGTGCGCCTCGGATGGCAACAGCGTCACCAGCTTTTCCAGGGCCCGAGAGGCCCCCAAAACCGATCGCATCTCGATCCAGTGGCCAAGAAGCATCACGTCAATGAGGGTGGCGAGCTCCCAGAAGAGGACCTCACCGGAGACGCCCAACGTCACCACGCCCGAATAGCCGTAGGCCATGGTGATGGCCATCGTGATCAGCGTCATCATCCCCGGCTGACGTTCGCTCATCTCCTTCCCAAAGCCTTTGAAGAACGGCCACCCCCCCGTAGACGTAGATCAGGGTTGCAAGGAGGAATTGGAGGTAGCCCGCCTCGGGGAAGTAGAGGAACTCCTCAAGGCCGAGCAACTTCTGAATGGGGTGCGAAAGCAAGAGGATCGGTACCGTGAGAAGGAGAGACACCCAGAACCGCCGCCGGAAGTCGGCGACCATGGTGGCGTGGTGGCTTATGTGCCCTCGGTGGTCATGCTGCGCAACCTCCGCAGACCGGTGCTCATGAGCAGCACGACCTTCTCGTCCGGTCGGCTTCCAGTACTTCTTTGGGGCCAAGTCGAACCTGCTTGCGCAGGTCTCGGAGCAAAAGTGGAGTGTGTGCTCGCGGAACTCCCGAGTGGCCCTCGCTTCACGGCCGTCGATCGCCATCCCGCACACCGGATCCCGGACCTTCACCTTTCCCTCCCCTCGGGCGAGAAGTCGCCATCGCAGGAGGCAGCCCCTCCACTTCCCCTACACATGATCCTTTTTTTCGCGGGGTTCCAGCATGGCCAACCGCGCGCATCAGAAGGAAACTCCACCATCACCCTAGCACAGTGTGATCAGTCCTATTTTGAATCCCCGAGCCCTCAGTTCTGAAGGCTCGAGTGGTACGGGTCGCGCACTCCGTGGCAGAACGTGTTGGTCGTTCTTCCTGTCTCTTCCCACAGCCACGCACTCCCGAGGGGGCCGCCTCGAAACGAACCTTGCACACTGGGCCGCAGGAGTAGCAGGTCCTCTCATCGTGAGTCGCCGTCTCCTCGCGCAGACCCACCGACATCCCGCCTACCGGATCGAGGTTCCTTGGCTCTTCCTCACTACATCCTCCTCACCATGGTTGGACTACTGCTCACGTATGGGGCTCGGCGCTAGCTCACTCCTCGCCCGCCATCCCCAGGAACGTTCCGTGCCAGGTGTGGACCCAGACCTCGCCGGTGGCCCCGTGTACGGAGAGCATGCCCGCGATCTCCCCGTTGCGCAGGGTGTGGATCGTGTAGTAGCCGTAGAACGCCTCCGCCTCGTCACCCACCGCCAGGCCTGGAGAGGAGCGATCGAGGTACGCTTGAGCGACGGACAGCGCCGCGGCGGGGGTGAGAAGCATCGCCCCAGAACCGTCCCGGCGGAACCCCATCATCCCCCGGTGGCCGTACTTCGCGTTCCACATCATGTTCGGGCCGGGCTCGGGTCGCACCGAGCCGTCCCGCAGGACGAGGAGTTCGATGGCCCCGCGGCCGGTGCCCTTCTCCCGCACCTCAACGTAGAAGTGGTTCGAAAACTCCATGATCTCGCCCACCACCAAGTCAGGGTCGCCGTACGCCGCGAGGTATCGCCCGACCACGTCCGGGACCTCGTGCAACGCAACGACGCCGGAGCCCCCGCCCCAGCTCCCCTCCCATGCTGGGCAGATGCCCCACCGAACGTGGGCCATGGTCCCCAGCGTTGCCGCGCCGCCAAATGCCAATGCGGTAATACCCAAAACGATCAACGTGCCCTTCATGTTTGACCTCCTTGTTGACCCTCTGACCCTACCCGGGTGGGGTGGATGCAGCGCGGAGCCGTGATGGAAGACCGATGGACCGGTTGACGCATGCCTCTCCTCTGGTATCATTCGCCTCCTAACCTTTAGGAGGCTAAACGTTGCGGGACCGGATTCGGGCAGACGACGAACGGCTAGGGCATCTCCTGATGCAGGTGTCCAAGCTCCTTCGCGACCGAGTTCACACCCGGATGGAGGAGATCGGACTCAGTCGAGGCCAGGGGTTCATTCTGTTCCGCCTTGGGTGCGAGGACGGGCTCTCCCAGGCCGAGCTTGCCCGGCAGACGATGGTCCGCCCGGCCACCCTCACCGCGGCCCTTCAGCGGATGGAAACTGCGGGCCTGATCGAGCGGCGGACCGATCCCGCCGACCAGCGCGTGTCCCGCGTCTACCTCACCCCGAAGGGGAGGGAAGCCCGCGCGCAGGCGGAGAAGGTCTGGCACGAGGTCGAATCCGAGCTGCGCGCGATCCTGAGCGTGGACGATCGGGCCCAGCTCGTGACGCTCCTCGGGAAGCTCCGCGATGCCCTGGCGGAGGAGGGCTGATGAGATCCCTCGTCCGCATGTTCCGGTTCGTGCGCCCCCACCGGTGGCAGGCGATCGGGGCGCTGGCCCTCCTCCTGGGGATGGTGGGGGCGGACCTCCTCATCCCCCGCCTCACCCAGCGCGTGATCGACCAAGGGATCGCCGTGGGCGACATGCGCGTCATCGCCACCACCGCGCTCGCCATGATCGGGGCCGCGCTCGTCTCCACCCTGTTTGCGATCGCCAACACGGTTCTCTCGGTGCGGGTCGGCCAGGGGTTCGCCCACGACGTGCGGAGCGCCTTGATGCGCAAGGTGCAAACGTTCTCGTTCCGGAACCTGGACCGCTTCCAGACCGGGCAGCTCATCGTGCGCACCACGAGCGATGTCGCGATGGTGGAGATGATCGTGGCGATGTCGCTGCGGATCCTCACCCGCGCACCCGTGTGGGTGGTGGGGAGCATGGCCCTCCTCATCCTCACCAGCCGTCAGCTCGCCTGGCTCCTCGTCGCGTTCGTCCCTGTGATCGTGGCCCTCGTCTCCGTGTTCCTCGCCCGGGCGCGGCCGATGTTCCTCGGGGTCCAGAAGCAGCTCGACCGGTTGAACACCGTCCTCCAGGAGAACCTCGCTGGGGTGCGGGTGGTGAAGGCGTTCGCTCGGGAGGGGCACGAGGCGCAGCGGTTCGACCGCGAGAACGAGGCCCTGATGCAGAGGAACATCCACGTGATGAGCTTCTTCGCCGTGCTGGCGCCATCGATGACGCTCCTCGTCAACCTCGGGGTGGTGGGGGCGATCTGGCTTGGGGGGCGGGCGGCGATCGGGGGGACGATGACCGTGGGCCAGGTTGTGGCCTCCGTGAACTACCTCACCTACGCCCTGTTCCCGATGATGCTCATCGCGGGGATGATGGGCCCGTTGTCCGCGGCCGAGGCGTCCGCGTCTCGGATCCTCGAGGTGCTCGACGCGGAGCCCGATGTCCGCGAGAGGCCGCAACCACAGCGCCTCTCCGCCTCCGGTTCCCCCCGTGGGGCGCGGGTGGTGTTCGAGGACGTGACGTTCGCCTACGATGGGGAGCCGGTCCTGCGCGGGGTGAGCCTCGTCGCCGAGCCAGGGGAGACGGTGGCGGTCCTCGGGGCCACGGGGTCGGGGAAGTCCACCCTCATCCACCTTATTCCCCGCTTCTACGACGTGACCGGGGGTCGGGTGACGGTGGACGGGGTCGATGTGCGCGACCTCCCCCTCGCTGACCTGCGCCGCCAGATGGGGATCGCCCTCCAGGAGGCGGTCCTGTTCACGGGCACGGTGCGGGACAACATCCGCTTCGGTCGCCCCGAGGCGAGCGAGGAGGAAGTGATCGCCGCAGCCCGCGCCGCCCAGGCCCACGAGTTCATCCTCGATCTCCCCCAGGGGTACGACACGGTGGTTGGAGAACGGGGGGTGAACCTGTCCGGCGGGCAGAGGCAGCGGATCGCGATCGCGCGGGCGCTCCTCGTCCGGCCGCGGATCCTCGTCCTCGATGACAGCACGAGCGCGGTGGACATCGAGACGGAGATCAAGCTCCAGGACGCCCTCGACCGCCTGATGGCCGAGGACCACTCCGCGACGCGGTTCGTCGTCGCCCAGCGGATCAGCACGGTGCTGCTCGCTGACAAGATCGTCGTCCTGGACCGGGGACGCGTTGCCGCGATCGGGACGCACGATGAGCTGTTGCGGGGGAGCCCGATCTACCAGGACATCTACGCATCCCAGCTCGGGAGCGGGGGGGTGAACCGTGGCGCGTGACGCCGGCTCGCCGATCCGTCCGTCCCCACCCGGGATGCCGGGGCCAGGGGGGCGTGGACCGGGGCTGGCGAGGACGCCGATCGAGAGGGCGCGCGACGTGCGAGGGACGGCGCGGCGCCTCGCTGGCTACCTCCGGTCCTATCGGTGGCACTTCGCCGGGGTGTTCTTCCTCGCCCTCGCCTCCACTGGCCTCGCCCTCCTCGGCCCGTTCCTCATGGGGAGGGCGATCGACGGGGCGATCCGCGGCGGGGACCCGGCAGCGCTCCTCAGGATCGTCCTGCTCATGCTGGGAACGTACCTCGGGGCGTGGGGGACCCACTACGCGGAGAACCTCGTCCTCGCCCGCGCCACCCAACGGGCGATGCGTGCCCTGCGGGGGGATCTCTTCTCCCACCTCCAGACCCTGTCCCTCCGTTTCTTCGACGCCCGTCCCCACGGGGAGACGATGAGCCGCCTCACCAACGACATGGACGCGATCAACCGCGTGCTTTCGCAGAACATCCTCCAGTTGTTCACGGGAAGCCTGACCCTCGTCGGGATCCTCGTGATGATGTTCGCCCTCAACCCCCTTCTCGCCCTGGGTTCTCTCCTTGCGTTTCCCCTCATGCTTGGGCTCGTGGCCTGGGTCGGGAGGCGCACCCGGAAGGGGTTCCGGGAGTACCAGCGGAGGCTGGGGGAGCTCAACGGGAAGCTCGAGGAGACGTACAGCGGCCAGCGGGTGATCCTCGCCTTCGGCCAGGGGCCGGCCATCCTCCGCTCGTTCGACGAGGCCAACGCCGCGGTGAGATCGGTGGGGATCCGTGCGCAGACCTACGCCATGCTCGTCCCGCCGCTGATGGGCATCCTCTCCAACGCCAACATCGCGATCTTGGCCGGCCTGGGGGGCTGGCTGACCCTCCTTGGCCGGGCGAGCGTGGGCACGATCGCCGCGTTCATCAGCTACTCCCGTCAGTTCGCCCAGCCCCTGCGCATGCTGGGGGACCTCTACAACCAGGTCCAGTCCGCCCTCGCTGGCGCGGAGCGGATCTTCCAGACGATCGATACCCCCCCTGACCTCGCCGATCCCGCCCAGCCGGTGGAGCTGGGCACGGTGCGGGGCCACGTCGAGTTCAAGGATGTGGAGTTCGGGTACGTCCCCGGCGTGCCCGTGCTCCGCGGCGTGAGCTTGGAGGCCAAGCCCGGCCAAACGATCGCCCTCGTCGGCCCGACCGGGGCGGGGAAGACGACGATCGTGAACCTCCTCACTCGGTTCTACGACGTGGACAGGGGGGCGATCCTCATCGATGGGGTGGACATCCGGACCCTGCGCCGCGACGAGCTGCGGCGGGCGCTGGGGATCGTCCTCCAGGGGACGTTCCTGTTCGCCGACACGGTGCTGGAGAACATCCGCTACGGGAGGCTCGATGCCACCGACGACGAGGTGATCGCCGCGGCGAGGCTCGCCCACGCCGACCCGTTCATCCGCAGACTTCCCGACGGGTACCGGACCGTCCTCTCCGAGCGGGGGGCCAACTTAAGCGAGGGGCAGCGGCAGCTCCTCGCGATCGCCCGCGCCGTGCTCGCCGATCCGCGGATCCTCGTCCTCGACGAGGCGACGAGCAGCGTGGACACCCGGACCGAGGTCGCGATCCAGAGGGCCCTCCTTGAGCTCATGAAGGGACGGACGAGCTTCGTGATCGCCCACCGGCTGTCCACGATCCGCAACGCAGACGAGGTGGTCGTGATCGACGGGGGGCGGATCGTGGAGCGGGGGACCCACGACGCGCTCCTCGCCGCGCGGGGGTTCTACTGGCGCCTGTACACGAGCCAGTTCCGCCGCACCCCGCTCGCTGCCCACCCCGCAGGGGGAGCCCCGCCTGCGATCTGAGTCCCCCTCGACGCGCGATAGGTGCTACCGCAGGAGGTGCACGTACTCCGCCATGTTCGGTTCCAGGCCGCTCGTGTCGGGGAGGGTCGTCCAGAAGAGGGAGAACACGAGCCCCTGATCGTGCTCGCCCGCAGCCACAACGTGCTCCCACGCGTCGGGCGCGGCCTGGGCCAGGGGGAGGTGGACGAAGTAGCACTCCACCGTTTCTTCGGGCCCGTGCCACACCTCCTCAGCGAGAACACGGAGGTGGCCAAACTGCGCCAGGCCGGTCTCCTCGCGGGCTTCGCGCAAGGCACCCTCGAGCGGGGTCTCGTCGGGCTCGATCGTGCCGCCCGGTACCTGGACGTCGGGAGCATCGGGCACATGATGGGTGAACACGAGGAGCTGTGGCCCGTCAGGGCTTTCCCGTGTGATGTACGCACATGCCCGCCGTCGCATTGCCGACCAAGCTTACCTGGTTGTCTCTGTCCGGGAGCGCGGTCCACTTCGTGGGCGAGGTCAAACCCTACTCCCCCGTGACACGCGGCGATCTCGACGGGGGGCTCTGGTCTCTCTCCTCCGTCACCCGTTTCGTGCGCCCCATCCAGTCGAGGTTGGGGATTCCCCCGAAGTGCTCGCGGAAGATGCGGTAGTAGAGGAGCTCCTCCTTGCTGTGAAGCCGCCACCCGTTGGGGAGGACGCGCTCACGGCGGAAGTCCGCGTCCGTGACCGATTTCTCGGCGTGCTCGGCAAGGAGGGTCGCCACGCCCGCCCCCTGCCAGAACTTGGCCTTCGGTCGCCACAGGACGGCGTCGGGAAGCAGACCCTGGAACGCCCGGCGGAGAATCCACTTCTCGACCGCGACTCCGTGGCGGTGGTGGACCTTGTACTGAGGCGGAATGCTCAGGGCGTACCTCACCACGTCCAGATCCGCGAACGGGACGAATGGGACCAATCCGTGGGCGTAGGCACACCGGTCCACGCGCTGGAGGGCAGTGTTGTGGAGGCGCAGCACGATATCCTCAAGCTCGCCGGGAATCTCGTTCAGGGGGAGTCGTTTGATGTAGTCGTACCCCGCGAACAACTCGTCACCCCCTTCGCCCGAGAGGACCGCGCCCACGTGGTCGGAGGCAAGCTGAGCGGCGAGGTAGTTGACAACCGATGACCGCACGAGCAGCGCGTCGAACGACTCCAGATGGTAGATAACCTCCGGCAGCGCGGCAACCAGGTCCTGCTCGGCAACCACGAGGCTGTGGTGCGTCGTTCCCAGGAACGAAGCCACCTGCTCTCCGTACGCGAGGTCGGGAGCTCCCTTCACCCCGCTCACAAAGGAGTGGAAGGTCCCCACGTGTCGCCGGGCCAACGTGGCGATGACGGAGGAGTCCACACCCCCCGACAGCCATGCGCCCATCGCTTCGGTTCTCATACAGCGAGCCACAGCCCGGTCCAGTGTGCGCCGCAACTCAAGAGCGATCCGGTCCGGGTCAGTGTAAGGCAGTCTCCCGCTCTCCACCTCGCCGTAACGGTGGAACCCGTCGCGCGGGGTGTACCACGTGCCGGGCGGGAACTCGTTCACGTCCTCTGTGAGCGCGAGGAGGGCCTTGACCTCGGAGGCGAACGCCAGCGTCCCGCGCTCCGTGCGCCCGTAGTACAGAGGCCTCACACCCAGGGGCCCTCGAGCCAGAAACAGCCCGCGGTCGGAGGCCGCTGCCAGCACGCACGGTTGGCTCCACCCCCTCAAGGCTTCGGGAGCGGCGTTCTGAACTGGGACGCCATCCCAGGCAACGTTCTGGGAGAAGGAACGGGACGCACGACGCGTCTCGGCATCGGACCAGGAGGCCTGGATCGTGAGCTGAGGACGGTTGATCGTCTTCAGGTGATCATCCCCGCGATGCCGAATCCTCTGCATCATCGCGGCGACCTCACCCTGTCGCCCACCCTCTGCCATGCCGGCGATACCGGCTACGGGGAACCACCCTCCCCGGACCCGCGAGTCCTCATCGTCTGCTCCACTCCCCTGGCAAGGATGTCCATGGCATCATCACCGTACGGGAACGTGGGGTCGTGTTCAAGCGCGACTGGAGGACAGCGACCCATGAGCCGTTGTCGGGAACACGCTTCCCATCCAACGCCACGGGCGACACCCACGGTTGGAGGTTCTAGAAGTGCCGCAGGTACTTCAGGGCCTCGAACAGCTCCTCGATCTTCTCCTCGCCGTGCCCTTCCTCGATCGCGTGGCTCACGCAGTGCCGGGTGTGGGACTCGGCGAGGGCCCGGGCAGTCCGGCTGAGGAGCCCCTGGACCGCAGCGATCTGCTTGAGGATGTCCACGCAGTACGCGTCCTCTTCCACCATTCGGCGGATGCCCTCGATGTGCCCGCCGGCCGTCCGCAAGCTGCGGATCATCTTCACCTTCAGCCCCGGTTCTTCCTTCAGGCTCCCCGCGTGTTCCATTGGTCCTCCTTCCATGTCAGGCTCCGTCCGGGTTGGGTTGCCCCGACCCGCATCACCGGGCGAGGACCTGGGCCAGATCCAGCAGGCCCGGATCGAGGGCCTTCGACTTCCCTGCCACGTCCGCCAGCGGTGTGAAGGCCACCTCGCCCCCCACCCATCCGGCAAGCACGCCGTGCTCTCCCCGGGCCAGGGCTTCCACGGCGGCGGCCCCGAGGCGGGTGGCGAGGAGGCGGTCGAACGCCCCCGGCGCCCCGCCCCGCTGCACGTGGCCGAGGATCGTCACCCGCAGCTCGAACCCCAGCCGCTTCTCGTTCGCGTGGAAGTAGTCGGCGAGCCGGGCCGCGTTGTAGGAAGCCCCTTCGGCGACGACCACAAGGGCGTGGCTCTTCCCTCGCTCGTAGGCGTCGTGCATCTCCTGGGCCAGCGCCTCGGGGTCCGTCTCCACCTCCGGGATCACCACCGCCTCCGCCCCGCCCGCGATCCCCGCCATGAGGGCGAGGTACCCGCAATCGCGGCCCATGACCTCCACCAGAAACGCCCGGCCATGGGACGAGGCAGTGGTCTTGAGCCGGTCGATCGCCTCGAGGGCCACGTTGAGGGCGGTATCCACCCCGATCGTGATGTCGGATCCCGCGAGGTCGTTGTCGATCGTTGATGCCACCCCGACGACGGGGAACCCCATGCGCGACAGCTCGTACGCGCCGGTCTGAGAACCATTCCCGCCGATCACCACCAACGCTTCTGCCCCGTGGGAGCGCAGGGCGCGGAGGGCACGCTGGCGGCCGAGCTCGGTACGGAACTCCGGGCAGCGAGCGCTCCCGAGAACCGTTCCCCCCAGCTGGAGGATCCCCCCCACGTCCCGCGCCCCGAGGGGGGACATCTCCCCTCCGGCGAGCCCGGCATAGCCGCGCCGGACGCCGAGCACCTCCCAGCCTTGGGCGACCCCGGTGCGCACCACGGCGCGGATCGCCGCGTTCATCCCCGGGGCATCGCCTCCACTCGTGAGCACCGCGATCCGCTTCATCGGCGGGCCGTGGCTTGCTCGAGGATCCGCCGTGCCGCCAACACCCCGGTCACGGCGGCGAACACGATCCCTCGGGAGTGGCCCGACGCGTCGCCGGCAACGTAGAACCCGGGAAGCGCTGTCTCCATGCCCGGCCCCACCGCGTACCGCGTGTCGTAGAACTTGATCTCCGGGGCGCAGAGGAGCGTTCCCTCCGAGGATAGTCCGGGGATAAGCCGGTCCAGAACGTCCACCGCCTCCACGATGTCCACCACTACCCGGTGGGGGAGGGCCATCGACACATCTCCGGGGGTGAACGACGCCAGGGTGGGCTGGACGGACGCCCGGCGGATCCGGTCGGCAGTGGACCGCCGTCCCTGAGCGAGGTCCTTCAGCCGCTGCACGATCGGCTTCCCGCCGCCGATCGTCGTCGCCAGTTTGGCGATCGCCCGTCCGTACTCCGTCGTATCCTCCACCGGATCGGTGAGCTCGATGTGGACGAGAAGGGCGAAGTTGGTGTTGCCCGATTTGCGGTCGTTCTCGGCGTGGCCGTTCACGAGCACGAACTCGCCGTGGTCCTCCTGCACGACGAACCCCCGCGGGTTGGTGCAGAACGTGCGAACCATGTCGTCGTAGGTCGGGGTTCGGACCCGAAGCTTGGCGTCGTACATCACCCGCTCGATGGGGTCGTAGAGCTCAGCGGGGAACTCCGCCCGTACCCCGACGTCGAGGGGACCGAACGAGGGCCCGACCCCGAGGGAGCGCGCCACCTCGCGCAGCCAGTACGCGCCCACCCGGCCGGGTGCGGCGAGGAGCTGCCGCGCCTCGATCTTGTGCTCCCTCACAACGACCGTGAACCGCCCGCCGTGGTGGTGGATCTCCTCCGCCGCTCTCCCGAGCTGGAACTCGATACCGCGCTCCACGAGGTCGCGGTAGATCGCGTCGATGACCTCCCGAATCCGCCCCGTGCCGATGTGGCGCTGGCGGCCGGCGATGAACTCGACCCCGGCCTGTGCCGCGGCCTTCTTGAGCTCGGCAAGCGCCTGCGGATCCTCGCCGGAATACTGGGCGGGGGCCCCGTAACGGGTGAACACCCCGTCGACGTAGGCGATCAACTCCTCCAGCTCTCCCACCGAGCACCCGATCGCCTCCGGGTCGCCGCCGATGCGGGGGGTGAGGTTGAGCTTCCCGTCGGAGAACGCGCCTGCCCCACCCACCCCGCAGGTGTTGCTCGTCCGGTCACGCGGGGCGAGGCCCTTGTCCACGACCAGCGTGGACAGGCCCGACCCGGCGAGCTCGAGCGCGGCGAACAGCCCCGCCGGCCCTGCCCCTACCACCGCCACGTCGTACCGCACGGTTTCGCTCCTTTCGGGCCGCTGGCCCGGTCGGTTATCCTAGGGCAAACCACGGCATCGTAGCCCGTGGCGGGGAGGGTGCAAGGTGCGGATCAGCGCGGGGGAGTACCGAGGGCAGAGGCTCGCTGGGCCACGGGGCGCGGGGATCCGGCCGCTCCGGGACCGGGTCCGCCTTGCCCTGTTCGATACCGTGCGCGAGCTCGTGCCCGGGGCACGGTTCCTCGACCTGTTCGCGGGGACAGGAGCAGTGGGGCTGGAGGCCCTGTCCCGCGGGGCGGCCCACGCGGTGTTCGTGGATGGATCGGCGCAGGCGGTGCGCCTGGTCCGGGAGAACATCCGCCGCCTGGGGTGCGGCCCCCGCGCGGAGGTCGTGGAGGGGGACACCTTCGCTGCCCTGCGGTCCCTGGCGAGGAGGAAGGGGGAGTTCGACCTCGTGTTCGTCGGCGCTCCGTACGGCACTGGACTTGCCCCGCGCACGATGGAGGCCCTGGCCGAGCTCCGGCCCCTCACCGCGGGAGCTGTGGTGGTGGCGGAGACGTTCCACAAGGAGCCGATCGCTGATCGCTACGGCCCCCTTGTCCTCGAACTGCGGCGGACGTACGGGGAGACCGTGCTCTCGTTCTTCCGGTTTGTGCCCGAGGGGGGAGGCGGCTAGACTGCCTCCCAATCGGGGAAAAGATGGGAAAACCGTTCATCTTGGTCACGAACGACGATGGGTACCTCTCGCCGGGGCTGCTCGCCCTGCGCAAGTCCCTCTCCGCGATCGGGGAGCCGTGGGTGCTCGCCCCGGACCGGAACTGGTCCGCCGCCTCCCGGACGAGGGTCTTCCACAAGCCGCTGCGCTTCTCGAGCGCCCGGCTCCCGGACGGCGAGGAGGTCCACGTCACAAATGGTGCCCCCTCCGACTGCGTGCTCCTCGCCCTCCTCGGGCTCGCGCCGCGCCGGCCGGACCTCGTCGTGGCGGGGGTCAACATGGGAGCGAACATCGGTCACGACGTGACCTACTCGGGGACGGTCGCTGCGGCGATGGAGGGGGCATCGGCGGGGATCCCGGCGATCGCCGTATCCCTGGACCTTGGCCCGGAAGGCGGGGCGGAGCCGAGCCCCGATTACGAGATGGCGGCAGCGATCACGGCGCGGGTGGCGCGGCTCGTGCTGGCCAAGGGGAACGCGTTGGCGCGGACCTTGATCAACGTGAACGTGCCGCGCGGGGTGCCCAAAGGGGTCCGGGTGACCCGCCTCGGCGGCAAGATCTGGTCCGACGATCTTGTCCGCGGACAGGACCCGCGGGGTCGCGACTACTATTGGCTCACCGGCGAGATGCTTGCCTCCCCCCCCCACGGCGAGGAGGATACAGACGTGTGGGCCGTGCTCTCCGGGTATGTCTCGATCACCCCCCTCCACCTCGACCTCACCGCCTACCCCGTGCTGAACGACCTGCGGGGGTGGGAAGAGGAGATCCGCATCGGCGACGCGGCGTAACTCCTATAATCCCGGCGTGGAAGTGCGCATCGGCTGTTGCGGGTGGTCGGCGCTGCGCCCCGCAGGGGACGTGCGGGGCCAGCATCGGCTCCAGCTCTACGCGGCTCGATTCTCACTCGTCGAGGTCAACTCCACGTTCTACCGCATCCCCCGGCCGGAGACCGTCCGCCGGTGGCGGGACCTCGCTGATCGGATGAACCCACGGTTTGAGTTCGCGGTCAAGGCCTACCGGGGAATCACCCACACCGCGCGGTTCCAGGGACCCCAGGCCCGCGACGGGTTCGCGCGTTCGCTCGAGGTGGCCCACGCGCTGCGGGCGAGGGTGCTCCTCCTCCAGTCCCCGCCTTCGTTTTCCCCCGCGCCCGCCCATGAGGAAGCCCTGGTTCGGTTCCTGTCGGAGGTGGACAGGAACGGGCTCACCCTCGTGTGGGAGCCGCGGGGGCAGTGGGGCGAGGATCCGGAACGGGTGGCCGCGGTGTGCCGGGAGCTCTCCTTGGTCCATTGTACGGACCCGTTCCGGGCCCTCCCCGTCACGGGGGGGATGACGTACCTCCGCCTGCATGGGTCCCCGCCGGGGACGCGGATGTACCGCTACACCTACACCGACCAGGACCTGGCGCGGCTCCGGGATTGCGTGTTGGGGCTGGACGCCGATCTCGTGTACGTGCTCTTCAACAACGACACGATGGCCTCCGATGCCCAAAGGTTCGTGCGGATGTGGGGCGAGCGATGACGGGCGCGCTGCGGTGCCCCCTGTGCTCCTTCTCCACGGTGCCGGTTGCCGTGCCCCCGCTCTGTCCGCGGTGCGCCGTGCCGCTCGGCTACCACCGCGAACCTTCCTCCCAGCTCGCCCCTTCCTCCCTCACCGGTCGGGGGATCTGGCGGTACGCCCCGCTCCTCCCGGACGTGGAACCGGCCACGCTGGGGGAAGGGTGGACTCCGCTTGTCCCCTCCTCGCGCCTTGGCCCCCAGCTGGGCGTGAGGCTATGGTTCAAGGTCGAGGGGATGAACCCCACCGGCTCGTTCAAGGACCGAGGGGCGGCGGTGCTCGTCGCCGCTTTGCGCTCGTTCGGGGCGCGGGCCGTGGCTGACGACTCGTCGGGGAACGCCGGAGCGGCCCTCGCCGCCTACGCCGCCCGGGCTGGGATCCGCGCCAGGCTGTTCGTGCCCGCGCACGCCTCGGGGCCCAAGCTCGCCCAGATCGCGGCGTACGGGGCGGAGGTGGTGCGCGTTCCCGGCCCGCGGGAGCGGGCCACGAATGCGGTCCGGGAGGCATGCGTTTCCGACCCGGACCTTCTCTACGCCTCGCACAACGCCTCGCCGTACTTCGTCGCCGGGCTGACGACGATCGCCTACGAGCTGTTCGAGGACCTCGGCGGACGCGCCCCTGACCACATCGTGGTCCCCGTGGGCGGGGGCGGGTTGCTCCTCGGGCTCGTCCACGGGTTCACCCGGGCCCGCGAGCTGGGGTGGAGCGGGCGGGCCCCACGGGTCCACGTCGCCCAACCCGAGGCGTGCGCCCCGATCGTCCGCGCCAGCGAAGGGGCTGACCCACTCGAACCGGCTCCCCGCGCCACGGTAGCCGAGGGGGCGCGGATCCCCCGCCCCGACCGGGGCCGCGAGATCCTCGCCGCGCTGCACGCGGTGGGTGGGGAAGCGGTTGCGGTGGGCGAGGAGGAGATCGTCACCGCCCAAGCGACTCTCGCCCGCGCGGAGGGGCTATGGGTCGAGCCAACGGCGGCCCTCCCCATCGCCGCGCTCCCGTCCCTCCTCGCGCGGGGCGCAATCCGGCCCGGGGACGAGGTCGTGGTTCCCCTCACCGGGCACGGGCTCAAAGCGGGGAAGGGGTGAGCGCGTGCTGATCGGCCTCCTCTCCGACACCCACGACCACCTGGACCACCTCCGGCGGGCGCTCGCCCTATGCCAACAGCGGGGGGCAGAGCTCGTCCTCCACGCCGGCGACTTCGTGTCGCCGTTCACCGCCGAGCCGTTCTGGGAGCTGGGCCTCCGGGTGATCGGCGTGTTCGGAAACAACGACGGGGATAAGCTGTACCTTCGGGAGAGGTTTGCCGGGGTGGGCAAGCTTCTCCGCGGGCCGCACGAAATCGAGCTCGGGGGGAGGCGGATCGTGCTCCTGCACGAGCCGCGGGCCCTCGACGCGCTCGTCGCGTCCGGCCGCTACGACCTCATCGCCTACGGCCACACCCACCGGCCGGAGGTGCGCCCCGGGCCGCCGGTGGTGGTGAACCCAGGGGAGTGCGCGGGCTGGCTCACCAACCGCCCGACGTGCGCCGTGGTCGATCTTGCCACGCTGCGCGCGGAGGTCCTCGACCTCTGACCGCCCTGGTTCAGATCTTTTGTACGTTGGGCAGGGGGAGCCTGAAAAGCAAAGATCTGCCCCCAGCTCTCAGGCACTGGGGCTAGCTTGCGAACCGATCGCGACGCACGATCTCGGACAGCGGTACCCGTTCCACCTCTCGCGGCACGTACGCGGGCCGGCCGATGGGAAGGAGAGCCACGACCCGCATCCCGCGTGGGATCCCGAGGATCCGTTTCACCTCCGCTTCCGCCCGCCCCCGGAGCCCCGCCCAATACGAGGCCAGACCCAGGCTGTGGGCCATGAGGGCCATGTTCTGGGCCGCCACCGCCCCCGCCTCGACCCAGTGCCCCGGATCCTTCACCGGATCGACCACAACCGCGATCAGGATCGGCGCATCGCCGACACCCTTCCCGGCGAGGGCGACCTGACCCCGGTGGGCGAACGCGAGCCTCTCCACGAGGGCCCCCAACTTGCCCTTCGTCTCTTCATCCCGCACCACGACGAACGTCCACGGCTGGGAGTTGGCAAACGACGGCGCCCACCTTCCCGCCTCGAGGATCGCTTCCAACTCACCGTCGCTCACCGGCTTCGGCGCGAACCGGAGCACGCTCCTCCGGCCACGGATCGCTTGCAGCACGTCGTTGGTCGTCATATGTCCTCCGTTTGGCTCAAGTCCCCAAACTTATTCCATGCCAGCACAGCCGACAAGGGCTTCCGCTCCCGCGGTCCGAGCTCGATCGCGCGGTGTTTGTCGCTGAGCGTACGCACCTCGCCCGGCCTCCCAACCACGATAAGCGTGATCAGAACGTACTCGTTGGGGATCCCCAGCGCCTCCTTGACCGCGAGCGGGTCGTAGCCGGCGATGGGGTGGGCGATGAGCCCCATCTGGGTGGCCTGGATCATGAGCAGGCCCGTCGCCATGCCGCATCCGAACAGAAAGTAGTCGCGCCCGTCGGAGAGCTTGCAGTCAAGGTCGCGGTGCGAGGCCAGGGCGAGGATCGCCGGGGCACGCTTCGCCCAGTAGTTCCCCCTGGAGAGGGCGGCCCTCACCCTCTCCAGGGCCTCCCCTTCCGCGATCACGAACCGCCACGGTTGGTTGTTGAAGCAGGACGGGGCGAGGTGGGCCGCTTCGACCAAGCGCGTGAGCGCTTCGTGGGGAATGGGGTCCGGTGCCAGGGCCCGGTAGGCACGGCGGGCGCGGAGGAAGGGGTTCACTCCACCCTCGGCACTGCGCAGATCCGCGAGGGCGGCGATGGCCTCCGCGGGGTCGTGGCCCCGCCAGCGGACGATCCCCACCCGGTCGAGGAGGATGAGCTCCCCCGCCCGGCACGTCTGACCCCATACCCCCTCCGGATCGGAGAGGAGGAGCACCTTCCACCCCTCCCGCGCCGTGAGTTCCGCGAGGACGGGCACAGGATCAGAGGCGACCACGACCGCCACCGCATCCAGGGGGGCAAGGCGGGGGACGAGCCCGTCAAGGGCGCGCGCCAACGCGGGCGTGGCCTCCCCGCCGCTCCCCAGGAGGACGTACTTCCCCCAAAGATCACGGGGATGGATCGTCTCTCCCGTGGCCGCTTGGAGCGCAAATTCTCGGATTGGACCGAACACCCCTTCACCTCCTCAGGAGCCAATGATAGCTCATGAGGAGAAGGGAGGCGGGACAACCACGGGCGCCGCGCCCTTCCCGCCACGGGACGTTGGCCCGGATGGACCGGCCGCTACAAGGTGAACTCGGCGCCGACCACGACCTGGAGGAACCCTCCGAAATCGAACCGGGTGTGGGAATAGATCCGAACCCAGGAGAAGAAGACCTCGACCTTCACCTCCTGCTCCACGAACCCCAGGAGGTCGAACGTCGTCACGAGCCGGACCGCAACCGGCGGCACGCGCACGCCGAGGAGCAGCTTGGCCCAGTCGAGCCACGAGGTGTCGAGGCGTAATCGGATCCCGAGCTCGGCTTCGGGTTCAGGATGGACGTAGCTGGCGCCAAACTCGGTCCACACGAACCCGAAGGGATCGAACAGGACCGCGGCTTCGGCGAGGAAACAGGCGCCCGTGAAGCCAAAGTGGAGAAGCTCCTCCTCGAACCACAGCCCCGGGACCGCCACCACGGACGTCGCCGGGTCAAGATCGATGAGGGCCGACACGTTCGTGACCCCGAACCCGGTCAGGCTACGAGCAAAGAACCCTGGTTGGTACCCCATCCCGAGGTCGAGGACAATCCCCATCGTGTAAGCGGGGGGTTGGCAGACAGGGGCGAGGTTCTCCACCAGGAACAGCCCGCCCATGCCGAGCGGGCAGCACCACACGTACCAGCTGCCCCGGACGTCGAACCAGTAGCGGGAGAAGCAGGGGTTGAACGTCATCCCGGTCCCGAACGTGACCCCTCCCAAGTCCACGGCCAGGGTCAGGTGCTCGGCGTCGAGCCCGTTAAGGGAGAACTCGGTCCGGCTCCAGACCGTGGCCTGCCCAAACGCCAGGGAGAGGGAGGTTGCGCCGCTGAATGCGGTCGGGGCCGTGAACGTGACCTCGATCCCCACCGTTGCAACAGGGGCAGGAGCCTCGGCCCACCCGGCCCACCCCACGAGCGTCGCCACCACGACCGCTCCGATCAGGCTCTTCGTCATCACAGACCACCTCATGCCCCAAGGATACGAACGGCAGTCGGAGGGGAGGGAACAGGGGGCGGGCAGTTCCCGTCCCTTTGTCCGCCCGCCCCCGCACCGCTGTCTCAGAACGGGGGGAGGAGGTCCGCCAGGGTGGGGTGGCCAATCTCTTGGAGCTCGTACCGGACCCGCGTCGAGGGCTTCGCGAGAGAGACGAGGCGGCGCAGGTCCACCGGGGTGGCGATGACGACGGCCTCACAGGGGACGCGGGCGATCGTCTGTGCCAGCTCCTCGATCTGCTGCGCCCCGTATCCCATCGCGGGCAGCACCGGGCCGAGGTGGGGATAGGCGGCGTAGGTAGCGACGAGCGACCCTTGCGCGTAGGGCCGCGGATCGACGAGGGACGCCCCCAGCTTGCGCGCGGCTACTGCCCCCGCCCCGAACGGCATCTCGCCGTGGGTCACGCTCGGCCCGTCCTCGATGACGAGGACCTTCCGCCCCGCCACGAGGTCCGGCTCCGCCACGGTGATCGGGGATGCCGCTTCCACGATCCTCGCCCGGGGGTTGAGGGAGGAGAGGGATGCGCGCAGGCGCTCCACCGGCTCCATCCCCGCTGTGTCCACCTTGTTGATCACGATTGCATCCGCCTGGCGAATGAGGACCGATCCAGGCCAATACGTGCTCTCGTGCCCGACCCGCAGCGGGTCGGCAACAACGATCAGGAAGTCAGGACGGAAGAAGGGGAAGTCGTTGTTCCCTCCGTCCCATAGGATCACGTCCGCCTCGGCCTCCGCCTCCTGGAGGATGGCGGCGTAATCCACGCCAGCGTACACGACGAAACCCGACTGGATATGGGGCTCGTACTCCTCGCGCTCCTCGATCGTGCATCCGGCATGGTCCAGGTCCGCCAGCGACGCGAACCGCTGCACCCTCTGACGGACGAGGTCCCCATAGGGCATGGGATGGCGGACCACGACGACCTTCTTCCCCCGCTCCTTGAGGAGGAGAGCGACCCGCCGCGTGGTCTGGGACTTGCCCGATCCCGTGCGGACCGCACACACGGCGACGACCGGTTTCGTTGCCGCGAGCTGGGTGGCGCGGGGGCTCATGAGCCAGAAGTCCGCCCCCGCCGCGGCGGCGATCGCGGCGCGCTCCATCACGTACTGGTGGGAGACGTCGGAGTAGGCGAACACCACCCGATCCACCTCGCCCTCCCGCACGAGGTGAGGAAGGCGCTTCTCCGGTTCGATCGGGATCCCCTGGGGGTAGAGCTTCCCAGCAAGGGGAGGAGGATACCGCCGGCCGTCGATCCCCGGGATCTGGGTGGCGGTGAACGCGACCACCTCGTAGGCGTCGTCGTCCCTGAACGCGACGTTGAAGTTGTGGAAGTCGCGCCCAGCGGCGCCCATGATGATGACCTTCGTCTTGCGCAATGGACTCACCTCAATGTGGGGTTGTATGACACCGGAATTATACCCGATCCCCTCGCATTGGCCTCCCCCCTCCGCGCGAGTACCATCCACAGGATGACGGTTGCCAACGCCCTTACCGCGCTGCGAGGGTTGCTCGTGGCCCCGACCGTGGTCGCTGTCCTCGGCGGCCGGTGGGGGGCCGGCCTGGGGTTGTTCCTGGCGGCGCTGGTGACGGACGTCCTCGATGGCTGGGTGGCCCGGAGGAGCCATCAGGTCACGATGTTGGGGCAGCTCCTCGACCCGGTGGTGGACAAAGCATTCTACCTCGCTCTCTTCTTCTCCCTCGCCGCGGTAGGGCGGATCCCCTATCTCGGGGTGGGTCTGTTTTTCATCCCCCAGGTCGGGCTGGGGGTGGGGGCGCTCATCCTGTGGCACCGGCGGAGGGAGTTCACCGCGGAGTGGCCGGGGAAAGCAGCGGCGGCCCTGGCCGCCGTCGCCGCGGGGCTCCTGCTGCTCACCCCGCACGGGATCTGGGCGTTCTGGGTGGCGGTGGGCGGGCAGTTCATGGCTGGGATCTACTACCTCGTTCGCCGCACCACGGGGTGAATTCCGGGGGGGGATCCGCTTTGCACTCCACCCACCCCCCGCCAGCGGGGTGGTGGAACCCGAGCCGCCACGCGTGGAGAAGGAGGGGGCCATCCCCCTTCCCGTACAACGGATCGCCCACGATCGGGTGGCCGATCGCGGCGAGGTGGACCCGGATCTGGTGAGTCCGCCCCGTGCGCGGGCGGACGAGGAGGAGGGTCCCATCCTTCCTCCGGCTGAGCACGGAGAACTCGGTATGGGCATCCTTCGCTCCCCCGACGCGCATCCGCCACGGTTGCCGTGCGTCGCGCCCCACCCGACCCTCGATCCTCCCCGCGTCCACTTCCACCTCGCCCCTCACCACGGCGAGGTACTCCTTCCTCACCCTGCGGTGGCGAAACTGGTCCGCGAGCCCGTGGAGCGCGCGGGGGGTCTTGGCGAGGACGAGGACGCCCGTTGTCGGGGCGTCCAAGCGGTGGACCACCCCTGGCCGCCCCGGCGCGCCCGGGGCGAGGGGGCCACGGGCGAGGAGGATCGATACGACGGTCATCCCGGGCCTGTGCCCCACGGGGTGGACGGCTAACCCGCGCGGTTTGTCCACAACCACGATGTCCTCATCCTCGTACAGGATCGGGATCGGGGACGGGGTGGGAGCAATCGCGGGACCGCTCCACACCACCTCGATCGCCTCCCCCGCCCTCATCCGCCGCGCGGGCGAAGGCTCCCTCCCTTCGATCCGAACCGCACCTTGGGCGAGAAGGGACTGGACGTGTGAGCGGGAGATCCCCAACCGGCGGGAAAGGAGCCGGTCGAGCCTCTCCTCGTCCTCCCCCTCCGCCACAAGGATGCGATCTCTACGCATTCCGCTCGTTGTGTCCGCCACGGAGGGCAAGTATAATCTCAACTATGGACCGGGTTCAGGAAAAGCTGGATGCACTCGTGCACCGTGGCGCTGCCCATGCCCAAGTGGAGGTGTACCACTGGGAGCTCCGCCGCTGGGGGCAGCGCGCCCAGCTCGTCGTGCAGGTGGATTGCCCGGGAGGGGTGACGGTGGACGACTGTGCGCGCGCGAGCCGGGCCATCGAGGCGCTCCTCGATGAGGCGGATCCCGTGCCCTGTCCTTACGTCCTTGAGGTATCCTCGCCGGGATTGGAGCGGGGCTTGTGGGAACCTCGCCACTATGCTCAGGCGGTGGGGAGGCTCATCCATGTCAGGCTCCGGACCGACGGGACGCGGCGCGGAAGGCTCGTCCGCGCTGGGGCGGACGCGATCACCATCTCCCGCGAGGGAGCGGAGCTCGACATCCCGCTGACGGACATCGTGTGTGCCCATCTTGTCTACGAACGGGACGAGCGATGAACATCGAGTTCTTGGAGGCCATCGAGGAGATGGCCCGCGCCCGGGGGATCGACCGTGAGGTAGCGTTCGCGGCGATGGAGAAGGCGATCGCCGCTGCGTATCAGGCGAAGTTCGGGGGAGAGGAACCCCCCCCGGTGGAGATCGACCGGCGGTCCGGGGACGTGTACGTGAAGGGGTCCCGATTCGACCTCGTGCGAGAGCTGGGGCGGATCGAGTCCCGCCGCGCCGAGGACTTCTTCCGCCGCGAGATCCTTCGCCATCGGCGGGAGGGGCTCTACGAGATGTACGCCTCCCGCATCGGGGAGATCCTGAACGGGTTCGTTCACCGGTTCGAGGGCCGCGATGTGTGGATCAACTTGGGCGAGGTGGAGGCCCTCCTCCCCAGCGAAGAACGATTGCCCACCGAGCGTTACGTGCCCGGCCGTCGGCTGCGCACCTACCTCTACCAGGTGGAACGGACCCAGGGCGACCCCCGGATCTACGTATCCCGTGCTCATCCTGATTTCGTGGCCAAGCTCCTCGCCCTGGAGGTGCCGGAGCTGGAGCAGGGGATGCTCGAGGTGGTGAAGGTGGCGCGGGTGGCCGGCGTGAAGTCGAAGGTCCTTGTGCGAGGGGTGGATCCGCGGATCGATCCGGTGGGGAGCTGCATCGGGCCCGGCGGAAGCCGGATCCGGGCCGTGAGCCGGGAGCTGTCGGGGGAGAAGGTGGACATCGTGCGCTGGAACGAGGACGTGCGTCAGGTGATCCGGGGGGCCCTCGCCCCGGCGAGCACCCTCGAAGTGGAGCTCGATGAACCCGCGAGGACGGCCCTCGTCACCGTGCCGGGGAGCGACATCTCGCTCGCCATCGGCCGCGATGGACACAACGTGGAACTGGCGGCGAAGCTCACCGGGTATGCCATCACCATCCGCACGCCCTCCGGCGACCGCGCCTAACCTCCGCGGGCTGCGGGACCGCGCCTTCTCCACCCTCGCCCGCGTCTCAACGCGCTGGCCGGCGGTGGTGATCGTTCTGTTCGCCGCCCTGGCCGCGCTGGCGTACCTGTACATCCGTGATTTCCCCATCCGCACGTCGTATCTGGATTTGCTCCCCCAAGGGGATCCCCTTGTCGTCCAGTTCCAATCCGTGGAACAGGAGGCAGCGAGCACGGATGTGATCGCGGTCCTGTTCACCCTCCGCGATCCTCCTCCCGACGCCGCGGAGCGGGAGCGGATCTTATTCCTGGCCGCAGACCGGGTGATCGCAGAGCTTCGATTGGAGGAGAATCCAGACCTCCTCGCTGCATCGTACCGGGTGGGGGAGGGGATCGTCGTTCCCCCGGAGCTCCTCATCTTCCGCACCCTCTCTTCTGCGGAGCTGGAGCGGCTGCGGGCCATCGCGCGTGAGGTTCAAGCCCTGTTCCCCCTCGCGCTTCCCGCTCGATCGGTGGAGGACATCCTCCGTTCCGTCTCCGCCGACGCCGTGCCCGATCCGGCGGCGGTCCAGGCCGCCCTCGCCGAGTTGATGGCTGCCGGCCGTGCTGGCCTGGGGTTCCTGGCAAGCCTCGCCGCGCAGGAGGGGCTCCTCGCCGAAGCGGCAGCGATCTCGCGGGCCGTCCTCAACCGGCCCCCTCCCGAGGAGATCGGGGAGCCGATCCTCTCCCAGGACCGGAGCCGGCTCGTCCTCCAGATCTGGCCCACGCGCCGGCCATTCGAGTCCCTGGCCTACAACCAGGCCGTGACCCGTGCCGTGGCAGACGCCCTGGCGCGGGCGGGGCTGAACGAGCTCGGGGTCACCGCGGGCCTTGCCGGGACGTATGTGACGACCGTCGAGACGGACGAGGTGATTCGCCGAGACATGACCCTCGTCACGATCGTGTCCTCAGCGGCGGTGTTCACGCTCGTGCTCCTCGCGTTCGCCAGCCCTCTCCTATGCGTAGCGGCGGTAGCACCGGTGCTCGTCTCGGCGTTGTTTACCATGGCTTGGGCGAAGTTCGCGGTGGGGGGGGTCAACCTCCTCACCGTGTTCCTGCCTGCCCTCATCCTCGGGCTGGGGATCGATTTTTCGATCCACCTCCTGTCTCGCTTCGTTGAGGAACGAGCCAAGGGGCAGCGGGTCAAAGAGGCGTTGGTCACGGCGGTGCGGACCAAAGGGAGCGCGTGCCTCACTGCGGCGTTCACGACGGCGGTGGTGTTCAGCTGTCTTTTGCTCTCCCATTCCCGCGCCCTGTGGGAGATGGGGGTGATCAGCGGAGTGGGGATCCTCGTCTCCCTCCTCACCACCCTCCTCCTCGTCCCCGCCCTCGCTGCCATGTTCGCCCGGGATCGTCGCCCATCTCGGCGGCGGCCCATCGCCTCCACAACCGCTTTGCGACCTGCCTACCGGCGCTTCCTCCGGCTGCGGCCGGGGGTGGTGGCCGTGGGGCTGATCCTCACCACGGCGATCGTGTACCAGGCCAGTCGGGTGCAGTTTCGCTTTGTGTCCGATGAGCTCGCCCCGGCAACCCTGTCCACCGTTGTCCTGGCCGCGATCGCCCGCGAGTTCGCGGGGGAGGTGTGGCTGGGGGACTCGTTCCGGTTCTTCGTCGACGATCCGGAGGACATCCTGGCCCTCGAGACCGCGCTGGCGGCTCACCCGCTCGTCCATTCCACCGCCTCGGTGCGGGGCTTCCTTCCTCAGGAGCTTCTGGGGGGCGAGGCCTCGATCCTCGACCTGCCCGTGGCGGAGGTCCAAGCGGGGGTCGCGGAGCTCGCGGGGCAGCTGGAAAACTGGGAGGGGACCCTGGAAGGGGTGCGCCGGTTGAGCGCAAAGATGGCCCAATGGGAACTGCTCGCCATCGTGGGCGCACGGCCCGAGCTGGCGGTGACCCTGTCGCAAGGGCTGGACGAACTGGTCGCCCTCCTCGGGGAGCTGGAACGGGTGGATGCCGAAGGGCATCGGGCCCGGCTGGAGGCGATGTCGGGCGACCTGGCCACGGTGCGCGCGTTCGTGCGGAAGATCGTCGATCTCCCCCCCGAGCCCGTCCTTCTTGCGAGCATCCTCGCCCTGTTGCCCGTAGAGGTTCGGGCGCAGTACTACACGCAGAGCGGCAGATACGTGGTCGAGGCGCGCCTCA
Source organism: Candidatus Bipolaricaulota bacterium (assembly GCA_014360985.1). Lineage (GTDB taxonomy): Bacteria > Bipolaricaulota > Bipolaricaulia > Bipolaricaulales > Bipolaricaulaceae > Bipolaricaulis. Next base: position 80,955 of record JACIWK010000009.1, read on the forward strand.
CCCGGGCCATCCGCGAGGGTAACAACCTGCGGATGTTCCTCGAGTGGGCGGATACGTTGGGGGTGGAGAGGTTCGGGCTTCCGGAGGTCACGGCGCGGCTCGAGCAGTACATGCGGCGCGACTTCCTCCTCTCCACCGTCCTTGCAGTGTTGATCATCTTCCTCCTCGTGTGGCGTGACTTCCCGCGGCCGGCCGAGGCCGCGCTGGCCCTCGCCCCGCTGGCGATGGGCTACGTGTGGATGTTGGCGGGGATGAACCTCCTTGGGATTCAGTTCAACTTCACGAACATCGTCATCTCCCCCTTGCTCATCGGGATCGGCGTGGACAGCGCGGTCCATCTCCTGCACCGCGTGAAGGAGGAACAGGCGGGAGGGGCGGACGTGGTCGTGCGCGGAGCGGCGGCGAGCGCGGTCCCGATCACTGTGAGCTCCCTCACCACGATGGCCTCGTTCGGAGCCCTCCTCGCTGCCCACACCCCCGGGTTGCAGCTCCTGGGGACATCGGCCCTCCTCGGACTCGGATTCACCCTCCTGTGGAGTCTCACGTTCCTCCCCGCCGCCTTCGCCCTGGTGGTTGAGAAAGGCAAACCGAAGGAATAAAGTGCTCCGCACTGGAGGAGAACGGCGAATGGTTCGGATCGGCTGGCTTGCCGTGGTGACGTGGGCTGTCCCCGTCTGGGCCCAGGCCCAAGGGGGGACTCCGCCCGCCTTCCTGGGGATACCGTTCCCTTGGTTTCATGTCGGGGTGGGCGTGCTCGCCCTCGCGGTGGGGATCGGGCTCGGCCTCGTATTCTCCCGCCTCCGCCGCCGCCGCGTGAGCCGCCGGGCCGAGGCGATCCTGAGCGAGGCCCGCGGGGAAGCGGAGCGGGTCCACCGGGAGCGCCTCCTCCTGACCCAACGGGAGATCGAGGAGCTGCGGGAGCGGGAGGAGGAGCGCCTGCGGAAAAAAGAGGCGGAGCTAGCCCAGCTCGAAGAGCGCCTCCGCCAGCGCGAGGACCGGTTGGCGAGCAAGGCCCAGCACTTGGAGGCGATCGAGGCCTCGATCCGTCAGGATGAGACGGAGGTCATTCATCTCCTCGAGACCGGCCGCCAGCTCCTTGCGGAAGAGAGGGCGCTGCTGGAGCGGCTGACCGGCCTTACGGAGGAGGAGGCCAAGGAGTACCTCCTGAAGCTCGTCGAGGCGGAGTCGGAGCGGTACTTCGCCCGTAAGATCAACGAGGTGGAGCGGCGGACGAGTCAGGAGGCGGAGCGCCGCGCCCGCCGTATCCTCGCCAACGCCGTGCAACGCTATGCCCTCGACTATGCTGAGGAGGCCACGATCACCACGGTCCCGCTACCCAACGACGAGTACAAGGGCCGTATCATCGGGCGCGACGGCCGCAACATCCGAGCGTTCGAGGCCCTCACCGGGATCGAGGTCCTCGTGGACGACACGCCGGAGGCGGTCGTCCTGTCCTCGTTCCATCCCGTGCGAAGGGAGGTGGCCCGCGTCGCGCTGGAGAAGTTGCTCGAGGATGGGCGGATCCACCCCGCCCGGATCGAGGAGATGGTGCGCAAGGCCAAGGATCGCGTGGAGGAGGCGATCCTCGAGGCGGGGGAGAAGGCAGCGTTCGAGGTCGGCGTCGACCTCCCCCGCGACCTCGTCCAGCTCCTGGGGCGCCTCCACTTCCGGACCAGTTACGGTCAAAACCAGCTCCAACACGCGCTCGAGGTGAGCTTCCTCGCCCGGCTGCTCGCCGAGGAGATCGGGATCGACCCCAAGCCAGCCAAACGGGCGGGGCTCCTCCACGACATCGGTAAGGCGGTGGACCACGACGTGGAAGGTCCGCATGCCCTCATCGGGGCGGATCTGGCCCGGCGCGCGGGCGAGCCGTGGCCGATCGTGAACGCGATCGCGGCCCACCACGGCCAAGCGGAGCCGGCGACCGTGACCGCCGTCCTCATCCAGGCGGCGGACACCCTGTCCGCGGCCCGGCCTGGGGCGCGCCAGGAGACCTACGAGCGCTACTGCCAGCGCCTGGAGGAACTGGAGAAGCTCGCGTCTGCCTACCCCTTGGTGAAGGAGGCATACGCCATCCAGGCCGGGCGAGAGGTGAGGGTCATCGTTCGGCCGGAGAAGACGACGGATGACATGGCAGCGAAGCTCGCGTATGATATCGCGCGCCGGATCGAGGAACAGGTCCAGTATCCTGGCGAGATCAAGGTGACTGTGATTCGCCAAGCCCAATTCGTGGACACAGCCCGCTGAGGAGGAAACGATGAACGTTCTCAAGATCGCATCGACCTCGGAGGCCAGCCTGGCCGCCGGGGCAGTGGCGAACACGTTTCGTGAAGAGGGAGTGGCCGAGCTGCAGGCCATCGGCCCCAAAGCGGTGAACCAAGCCGTGAAGTGCATCGCCATCGCCCGGGGGTACATGGCCCCGAGCGGGGTTGACCTGTACTTCGTCCCGTCGTTCGTCGAGGTGAACGTGAGCGACGAGACGAGGACGGGAATCCGGTTCACGGTCCGGTCCCGGACCCCGGTGCCCGCCCTCCGCCCGCGCCGCAAGGGGGCCCTTCCCCTCCCCCCCCCGGAGCCCGGTGCCCCCACGACGAAGGAGTGGCAGGACATTTGATCCGTACCGGGAAGCGCTGGCGGGCCTCGCCCTCGTGGGCCAGTTGGGGTTCATCGTGGCTGGGGGCGCGCTGGGGGGACTGGGCATTGGGTACGGCATCGATCTCCTCACCGGCGGCCGCGCGGGCCGGGTCGGGGGCCTGTTCCTCGGCGTGGCGAGCGGGCTATGGGCAGCGGGACGGCAACTCATGCGCGTGATCAAGGAACGGCAGGGGGACAGGGATCCATGAACGGGTTCTTCAAGCGGCATCAGAAGGTCGTGATCTGGCTGTTGGTGATCGGGTTCCTCGCGTCGATCGTCGTGGCGGGGGGGATCAGGCTCTTCACCTCCCCTTCCCCGGGGAGCGCTGAGGAGACCGTCCTCGTCGTGGACGGAAGGAAGGTGACCCGCCAGGAGTTCGCCCAAGCTTACGGGAACCTCATCGACTACTACACGCAGCTCTATGCGCTGTATGGCCTGGACTTCGAGTCCCTGCTTCAGGGGACGGAAGGGGCGTTCCGAAGCCTTCCGTACATGGCCCAAGCGGCGGAAGAGATCGTCCGCTCCGCCATCCTCGCTCAAGCAGGCCGGGAGCTGAAGGTGACGGTCTCCAAGGCTGAAGTGGACAGGGCTGTGGCCGAGCGGTACCAGGCCCTCCTCACTCAGTACGGGCTCACCGAGCGCGACCTCGAGGAGTACCTCAAGTATCAGGGCTCGACCCTGGATGCCTACAAGAAGGAGCTTGCGCAGAGCGAGGAGGCTCGGCTACGCGAGGAACGGGTGCGGCAGCTCGTGGTGGGCCCTGTCGAACCCACGGAGGCCGACCTCCTCGCCTACTACGCGGCGAACCAGAATCGCTACCAAGCCGAGCCGGAGAAGATCCGGGTCGGCCACATCCTCGTCGGCGAGGCGAGGCTCGCCGATGGGCTCCTCGCCGAGGTCGCCGCTCCCGATGCCGACTTCGCCGCTCTGGCGCAGGCCCACTCCCTCGACGAGGCGACGAAGGGGAGGGGCGGCGAGACGGACTGGTTCTCCCGCTACGAATCGCCCTTCTCCGTCAAGGTGATGGACGCGGTGTGGCCGCTGGAGGTTGGGGAGGTGAAGCTCGTGGATGACGATGAGGGCTTCCACATCGTGAAACTCCTCGAGCGTCGGCCGGCGACCGCGCCCGAGTTCGCCGCGGTTCGTGACACGGTGAAGTCGGACTACGTTCGCGATGAAGAGGCGAAGCGCTGGGACAGCTGGTACGCCGCGCGCCGAGAGCGGACCGAGGTGAAGGCCACGGATCCGGTCCTCGCGGCGGCGATGGCGTATGGAGCGGATAAAACCGCGGCACTGACCGAGCTCGAAGCGGCGCGAAGCGCAGGCACTTCCACCGACCCCTACCTCTCCTACTACATCGGACGCCTGCACGAGGAACTCCTCATGGTGGCAGCAGCGCGGAGGGTCGAACTGGAGAAGAAGGAGGAGCTCTCCCCGGAGGAGGAGGCGGAGCTGGACCGCCTGCAGGCGGACGAAGCCCGGCACAAGGAGCAGGCGCTCGCCGCCTATGCTGCGTTCATCGACACGGGAACGGTGGACGAGGCGTTTTTCGAACGGGTCCTCGCCCTCGACCCCCGGAACGCCGAGGCCCGCTTCGCGAGGGCGGAGATGTACCGTCAGGCTGGCAAGTGGCTTCAGGCGGAAGCGGAGTACCGACAAGCGATCGAGGCGCGGCCGGAGTTCGTCGCGGCCCGCATCGGGCACGGGGATGTCCTGATGACCCTTGAGCTCCACAGCGCCGCTGCCGACGCGTACCGCATGGCCCTTGACCTCCAGCCGGGGAACGTCACCGTGTCCCTGAAGCTCGCCAGCGCGTACGTGAAAGGGAACCAGTTCTCCCTGGCCCGACCCCTCCTCGACGAGGTCCTGGCGCGCGATCCGAACAACGCCACCGCCCTCCTCCTCCTCGGCGATCTCCTTCTTGCCGAAGGGGATGCGCAAGGGGCGATCGCCCGGTACGACGCGGCCTACAAGCGGGGGTTGACGGCGGATGCCCTCCTCAAGCTCGCCGGGGCGTACCTCGCTGCGGGCCAGGTCGAGGACGCCAAGAAGCGATACGAGGATGCGATCCGCGTGTTCCCGTACCGCTCCGAGGGGCACCTCGGCCTCGGCGACGTGTACGTGAAGCTTGGGGATCCCGATAAGGCCTTGGCCTCCTACCGCCAGGCCCTGTCCCGCGCGGTTGCCGTATCGCTCAAGGAGACGATCGCCCGCAAGATCGTGGGCCTCGATCCGACCGACCTCCGGACCCGCTACCTCCTCGCCAGTTACTACCGCGACCAGTACAAGTACGACGGGGCGATCCCCCAATACGAGGCGATCCTTGACCTCTCCCCGGGGAACCTCGATGCGCTCGTCGGCCTCGGGGACTGCTATCTGGCCAAGGTCCAGTACGACCGGGCCCTTGACTACTACCGCCAGGCGCTGGACGTGGCTGCCACACCCCAGCAGAAGCTCCCCATCTACACCCAGATGGTGGCGGTCGAGGAGGGCCGAGCGGGCGTGGGGGCTGCCCTGGGACCGGCTGGGCTGGAGTTCCTGTGGCAGCGGGCCCAGCTTTACGCCGAGCTAGGGCGGTACCAGGAGGCAGTGGACGATCTGGAGCGCATCGCGTCGGTCGACCCCACGTTCCGCAGCGAAGAGGTGGCGGGCCTCCTCGCAGAGCTCACTCTCCCCAAGCCGCGATGAGCGGGCCCCGCGACCCCATCAAGGCATTGGCGGAGCTGGTGGCGGTGATCGCCCGGCTTCGTGGGCCGGACGGGTGCCCCTGGGACCGGGCCCAGACCCACCGCACCCTCGTCCCGTACCTCCTCGAGGAGGCGTACGAGGCCGCGGAGGCACTGACCGATGGGACGCCTGACGAGATGCGGGATGAGCTGGGGGACGTCCTCTTGCAGGTCCTCCTTCACGCGCAGATCGAGGCCGAGGCGGGGCGGTTCGGGATCGGGGAGGTGGCCGATGCCCTGCGGGCGAAGCTCGTCCGCCGCCACCCCCACGTGTTCGGGGATGGGAAGGCTACCACATCGGACGAGGTGCGGGTGCGGTGGGAGGAGATCAAGGGCGGCGAACCCCGCCCGGCGCGCGAGCGGAGACGCCCCGCCCTGGTGACGGCAGCGAAGCTTGTCGAGGTGCGGGAGGCAGGAGGGAACCCGATCCCCGTGGGCGTGTACCTCCATCCGCCGCAGGAGGTAGCCGATCCTGAGGGGCTCGTTGGGGAAGCCCTGCTCGAGGTCGTGGCCCTCGCGCGCCGGCTCGGCTGCGACCCGGAACTCGCCCTCCAGCGGCTCCTCGCCGCGGAGAGAGCGGATGGGTGACCGGTTCGCCCATCTCGCGCACCTGCCTCGACCGCGCGATGCGGTCACGATGTGGGTGGAGATGGGGCCGGAGGCGGTCCACTTCCTGGACGCCGTGTTCTCCGCGTTCGACGGGATCGGCAACGTGCGCCGTGAGTACCGGGAACAGGGAGCAACGAAGCTGTTCAAGCTCTACGTGGCTCCGGGGTGCGTGGCGGAGGCGGAGCGCCTCCTCCGATCGGCGGCCCGGTTCGTGCCGATCGGGGAGGTCTGGGTCGAGCAGTGAAGTGGCTCCGCCCGAATCAGGCCGCGCGCTCGATCCATGACGTGGATTACACGGCGCTCTGGGAGCGGGGGATCCGCGTGTTGATCTTCGACCTGGAGAACACGCTCTGCCGGTGGCGGCAGTGGGGGCTCGACCCGCGGACCCGGGCCCTCCTCGCCTCCCTTCGCGAGCGAGGGATGAGGATCACGATCCTCACCAACGCCTCGATCCCACCCCGGCAGCCGTTCCGGCGGGAATTGGAGGACGCGGGGATCCACCTCGTGGACTGCGCGCACAAGCCCTTGCGGGGTGGGCTGCGTCGGGCGCTCGCCGCGCTGGGGGCCCATCCCAGCGAAGCAGCGTTGATCGGCGATCAACTGCTAACCGATGTTCTCGTTGGGAAGAGGGCGAGGCTGTACACGGTGCTCGTGGATCCCCTCGGGACGCAGGAGTCGGGGCCCACGAGGTTCAACCGGATACTGGAACGGATCCTTGGACGTCGCGGTCCATCTCGGGCGGATCCTGACCCGCGATGATCTCCTTCCTCTCCCGGCTGGGGCTGGAGCTTCCGACGGACGTCTTCCGTCTCGCCGTCACCCACGACTCGTACGCCAACGAGCACGGGGAGGAGAGCAACGAACGCCTGGAGTTCCTTGGTGATGCGGTGCTCGACCTCACCGTGGCCGACCTCCTGTTCGGGTTGTTCCCGGGCCGGGACGAGGGAGAGCTGTCCAGGCTGCGGGCGGTCGTTGTGTCCCGGCCCGTCCTGGCCGAAGTGGCCGCCCAACTGGGGTTGGGGGAGTTCCTCCGCCTCGGCAAGGGGGCGGAGGAGGGGGGGGCCCGGACCCGGCCCTCGGTCCTCGCCGCCGCGCTGGAAGCGGTCGTCGGCGCGGTGTTCCTCCAGCACGGCTACACCGGGGCCCGCCGCCTCACCGAGGCGCTCCTCGGCCCCCGCCTGGCGGCGGGGACCACAGAGGGGCAGGCCGACTACAAGTCGCTCCTCCAAGCGCTGGGCCAGTCCCGGTTCGGGACGCTCCCTGAGTACAGCGTGGTGTCTGCTGAGGGGCCCGAACACAAGACGGTGTTCGCCGTCCGCGTCTCCCTCCCCGCTGGCGAAGCCGTGGGCCGGGGCCGCTCGAAGAAAGAGGCCGAGCAGGCAGCGGCGAAGCGCCTCTACGTGCGGCTGACCGCGGAGGAGACGAAGTGAAGATCGCGTGGGGACGGTCCTCGAGCGGGCCGCCAAGTCTTTTCTCATCCGAAGATGAGCATGAAGGCGTGAGCCGTCAGGATGCTGTACCCCGTGGAGCGAAAGAACGGAAGAGCCCGGCCTTCTCCTGCTGAACAAGCAGAGCGTACTCGGTGTCGCTGTGGCCTCGGGCGATCCGTTCGAGCTCCGCCATCGTCACCCCCGGCCGCAGGTACTGCTCGGCCTGCGGCAAGCTCCTCAGCTTCTCGTACGGCGTGAGGTACACGTTGAGGGTCTTTCGGTAGAACGCCTGGATCTTCTCCGCCTCCTCGGGGGCAATCCATCCGTACCCCATCTGCTTGCGGACGATGCTCCCGTTCTTGCCTTCCACAAGGGCTTGGTCGTTCGTCTGCCGGGCCCGGCTCTTCGTGAGCTCAACCCGCAGCTTCTCCAGAAGCTCCGCCACGAC